>DATMVU010000830.1:0-34714 GCA_035562875.1 Actinoplanes sp. | reverse complement strand
GTTGGCGACCGCCGCGGCGGCCTCCTTCGCGGCGACCGGGTCGAGGTACGTGCCGCCCTTGGTGATCGGGCGCAGGTTCTCGTCCAGGTCATAGCGCAGCGGGATGCCGGTCGGGATGTTCAGGCCGGCGATCGCCTCGTCGGAGACGTCGTCCAGGTGCTTGACGATGGCCCGCAGCGAGTTGCCGTGCGCCGCCACCAGCACCGTCTTACCGGCCCGCAGGTCGGGGACGATCGCGTCGTACCAGTACGGCAGCGCCCGCACCAGCACGTCCTTCAGGCACTCCGCCGTCGGCAGGGTCTCCGGGGCCAGCGCCGCGTACCGCGGGTCGCCGTCCTGGGCGAACTCCGAGCCGGCCTCGATCGGGGGCGGGGGCACGTCGTACGAACGGCGCCACAGCATGAACTGCTCCTCGCCGTACGTCTCCAGGGTCTGCTTCTTGTCCTTGCCCTGCAGGGCACCGTAGTGGCGCTCGTTGAGGCGCCAGTGACGCTTCACCGGGATCCAGTGCCGGTCGGTGATGTGCAGTGCGATCTCGCTGGTGCGGATCGCGCGGCGCAGAAGGCTGGTGTGCACCACGTCGGGCAGCACCCCCTGCTCCTTGAGAAGCTCGCCGCCGCGCCGGGCCTCAGCCTCACCCTTGGCGTCCAGGTCGACGTCGACCCAGCCGGTGAAGAGGTTCTTGGCGTTCCACTCGCTGTTGCCGTGCCGCAGCAGCACCAGGGTTCCAGTCATGAACACATCTTCCCCCGAGGCCGGACGGCGCGTAGGGCCACCCGTCACGTGTCCGCCGCCACACCGAAACTCGGTTGCGCCGGAGCCCGGCATGTAAGGGAATGAGTCTCGATCAACACTTACCGGGAGGTTCGGCGTGCGAGGCTGGCTGCGACAGACCGCGGGAGGGCTGCCGCGACAGTTCTGGTTCCTCTGGGCCGGGACGCTGATCAACCGGGTGGGCTCGTTCGTCGTCCTCTTCCTGAGCATCTACCTGACCAGCGACCGGGGCTTCTCGCAGAGCCAGGCCGGCCTGATCCTCGGGGTCTACGGGGTGGGCGGCGCGATCGGCACGATGACCGGCGGGGTGCTGTCCGACCGCTGGGGCCGCCGGCCGACGCTGCTGATCGCCCAGTTCGGCGCCTCGGCACTGATGCTCGGGCTGGGCCTGGCTCACACGTACCCGCAGATTTTGATCGCGGCCTTCGCCCTGGGCCTGTTCGCCGAGGGTGCCCGGCCCGCGTTCGGGGCCATGATGATCGACGTGGTGCCGGAGGTCGACCGGGTCCGGGCCTTCTCGCTCAACTACTGGGCGATCAACCTGGGCTTCGCGCTGGCCGCCGTCTGTGCCGGCCTGGCCGCCCAGGTGGACTACCTGATCCTCTTCGTGGTCGACTCCGCCAGCACCCTGATCACCGCGGTGATCAGCCTGGTCTTCCTGGCCGAGACCAAGCCGGCCAGCCCGTCGGGAGCGATCGCAGCGGTGGCGCCGACCGGTCGCGGGATCGGTTCGGCGTGGCGGGACCGGGTCTTCCTGACCTTCGTCGGGCTCAACTTCCTCACCGTGCTGGTGATCTTCCAGCACGGATCGACACTGTCGCTCTCGATGATCGCCGACGGGTTCTCGGCCGCCGAGTACGGCACCGTCATCGCGGTGAACGGGGTGCTGATCGTGTGCGGCCAGCTCTTCGTGCCACGGCTCATCCAGGGGCGGGACAGCGCCCGGGTGCTCGCGGTGGGTGCCCTGCTGGTCGGCGCGGGCTTCGGTCTGGTCGGCGTCGCCGGATCGGCTCTGGCGCTCGCCGGCACCGTGGTGATCTGGACGCTCGGCGAGATGCTCCAGTCCCCCAGCAACGCGGCCACCATCGCCGCGCTCGCCCCGACCGCGCTGCGAGGGCGGTACCAGGGACTCAACTCGCTCTCCTGGCAGGCCGGGTCGGCGCTGGCGCCGATCTGCGGCGGCCTCGCACTCCAGACGACCGGTGACGTCGTGCTGTGGGCGTCCTGCTTCGGCATCTGTGTGCTGGTGGCGGTGGGCCAGGTGCTGGCCGGTCCGGCACGAGTGCGGCGTGCGGCTCAACTGCGGGAGCAGGAGCTGGCAGAGGCGAGATAAAAAAGCGCCGGCGGCGGCGGACGACACCCATCCCCATAGGCGCCGCCCGCACTAACCGCCGGTCTCGGGTCGCGCCGTCCCCCAACGGCTCATGCCACCCGTCCCCAAACGCCGGACCGCGGCGATCATTGCTGATCGACCCGTTCCCCGAACTAACGGTTCGGCGTCCATCGACCACGCTAGTTGGGGCAGTCAAGCCTCACAACCCGATTTCGTGTCGACATCTGTCTCAACCGTCACATTGCCGAACAACCAACCGATCGGAGGATCCGCCAATCACTCGTCTGGGTTTGTACGGATGTCGGATGGGTTTGTGGTGACCGAAGAAATCACGACTCTTACCGTTGAGTAACAACGGCGGCCGGGAATAGTCGCCCAGGGTATCCCCAGATTTCCGTCAGTACCCAGGATCGCAACAGCCCATACATCGATAGGCAACAAACTCGTGCTCGGGCCTGAATCGAAAGAGATCAGGACGGATCAACCAGGTGCCGGAAAGCCTCCAGGTTCGCCGTCGATTCACCGCGCTTGACCCGCCACTCCCACTCCCGGCGGATCGACGACCCGAAACCTATCTCCAGCATCCTGTCGAACGACTCGTCAGCGTAGGTCAGCACCGAACCGAGGATCCGGTCCAGCTCGTCGGCGTCCAGACTCTTCAGCGAGACCCGGCCGGTCAGGTAGACGTCACCGGCCGCGTCGATCGAGAAGGCGACGCCGTACATCCGCGCGTTGCGGCGCAGCAACCAGGCCCACAGATCCTCGTGCCGCTCGTCGGGCCGGCGCATCACGAACGCCTCGATCCGCAGCGCGTGCTCACCGGCGATCAGGTTGCAGGCGGTCTTCAGCTTGTGGGTGCCCGGCAGGGTGACCACCCAGGAACTGTCCCCGGTCGCCTCCCAGTCCAGCTCACGGTCGGTGAGCGCCTGCTCGATCAGCTCCGTCACCATCCGCACGACACTCCCTCGACCCGCGCCGTGATCAGCGCCCGGTGCTCACTCATCGCGTCACGGTAGACCCCCAGCAGCGTCTCGGCAGTCCGGTCCCAGGAGAACTGCGAGGCGTGCGCGACAGCTCCGGCGGCCATCCGGTGCCGCCGGCCGGGGGCGTCGAGCAGCCGGTCCAGCACCGTCGCCCAGTCCCGCGGGTTGTGCCCGTCAACGAGCACACCGCTGATCCCGTCCCGGACCGCGGTGACCAGACCACCGACGGCGGCCGCGACCACCGGCGTGCCGCAGGCCTGCGCCTCCAGCGCGACCAGCCCGAACGACTCGTTGTAGGAGGGCACCGCGACCAGGTCGGCGGCCCGGTAGAGGGCGGCCAGGTCGTCACCGGTCTGCGGAGGCAGGAACACCACCGAGTCGGAGACCCCGAGCGAGGCGGCCAGATCGATCAGCGAGGACGGCCGGTCCAGACCGCTGCCGCTCGGCCCGCCGCAGATCACCACTGTCGTCCCGGAGTCGGCGGCCCGCATCTCGGCGAGCGCGGCGATCAGCACGTCGGGCGCCTTGAGCGGCTGGATCCGGCCGACGAAGGCCACGATCCGGCCGTGCTCCGGCAGGCCGAACCGGGCCCGGTCGGCGGCACCGGGACGGAACCGCCGCAGGTCGACACCGGGCGGCACGACACTGACCACCGCCGGGTCGGCGCCGTAGTGACCGATCAGGTCCTGAGCCTCGAACGCGGTGTTCGCCACCAGCCGGTCGGAGGCGGCGATCACCTGCTCCTCACCGATCACCCGGGCCTTCGGCTCCGGACGGTCACCGGCGGCGATGAACCTGTTCTTCACCTTGGCCAGCGTGTGTGCGGTGTGCACGTGCGGCACCCCCCAGCGCTCCCGGGCCAGCCAGCCGACCTGGCCGGAGAGCCAGTAGTGCGAGTGCACCAGGTCGTAGTGGCCCGGCGGATGCGCCGCCTCGGCCCGCAGCACGCCGTGGGTGAACGCGCAGAGCTGGGCGGGCAGCTCCTCCTTGGCCAGGCCCTCGAACGGGCCCGCCGTCACGTGCCGGACGTGCACCCCGGGCGCCATCTCGACGACCGGCGGCAGGTCACTGGCGGTGGCCCGGGTGAAGATCTCCACCTCGACGTTCCGCTCGGCGAGCCGTTTCGCGATCTCGACGATGTACACGTTCATCCCGCCGGCATCCCCGGTGCCCGGTTGTTCCAGGGGCGAGGTGTGCACCGACAGCGTCGCTATCCGGCGAGGAGTCGGCCACCGGTCGTCGGACCGTACTTCAGCCACTCGGGACTCCCCACTCGTGTCGGACCTGAGAACTTGTTGCGCCAAGCTTCATCTTCCTCATCGGCGGTCGTCGTGCCACCACTCAGACGACCCGGCGTGATCCAGGTCATGGAGTCCGCGATCGGAAGCGGCCGGTGCGAAAGAATCGAGGCATGCAGAACATCGCAGTGGTCACCGGTGCGTCCAGCGGGATCGGCGCGGCCACCGCCCGCCGTCTGGCCCGGGAGGGTTTCCACGTCGTGGTCGCCGCCCGCCGGACGGATCGGCTGAAGGAGCTGGTCGAGGAGATCGGCGCGAACGCCACGGCGGTCGAGTGCGACGTCACCTCGGACGAGTCGGTCACCCGGCTGGCCGAGACGGTGGCCGGGCTGGGTGCGCCGGTCACCGTGCTGGTCAACAACGCCGGTGGGGCACGGGGCGTCGACCCGGTCGCCGAGGGCTCGGTCGAGGACTGGCAGTGGATGTTCGACGTCAACGTGCTCGGTGTGCTACGGGTGACGAAGGCTCTGCTGCCGGCCCTGGAGGCGAGCGGCGCGGGGACGATCGTGACGGTCGGCTCCACCGCCGCCTTCACGCCGTACGAGGGCGGTGGCGGTTACGTCGCGGCCAAGCACGGGGTGACCGCCCTGGTGGGGACGCTGCGGCTGGAGCTGGCCGGTAAGCCGGTGCGGGTGATCGAGATCGACCCGGGCATGGTGCGGACCGACGAGTTCACCCTCAACCGGCTCGGCGGCGACCAGGACAAGACCGACGCGGTGTACGACGGGGTCAAGGAGCCGTTGGTGGCCGAGGACATCGCGGACTGCATCGCGTGGACCGCCACCCGTCCGCAGCACGTCAACGTCGACCGGCTGGTGGTGCGGCCGATCGCCCAGGCCGCCCAGCACAAGGTGCACCGGGAACGGTAGAGCGGTGAAACCCGTCGGCGCGATCACCCGGGGCACGACCAATCCCAACCGGCTGCGCAGAGTCGACAACTTCATCGCGTACCGCTGCGGTCCGCTCTTGATCGGGGCGGCGCAGCCGCTCGTCGTCGATCTGGGCTACGGGGCCACACCGGTGACGGCTGTGGAACTGCGGGGCCGGCTGGCGGCAGCGGTCCGCCCGGACGTCGCGGTCGCCGGTCTGGAGATCGATCCGGTACGGGTGAGCGACGCGCTGCCGTTCGCCGATCCGCCGTGGCTGGAGTTCCGGCGCGGCGGTTTCGAGCTGGCCGGGCTCACCCCGGTGGTGGTGCGCGCGTTCAACGTGCTGCGCCAGTACTCCGAGGAGGAGGTGGCAGCGGCCTGGCGGGCGATGACCGCGACCGGCGCCCTGCTGATCGAGGGGACCTCTGACGAGCTGGGCCGGATCGCCACCTGGGCGGTGATCGAGAACGGCCGGCCGCTGACGTTGACTCTCTCCGCCCGGCTGCCGGTGCTGGAGCATCCGGCGATCTTCGCGGAGCGGCTGCCGAAAGCGCTGATCCACCACAACGTGCCCGGTCATCCGGTGCACGACCTGTTGCAGGCGCTGATCCGGGCATGGGAGACCGAAGCCACCCCGTTCGGGCCGCGGCAACGCTGGCTGGCCACCGTGCGTCGACTGCGCGACGAGGGCCGGACGGTGCTCGACGGCCCGGCCCGCTGGCGGCTCGGTGAACTGACGGTGCCCTGGCCGGTCTAGCCGTCCTCGTCTCGCCGGCGCTGCTCCAGGGCCTCGCGCAGGGCCTCCAGCAGGGCGTCCGAGGTGAACGGCTTCTTCACCAGGATGTCCTCGTCCACGATCTGGCCCTTACCGACGGCGATGTCCTTGGGCAGGCCGGAGACGAAGACGACGGCGATACCGGGTCGCAGGCCGCGGATCTGTCTGGCGAGATCACCACCGGAGGCACCGGGCAGGGTCAGGTCGGCGATCAGGGCGTCGATGGGCCCGGAGTGGTCCCGGGCGACGGCGAGCGCCTCGTTCTCCTCCCCTGCCGCCAGCGTCACGAATCCGCCGCGGCGTTCCAGCATCCGGCGCATGATGTCGCGCAGATCCTCTTCGTCGTCCACTATCAGGACTGTCGGTTTCTCGGCGACCGGCGCCTCGGACATGTCGGTCCTCCTCTGGCCGGGGACGCCCTCACGCTATCCGCCGCCGGGACCCGGCATGGGGCGGTTGGCCGACAAAGGAACCCGAGGGCATATCGGGTGTGGGGTAGGAAACACTTCCCGCGAAGATCGGACTCGTCACAGGGGGAACCTCTAAGCCGACCGTGCCGGGGGCCGAACTTCTCGCTGTCAGGAACGCTGCACCGCCACCCGAGCAACGAGGAGAGCGATATGACCGCACTGCTGTCGCCCGAGATCGACACCGTCGGCGAGCTGACCGACCGCTGCGATCGTTGTGGGGCGGCCGCCAAGCTGGAGGTCGTCTTGAACAGCGGTGGAGACCTGGCGTTCTGTGGTCACCACGCGAACCGGCACCGCGCCGACATCGCGAAGATCGCCAGCAAGATCCGCATCGAGGACGGTTTCGACTGGGCGGGCAAGTAACCGCTCACCGGGATAGCCCGCGATATGCTCTTTCCCTCACGTCTTGGGGGTATTTGTGCATATCGCGGCGCATGACGTGGGCAGACTGTCCCGGCTGATCGCCGGGTGCGCCGGAGCCACCGTCGCCGTCTTCGGCGCACTGCACACGTCCATCGCCCCACTCACCACGGCGGATCTCAGCCGTGGTCCGGCGATCGCCCTGATCCCGGCCGGGATCGCCCTGGTCCTCCAGGTGCTGCCGGCCGGAGGCACCCGGCTCCGGTCCGCAGCGGCGGCGCTCTTCGCGCTGATCACCGCGGGCGTGGGTGCCGCCACCATGGTCCAGCATCCGGCAAGCGCGCTCGCCACCGTGCTGACCGGGCTGGCCCTGGCCTGTCTCGATCTCCGGCTGCCGGTTCGCGACGGTGTCGCCTACCGGGTCGCCGATCCGCTCCTGCTGGGCGCCGCGATCATCGACCTGGTCGCCCTGGTGCCCCGGCTCTTAGAGCCGGCCTTCCCGAACGGCCGAGGCCCCGACGAGGTGATGCCGGTCCACCTGGCCGCCCCGCTGCTGGCCCTCACCATCGGCACCATCCTGGCCCGCCCGGAGAACGGCCCGCCACACACCACGGACCGGACCGGACCGCGGGTGTCAGTGCGCCGGCTGGCCCCCGCCCTGATCGCCACCCCGGTGGTCGCCGCAGTGGTCAGCGCCTTCGCCGCGCGATCCGGAGCGAGCCGCCCGGTCGCCGCGGTGAGCACCGGCGTGATCCTCGCGGCGCTGGCACTGCTGGCCGTCCTCGGCTATCTGGTCCGCAGCCTCGACGACGCCGACCGGCGGCAACAGCACCTGGTGACGGAGTTACGGGACCGGCAGGAGTTCGCCGAGACCCTGCTCCAGTCGATGAACGAAGCGGTGATGGTCCTCGACGCCAACTACCGGGTGATCGACGTGAACCGCCGCTGGCGGGAACTCACCGGCCATCAGGATCCACCCGACGAGTCGCCACCGCTGCCCCCGCCGGGTACCGGCGGCGACTGGCTGCTGCCCCGGGCCGACGGCACCGACGTGCCGGTGCTGGCCACCATGGCGGCCATCCCGGATGCGGCCGGGGCGCCCCGCGGATACGTCGCCACCTATGTCGACATCGCCGAGCGCAAGCAGGCCGAGGTGGCACTCACCGCACACGCGGCGGAACTGGAACGCGGCAACGCCGACCTGGCCGCCGCCCTGGCCTTCAAGAACGACCTGACCTCGATGCTGACCCACGACGTGGCACAGCCGATCAGCTCGATCGCCAGCCTCGCCGAACTGCTCTGCGACGACTGGGCGGACCTGCCGGACGACATCCGGCTGGAGCTGGCCACGAAGATCGACAAGAACACCCGCCGGCTGATCAAGATGATGAACGACCTCCAGCTGCTGTTCCGGCTGGACACCGGCACCGTCACCGCACGCCGGGTGCCGGTGCCGCTGCTGGAGACGGTAGCCGCGGTACGCGAGTCGGTGGCCGGCGCCGCCGACGTGACAGTCGACATCGACGAGGAACTCGCCGCCCTGGCCGACCGCGGGCACCTCGCCGTGGTGGTGGAGAACCTGCTGAAGAACGCGCTGACCCACGGGGCGCCACCGGTTCGGATCCGCGGCGAACGGCTGCCGGACCAGACCGTCCGGCTGGTGGTGCAGGACAGCGGCAACGGGATTCCGGAGGACGTGCTGCCGAACCTGTTCGGGCGGTTCATCAGGGGTGCCGGGCTCGGACTGTTCATCGTGCGGCACCTGGTCGAGGCGAACGGCGGAACGGTGCACTACGAGCACGCCTCACCGCAGGGGGCGTGCCTACTGGTGACGATGGAGGACGCGGAGAAGCCGGGAGCCCGGAACGCGTAGGCGTCCCGGGCTCGAAGGATTCTCGGTCAGCCGCGCTCTTCTTCGTTGATCATGCCGTTGCCCCAATCGTCGCCGCCGGTGGTGCGCCCACCCATCGGGGCGGTGCCGGCGGCGCCGTTATCCCAGCCGGCACCCGGCTTGGGCGCGGGACCGGTCCGGTTGCGGATACGCGCGGCCACCGTCGCCGGTGACGGAGCGTCCATGCTGGCCCCGGGCAGCAGACCGGCCATCTGTTTGCTGCTGGCGCCGGCGTGCGGGATCGGGCGGCCACCGAGCACACCGCTCTCCACCAACCCCTTGAAGGTGGTGAGGTCGGCCTTGAGCCGGCGGTTCAGCGACTCCTGCCCGTGCCGGTCGCTGGGCATCAGGAAGGCGATGTCGGCTTCGAGCTGGGCGACGATCTGGGTCTTGCTCTCCCCCATGGGACGCAGCGTGATCGTCTCGGCGAGCAGCGGGCCCTCCATGGTCGACCAGGAGACGCGCTCGTCCAGTGACCGCTCGATGATCTGGGCGTCGAACTCACGGCGCTTCCCGTCGACATCCATGATCCAGTGGGTCTGGTCGGCACCGATCGCCGTCACCTGCCGCACGCCGGTCATGAACCGGGGGTAGTTCTCGAACGCCGCGAGTTGCTCGTACACCGTGTGGACCGGTGCGGTGATTTCGATAGCCTGCTGAACCATGCTCATCGCAACTCTCCCATGCTGAAGTGCTGGCATCACAGAGAGTACGTAGACCACTGCATATCGTGTTCGGTTTCGCTGTTCTGCTCAGACCCTTCGCAGGTAGTGCCAGCGCCCCACCTCGGCGGCGTAGCGGGCGTCACTCGCCGGCACCACTGTCACAGCGGCATCCAGCAGCATCTCCACCACCCGCGCCGACGGACTGCGCCAGGCCTCACTGACCTCCACCAGTGAACCGGTGGTGCGGCAGGCCGAGGCGAGTTCCGCAATCAGGGCCGGAGTGACCGCCGAGTCGTCGATACCGGCCTGACCGAGCAACGCCAGCGGGCGGGCCAACTGCGCTGGGGCGTACCGGGAAGCTCGTTCCAGGCCCTTGATCGTGGCCGCCACCAGCATCTCCGCCACCTGAGCGGCGGTCATCAGGCCGGCGTCCAGGCGGTCCCGGACATCTCGCGCGGCGAGCAGGTCGCCGCCGGCCGGCAGAGCGGAGACCGCCACCGACAGGGCGTCCAGCGGAGCCAGATCGGCCGGCAGAGCCAGCCAGCCGTCCGGGCGGATCACCTCGACCTCGACGGCCACCCGCAGGGTCATCTCGGTGCGGTGCCGGGCCCGGCGTACCGCATCGGCATACGCCGGCAGCCAGTTGGTGTCCGGACCGGCCTGGTCCGCGAAGGTGAGCGCCCGCAGACCGGCCTGGTCGGCCGCCGACACCACCACGCCGACCGCGTCCCGGCCCGCCGAGAACCCGGTGTGCACGTGCGCGTCCACCGAGAGGTCGAGCGCGCTGGCGGTACCGACCGCACCGCCACCGATGACTGATTCGCGCTCTGCGCCCACGTCGACTCCCCGGCTGAAAGAGACGGGATTCTCCCGCTCGATGTCGAGGATCCGCGCCGGGCGTTGTCTCCCGGGTCAGCCGCCGGTGCAAGACAGGTGCGCGCTATCCGCTCTTGTCGGGCTGGTCCAGCATCCGGGTGAGCGCGTCGACGGCGTCCGCGCCGGGTGAGGCCGCCGACCGGTTGGCCTCCTGCAACTCGCGGTAGACCTCCTCCCGGTGCACCTGCACGTCCCGGGGGGCCTGGATGCCCAGCCGGATGACGTCGCCGCGTGCCTCGAGGACCGTGATGACGACGTCGTCGCCGATCATCACGCTCTCGCCGGCCCGCCGGGTCAATACCAGCATCGGTGCCCTCCAACCGTGGGACTACAGACATGACGAAGGCGCGGCCGCCGTTGATCGCGACCGCGCCTGGAGCAAGCGAGGATCAGAAGTTCCGATTGAGGATCGCCCGGACCGGATAGTTCGAACCGTTGAGGACGACCTGCATGGCCCGCATGCTGTCGCGGTCGACCACGATCGGGGCGAGCAGGTTCGCGGTCGTCTCGTGCTCACTCGCGGTGATCACCGCGAGAAGCAGCAGCCGGTCCGGGTCCTTGGTGTTCAGGGCGGAGAAGACCACGTTCTCGATCTCCGGTGCGTAGTCCGGGAAGAACGGCTCCGGCGGCGCCACCAGGAACCGGAGCTCCGGGTCCTCGGTGGACGTGAGCGCGTAGAGCAGACCGTCGTCGTTGAGACGCACCAATACGAACTCCCGGTGCGCCGGGAACCCGGGCATGGGCACGGCCATCGAGATGGTCGGCAGCCCCAGCGACGGGTCGGTCATCGAGGCCTCAATCGGTCGGGATGCGGTGCGAGTAGTCATGGTCACCTCAGGAAATCGATGAGCGAGGGCTGGATCACCTTGGCCGTGGCGGCCAGGGCGGCCTGATACGAGGTCTGCTGCATTTGCAATTCCATGATCGCCTTTGGCAGGTCGACATCCTCGATATCGGACAGCTGCGACGACACGGACATCAAGCGGTCCTCTGCGGACTGCTTCATCTGTGTAACCCGATTGTATCGGGCACCTACGTCCGAAAGGGTGGAGTTCAGGATTTCAGTGGCTTTATCAAGGTTTTGCAGACCGGTCTGAATCCCGTCCGCATCACCGTTCCGCATCGCCGTGGAAAGCGAGTCGAGAACCTTGAACAACTGTTGTTCATTGGGCGTCGTCCCGTCGGCCTGCATGTCCTCGCCGAACACCTCGGGACCACGGACGTCGATCCGGATCCGTGCGTTGGGCCCGATCGTCCGCATCGTCTCGCCACCGGCCTCACCGGAGTACGAACCACCGGTGTCGTAGGCGACAGCGTCCGGTGTGTACCCGCCGAACACCGGCCGGCCCAGATACTTCGCGTTCGCGAACTGGACCATCAGGCCCTTGATCTCGTCGATCTCCTCGGCCCGGGCGATGTTCGCCTGCGTGGTGCTGCCACCGGCGTTGCTGGCCGCCTCCAGAGTCAGTGTCCGGGTCCGCTGGACCTGGTCGTACACGCTCTTCAAGGTGTCCTGCACGGTGCCGAGCCGGCCCATCGCGTCGTCGGCGTTCGCCGAGTACTTCTTGTTGGCCCGGACCTCGCCCCGGAGCTGGAGCGCGGAGACCGTACCGGTCGGCGAGTCCGACGGGCGGTGCAGTTGTTTGCCGCTGGAGATCTGGTCCTGTGCGGTCTGCGTCCGGCTCAGGCTGCGCTGCAGACCCTGCATGGCCCGGGCGCGGGTGCTGCTCTCGGTCACCCGTGGGCTGGTCATCGGAGTTCCCCTTACCTACCGACCAGGCCGGTGCGGTTGATCAGCTGGTCGAGCATCGAGTCGATGGTGGTGAGCACCCGGGACGCGGCCTCGTAGCCGCGCTGGTACGTGAGCAGGTTGGTCATCTCCTCGTCGAGGTTGACCCCGGACTCGGCGGACCGCGCGGCGTCGACCTGGTCGGTGACCGCGTTCTGGATGTCCCGGCGGCGCAGCGACGACTGCGCCGACACCCCGAGGTCACCGATCATCGACTGGTACTCGACGTCGGCGCCGCTCTTCGACTCGGCCAGATCGGCGAGCTGGTCGGCGACGTTGCCGTTCAGGATCCGGGTGGCGGTGCCGACCCCGAGCGGGTCACCGGACGAGACCGCCACCTTGTTCACATCGGACAGCAGGTCCTGGTTGACCACGATGTTCGCCGCGGAGATCGGGTCGTCGTCGCCGGACGTGAAGAAGTCCAGCCCGGTGACCCCGGTGGAGCTGAAGCCCGCGTTGTGGACGTCGTTGACGTCCTTGGCCAGGGTGGTGGCGACCTTGTCCAGCTTGTTGGACATCTCCTGCAGGGTGCCGCCGCGGGCGACCATCTCCATCTGGGCGCCCATGGTGCCGCCCGGCCCGACCGCCGTGCCGATGTCCTTCCACCGGAGGTTGACCTCGGTGGTCTTCAGGTCCTCCATCCGTTGTGCACTACCCGGCGCGATCTGAATCTCACGGGCGTTGAACTCACTGACCAGGGGCGCGTTGCCGATGAACACGTTGACGGCGCCGTTCGGCTGGTCACTCATCGAGGCACCGGCCAGTTCGGACAGTTTGAGGAGCTGCCGGCCCCGTTCGTCCTGGAGTTCGTTGGCCTGCAGCCCGGCCTGGGTGGCGATCACGATCTCGTGGTTCAGTTTGGCGATCGACGCGGCCGTCTTGTTCACCTCGCCGACTGTGGTGTCCAGTCCGGCCCGGGTCGACTTGTACTGGTTGCCGAGCGACACCGACGCATCGTTCAGCGACGACGCCACGGTGACCGCCTGCTCCAGCATCGCCGACTTGGGTGCCGCCTTGTCGGGGTTGGCCGACACCGAGTTCCAGCCGTCCCACATGTCCTGCATGCGAGCCTGCAACGCGGTGTCGCTGGGTTCGCCGAAGACGTCCTCGATCAGGGTGTACGCGCTGGCCCGGGTGTTGTGGTAGGCCGAGTTCGCATGCTCGGTGAAGCTGCGCTGGTCGAGTGCCGAGTTGTTCATCCGCTCGACCGACTTGACCGCGACGCCCTGCCCGACCCCGTCGGTGGTGGCGTAGATGCCGGGGTTGAGGTTGGCGTTCTGAGATTTCATCACCACCCGTTGCCGGGTGTACCCCTCGGTACTCGCGTTCGCGATGTTCTGGCCTGTGACGTCCAGGCCCCGGCGCTGCGCATAGAGCGAGGTGAGCGCCGTGTTGAGTCCGCCGAATGTGCTGCCCATCAGATCGCCTCATCAACCAGGGTGGGGCGCCGCACGGCGCCGCTGACGGTCTGGCCCTGCGGTCCGTACGTTTCCACAGTCTCGGCGAACGCGAGCATGGTTTCGCGAGCCGCCCGTTGACCGGCGGTGAGCAGTTCCCGGTTGACGTCGGCCAGGGCCCGGATCTCCGCCGTCAACATCAGGAACGCTTTGCGGTGCTGGTGCAGGAGGTCGGACCAGGGGTCGGGTGCCGCGTCGGCGAGTTCTCCGAGGGACGCCTCCGGCTGGAGCCCGAGCTCCGTCGCGACCTCCTGCGAGTAGGCCGCCCGGATCACCTCGGTCTGCCGGATCTGGTCCAGGACCACCTCCACCTCGCGGGTGGCGTGACTGAGCCAGCGGGACCGATTGGACGCGAGGAGCAGCTGCTCCTCCTCAAGCTTGAACAGCAGCATCTCCAGCAGCTCGCGAGAGCGCCAGAGGACACTGGCCAGATCGGTCAGGCTCACCGGTCCTCCGTCGTACGTCTCTTCGGGCTCCCCTTGCGGTAGACCCGCTCATTCGGACAGGTCGGCACCTCAGCCGCGCCTCTGAGCGGTTTCTCCCGATCGCCACTTCGCCGGTTCGCCCTAAAAGCCCGAAAAAATCTCAGAGAATTCTCATGGCCTCTCGGCAAGCCGCCGATGGGATCTGACGTACGACCACGGCTCACGGACGGGCCGGTTCAGGACCCCGATCAAGGAGGAAACATCCCATGGGTCTTCGTATCAACCAGAACATCGCCGCACAGAACGCCTATCGGAACCTGTCCGTCACGGACAACCAGATGTCGAAGTCGCTCGAGAAGCTCTCCAGTGGTTTCCGCATCAACCGGGCGTCCGACGACGCGGCTGGCCTGTCGATCTCCGAGGGCCTGCGTGCGCAGACCGGTGGTCTGAAGGTCGCTGTTCGCAACGCGCAGGACGCGATCAGCGTCGTGCAGACCGCTGAAGGTGCGCTCAACGAGACCACCTCCATGCTGCAGCGCATGCGTGACCTCGCGGTCCAGGCCAACAACGCCTCCCTCGACGACAGCGCCAAGAAGGCCGCGAACGCCGAGTTCACCCAGCTGGCCGCCGAGATCGACCGGGTCAGCGACACCACCGCCTTCGGCAAGTCGAAGCTGCTCGACGGCAACTTCGGCATGTCGGCGACGAACACCGGGACCACCATCCCCGGTACGCCGGCCAACCCGCCCAACAACCCCTACCCGAGCTCCAACTCGCCGGCCGCGTCGACCGGTATGACGATCACCAGCCTCGGCGGCAAGACCGTCAGCATCAACATCGCCGACGTCACGCTGACCGACTCGAAGGGCGACAAGCTCGCTCCGCAGGCCGCCGCCGCGAAGGTCAACGACGCGATCGCCAACGCCCTGCGCGACTCCGGCAACGGCGACGTCACTCTCGAGGTCGCCGCGACTGTCGACAAGGCCACCGGTGACCTCACGTTCAGCGCCTCCGGCACCACCGGCTTCGACTTCACCGCCGCCGACCTCGGCATCGGCGGCTCGTCCACGGCGAACTCCAAGGCCACCGCGGGCAACTTCCAGATCGGCGCCAACTCGGGTGAGACGCTCGCCGTCGGCATCCGGGCCGTCAACTCGCAGACGCTCGGCCTGAACAGCCTCGACCTGACCAAGCTGGCCACCACCACCGGCGGCAAGTCCGGCGCGACCGAGGCCATGGAGGTCCTGGACGCCGCGATCCAGCAGGTGTCCGACGACCGCGCCAAGCTCGGTGCCAGCCAGAACCGCTTCGAGCACACGATCAACAACCTGAACGTGTCGGTCGAGAACCTGTCCGCGTCGGAGTCGCGTATCCGTGACACCGACATGGCCCAGGAGATGGTGCAGTTCACCCGCAACCAGATCCTGACCCAGGCCGGTACGTCAATGCTGTCGCAGGCCAACCAGGCCTCGCAGAACGTGCTGTCGCTGCTCCGCTGAGCAACCCGATAAACAGACCGTCAACAACTGAATTCGCAACGCGAACGACCGAATAGGTGGGGGTAGGCGGCTTCCAGCCGGCTGCCCCCACTCCGATTTCAGCACCCCGGCACGAAAGTGGGTTCCCGTGGGAAACTCCGTGGACGGCCTCTCCAGTGGTCTCAACACCACCTCGATGATCTCTCAGATGATGCAGGTCGAAGCGGCCCCGCAGACCAAGCTCAAGACCAAGGTCGAGACCGCCCAGAGTGTCATCTCCTCGTACCAGTCGGTGAACGCCAAGCTCAAGGCCACCAAGTCGGCTGCCGACTCGATGGGCTCGCTGAGTTCCTGGCGGGCGCTCAAGGCGACCTCCAGCTCGACGAGTGTCACCGCCACCGCGACCGGCGGGCTGGCCGGCCTGACCGGCAGCGTCAAGTTCGACGTCACCTCGGTGGCCCGGTCCCAGACCACGGTCCTCAAGGTGCCGGACACCACCGCCGAGGGCGCCTTCCCGTCGACGATCACGATCCAGCCGGGTAGCTGGAGCACCGACGGCAACGGCGTGGACCAGTTCACCGCGGTCGGCGACCCGGTGCAGGTCACCATCCCGGAACCACGGAAGGCGGAGAGCCTCACCGCCGCGGTCAACTCGGCGGCCGACGCGAACGGCGTCAGCCTCGGCATCCGCGCCTACCCGGTCACCACCACCGGCAACGAGGGTGTCGTCCAGTTCGCCGGCATGAAGTCCGGCGCCGCCAACGGGTTCCAGATCATCGGGCTGGAGAACAGTGGCACCGGCGGCACCGGGCCGGAGACCACCTCCGCCAAGGACGCGGTGCTGACCATGAACCCGGGCACCTCCGCCGAGTACAAGGTCAACAGCACCTCCAACACGTTCAGCGCGCTGATGCCTGGTGTGACCATCGCGGTCTCCAAGGAGGAGACCGGTGTCACGATCGACGCCACCTCCGACTCCAAGGCGATCTCGGACAAGATGCAAGCGCTCGTCGACGCGGCCAACGCGGCGCTCACCGAGATCAAGACCCAGACGGCGTACGACCCGGACACGCGCGCCGGTTCGCCGTTGACCGGCGACTTCACCGTCCGGCAGATGAACCAGGAGCTGCTGAGCATGATCAGCGGCGGCCTGTCCTACGACAAGACCACGACAACCACCGAGACGGTCAACTTCGGTTCGCTCAGTCAGCTCGGCGTCTCCCTCAGCCGGGACGGGCAGCTCTCCTTCGACGCCAACGTGTTCGCCAAGGCGTACGCCGACGACCCGTCGAAGGTGCAGGAAGCCGGCATGGCATTCGGCAGCCAGGTGCGATCGCTCAGCGACAAGCAGTCGAAGACCGTCACCAACGTGATCACCGGCCGGAAGAACGAGATCGATTCGCTCAACGAGCAGATCGACAACTGGGACGTCCGGCTGTCCGTCCGGAAACAGGCGCTGCAACGGCAGTACGCGGCCCTGGAGAGTTCGCTGGGCAACTTGAAGAACCAGGGGAACTGGCTTTCCGGGCAACTGGCCGGGCTCTGACTCCGAGCATGACCGACTGAGGGAAACTCATGAGCTCACCCAATCTCCGTGATCGCTACCTGCAGGACTCGATCAGCACGGCGTCACCCGCCAAACTGCTGATCATGCTGTACGACCGGCTGATCCTCGACCTGATGCAGGGCGAGGAGGCGATCCGCAGCGCCGATCGGGAGACCGCCAACGACAAGATCACCCACGCACAGGAGATCGTGCTGGAGTTGCGGGTGACGCTTGATGTGAACGTCTGGGATGGGGCTCCCGGTCTGGCCGGCCTGTACGGTTTTGTGCTGACCGAGCTGATCGGGGCGAACATCCGGCAGGACGCGGACCGGGTGGTGAGCTGCCGCAACCTGCTCGAACCGCTGCGTGACGCGTGGCGCGAAGCAGCCTCGGCCTCGACATGAGCACCGCGACGGCGAACGGCCTCGACTGGCGGGCGGCCTGGACGGCCGCGCTGGACGACCTGGAGATGGACGTCCTCGCGGTCGAGACGATGCTCGCCGACGAACGTCGCCTCGCCGAGACCCCACCGGCGAACCCGTGGCAACCGCCGACCGGACTGGGTGCTCTGCCGCTGGAACTCCGGCCCCGGGCCGACGAGATCCTGACCCGGCAACTGGCCGCCGCCGAGGAGATCGCCCGGCGGCTGACCACCAATCGCCAGCAACTGGCGGCCACCGCCAAAATCGAAACCGGCGAAGCGGTCAAACGTCCGGTTTATCTTGATTTCGCGATGTAGGACGAAGGCTCTGGGCCCCTTGAGGCCCAGAGCCTTTTTGTGTGCAACCTCCCGGCAACCGGTTGGGACTCAGCGGATCCGCAAGCACGCCGAAGTGCAGGGTACGAGCACGGATGCTCACCGAACTGCCACGGAACGGCGACCCGAACGGATACCGCCTCAGGGGGCACCTCATGTTCGAGGACCGCGCGTCTCAGTCACTCCGCGTAGCCGTCGCCGGGCTCTCCGCCCGCCAGCAGGCCATCGCCAACAACATCGCCAACGTCGAGACCCCTGGCTACCGGGCCCGTAAGGTCGAATTCGAGGAGGCGCTGCAGAGCGCCGTCGCCCAGGGACAGTCACCGTCCGGGGTGGCCCCGAGCGTGCTGACGTCGCTCGAGCCCACACGGCTCAACGGGAACAACGTCAACCTCGACCAGGAGACGCTCTCGCACATCGACACGTCGATGCGGTACAGCCTCGCGATCCGGGCCCTGGACGGCAAATACAACAGCCTCCGCGAAGCGATCAAGGGAGCCTGAGCATGAGCACCTTCAACGCCATCGGGGTCGCCGGCACCGGAGTCACCGTCTACCGCAAGTGGCTGGACGCGGTCGCCGACAACCTGGCCAACATCAACACCACCACCCGGACGAACGAGAACGCCTTCCAGGCCCGGTACGTCCAGGCGCGCGCCGCCCAGGACGGCAACGGTGCCGAGGTCGCCGGAGTCCAGTTCGGCAGCGCCGAGGGCATCCTGACCTACTCGCCGGACGACCCGCTCGCCGACGCCGAGGGATACGTCCGCCGCCCCGACATCGACATGGGTAGCCAGATGGCCCAGCTGATGATGGCGCAGCGCTCCTACCAGGCCAACCTCTCGGTCGTGGACCGGGCTAAAGAGTCGTACACCGCCGCGATCAACCTCGGGAAGTGATCAGCATGACCTCACCGATCGGCTCCATCGGTGGCTTCTCCGCCATCAGCGGCATCAGCGAACGTGGCATCGGTCTCGGCGGGCTCAACGGGCTCGGCAGCATGCTCGGCAGCTCGGAGAGCGCCCCCGCGTCCGGCCCGAACAGCGACTTCGCCGGCATGCTCGCCAAGGGGATCGAGAACGTCCAGGCCTCCCAGAACAAGGCCAGCGACCTGGCCGTACAGGTGGCCGACGGCCGCCTGGCCGACCCCGCGCAGTACACGATGGCCGCCACCGAGGCGTCCCTCGGACTCCAGCTCACCATGGCCGTCCGGAACAAGGCCGTGGAGGCGTTCCAGGAGATCATGAGGATGCAGGCATGACCCGACTGCACCGCAGCGAAGCAAGGGCCGGGAGGGCATGCCCAAATAGGCCCAGAATGACCCGACTGCACCGCAGCGAAGCAAGGGCCAGGAGGACATGCCCAGAAAGGCACGGCATGACATGACCGACCGCCTTCCCGCTCCGGTACGCCGCGTCACGGACACCTTCAGGTCCTTCACACCGGGCCAGAAGGCTGTCACCGTTTTCGCGGTTCTCGCACTCGCCGTCGGCGGATACTTCTTCGCCGTCTGGGCGGCCAAGCCGTCCTACCAGATCCTCTTCAACAACCTGTCCACCAAGGACGCCAGCGCCATCGTCGAGTCGTTGCAGAAGGCCGGCACCTCGTACGAACTGGCCAACGAAGGCGCGACCATCCTGGTGCCACGCGACCAGGTGAACCAGCTCCGGCTCCAGCTCTCCGGCGAGGGCCTGCCCAACGACGAGGGCACCGGCTACTCGCTGCTGGACCAGCAGGGCATCACCACCAGCGACTTCATGCAGCACGCCAACTACCAGCGGGCGCTGGAGGGCGAGCTGTCCAACACGATCAAGGCGATCGACGGTGTCGAAGCCGCGACGGTGCACCTGGTCATGCCGAAGGAGGATGTCTTCTCCGACGACCAGTCCAAGCCGACCGCGTCGGTGCTCGTCGCCTCGAAGTCCAGCGACCCGCTCAACCAGCAGCAGGTGCAGTCGATCGTGCACCTGGTCGCGTCGAGCGTCGAAGGACTCGACCCGACTCAGGTCACGGTGGCCGGCGCGGACGGGCGGATGCTCTCCACCGGAGGCGGCAACGCGGTCGGTGGCGGCGGCCCGGACGGCGGCAACAACCAGCAGACGGCGACCTTCCAGAACCAGCTGAACAGCTCCCTGCAACGGATGCTGGACAACCTGGTCGGCCCCGGCCACGCGGTGGTCACCACCACCCCGATCCTGGACTTCGACCAGACCGAGACCCGCACCAAGAAGTACTCCGCCGACCCGGCGCTGCCGGCCCAGCAGGAGAACATCCAGAGCGAGGTCTACACCGGTCAGGGCAACAACCCGGGTGGGGTGCTCGGCCCGGACAACATTCAGGGGCCCACCGGCTCCGGCACCGGGCAGTACCAGCAGAAGAACGAGACCCGGAACCGGCTCTTCAACGAGACCGAGGAGGTCCGCCGGGCCGCTCCGGGAAGCATCAAGCGGCTCAACGTGTCGGTGCTGCTGGACAGCACGGTGGCCGGTTCGGTCAACCCGGCCGAGGTGCAGCAGCTGGTCGCCGCGGCGGCCGGCATCGACCCGACCCGGGGCGACACCATCGCGGTGGCGGCGATGCCGTTCAACAACACCCAGGCCGAGGCGGCCAAGGCGGAACTCGAGGCGGCGGCCAAGGCCGAGGCGTCGGCCAAGAACACCAAGCTGATCCAGACCGGCGCCCTGGTGTTCGTGGTGTTGTTGCTGATCCTGCTGGCCTGGCGGGCCAACCGCCGGTCCAAGAAGCGCCAGCAGCAGCTCACCGACGAGGAACGGCGGCACCTGGAGGAGATGCAAGCGGCCCTGGAAGCGCAGCGGGCGGCCGAGGTCGACGTAATTCACGCTCACGCGCTGGAACTGCCGGAACGTGCCGATAGGTCAGACGAGGCGCGCGAAGAGCGGCACCGCGAGATCGAGGAGCTGGTCCGGGAGAAGCCGGAGGAGACCGCGACCCTGATCCGCAGCTGGATCTCCGCCGACGCGAGCAACCGCTGATACACAGGAGCATCAGTTGACAACACCGGCGCTCAGCACGACCTCCATGACCGGGATCCGCAAGGCCGCGATCATGCTGGTGCAGTTCGGCAGGGAACAGGCTGCCGAGGTCATGGCGAACATGACCGAGAAAGAGGTGGAGATGCTCTCCGCCGAGGTCGCCCGCCTGGGCAAGCTCGATCCCACCCAGGTCGACGACATCATGGACGAGTTCTACGCCATGGCCACCACCCGATACGCCGGGTCGGGTGGCATGGACTACGCCCGGGAGCTGCTGGAGGCGTCGCTCGGCAAAGAGCGGGCGGCGCTCATCCTGGACCGGCTCGAAGCGTCGATGAACGACATCCCGTTCAACTTCCTCAGTCACGCCGATCCACGGCAGCTGCTCTCCTACGTCCAGTACGAGCACCCGCAGACGATCGCCCTGGTTCTGGCGCACGTCCCCGCGGGTCTGGCCTCCTCGATCCTGGCGGGCCTGCCGATCGAGGTGCAGACCGAGGTCGCGCACCGGATCGCGATCATGGACCGCACCTCGCCGGACATCATCCGTCAGGTCGAGACCGCACTCCAGCGCAAGCTGTCGAGCGTGCTCCAGCCGGACGAACTCTCCACCGTCGGCGGTCTGGCCCCGCTCGTCGAGATCATCAACCGGGCCGACCGGACCACCGAGCGCCTCATCCTCGAGGCGCTCGACGCTCGTTCCCCGGAACTCGCCGAGGAGATCCGGCGCCGGATGTTCATGTTCGAGGACATCATCACGCTGGAGGACCGTGCGGTGCAGCTCATCCTGCGTCAGGTGGAGCCGGCCGACCTGGCCTGTGCCCTCAAGGGTGTGCCCGAGGGTGTACGCGACAAGGTCACCCGGAACCTCTCCGAACGTGGCCGGGAGAACCTGATCGAGGAGATGGACCTGCTCGGCCCGGTCAAGGTCAAGATGGTCGAGGAGGCGCAAGCCAAGATCGTCAGTGTCATCCGCTCGCTGGAGGACTCCGGGCAGATCGAGATCCAGCGTGGCGGAGACGTCGATGAGCTCATCGCCTGACCGGGTGCTCCGCGGGGTGGCGGCCGAGAACGCCTCGGCCGCACGGTTCGCCGTCGACCTGCGGCACGACACCCCGATCGACACCCAGGCCACCGAGAAGGCCAAACAGGCGGCCCGCACCACCGGGTACGCCGAGGGCTGGGCCCAGGGCAAACGGGACGCGGTGGAGTCCTCGGAAGCCGCCGCGGCCCGCGCCATCGCCGCCGAGCAGGCCCACGAACAACGCCGGGCCGCCGCGCTGAACAGCGCCGTCAACGCTCTCGGCCGGGCCGTCACCGAGCTGGAGAACCAGCTCATGCCCACCTTCACCGAACTGCAGGAGGTGGTGCTCGCCACCGCCTGGGACCTGGCCGAGGCGATCGTCGGCCGGCACCTGCGCGACGACCCCGAACGGGGAGCCGACGGTCTGCGCCGGGCCATGACCGCCGCGCCGGAGAACGGGACGCTCACCGTCAACATGCACCCGGAGGACCTCACCAACCTGGTCGGCGACGGCTCCGGCGAGGACTTCGAGTTCGAGGGCCGGCGGATCCGGCTGCGCCCCGACCCCGGGCTCCAGCCCGGTGACGCGGTCGCCGAGACCGGCACCGCGACAGTCGACGCCACCATCGCCGCGGCAGTGAGCCGGGCCCGCGAGGCTCTGCGGATCTAGGTTCTGTTCAGAAGGGCCCATCACCACATGACTGATCTCTTTCAGCAGCGGTTGCACAGCGCGATCGAGGCGGCCCGGCCGATGGTCAGCGGGCGGGTCACCGGCGCGGTGGGCCTTCGGGTCACCGTCAGCGGACTCGAGGCGAACGTCGGGGATCTGCTGCGGATCGGCACCGGTCCGAACGTCGTGCTGGCCGAAGTGGCCGCCCTCGACGGGGACCGGCTCTCCTGCATGCCGCTCGGCCCGATCGCCGGACTAGGCACCGGCACCCCCGCCTTCACCACCGGCGGGCCGTTGCGGGTGGCGGTCGGCCCGGACCTGCGCGGGCGCATCCTGGACGGGCTGGGCCGGCCGATGGACGGCGGGCCACCACTGCGCGGGCAACTCGTGCCGATCGACGCGGCACCGCCCTCGGCGATGGAACGGCAACTCGTCGGGGCACAGATGTCGCTCGGCGTACGGGTGCTCGACACGCTCATCCCGTGCGGCAAGGGCCAGCGCATCGGCATCTTCGCCGGCTCCGGCGTCGGCAAGTCCACGCTGATGAGCCAGATCACCCGGGGCACCGCCGCCGAACTGAACGTGGTCGCCCTGGTCGGTGAACGCGGCCGGGAGGTGCGCGAGTTCATCGAGCACGACCTGGGACCGGAGGGCCTGGCCCGGTCGGTGCTGGTGATCGCCACCTCGGACACCCCACCGCTGGTCCGGCTGCGGGCCGGGGCGGTGGCCACCCGGATCGCCGAGTACTACCGGGACGAGGGTGCCGACGTGTTGCTGATGATGGACAGTGTGACCCGTGCGGCGATGGCGCAGCGTGAGGTCGGGCTGTCGGTCGGCGAGCCGCCGGCCACCCGCGGGTACCCGCCGTCGGTCTTCGCCATGCTCGCGTCGCTGCTGGAACGGGCCGGGCCGGGTGCCAAGGGCAGCATCACCGGGCTGTACACGGTGCTCGTCGAGGGCGACGACCACAACGAGCCGATCGCCGACGCGGCCCGGTCGATCCTGGACGGGCACATCGTGCTGGACCGGAAACTGGCCACCGCCGGGCACTTCCCGGCGATCCAGGCGCTCGACTCGATCTCCCGGGTCGCCAACAAGATCACCTCACGGGAGCAGCGGTCCGACGCGACCGAACTACGCCGGCTGATGGCCGCCCATCGGGACGTCCGGGAGCTGGTCGAGATCGGCGCCTACGTGCCCGGCACCAACCCGGACGCGGACCGGGCCAACGGCTCCTGGGACCGGATCAGCTCGTTCCTGCGCCAGGACCTGGACGATCGCACCACCGCCGACAGCGCCTGGGCCGACCTGCACCATCTGATCGCCACCACCTGACCGGTGACCCGTCGCCTCGGCCCGGCAGCCGCTCGTCGGCGTCTCCCCGGCCCCGGCTCGCGCTACCGCCACGGGACCCGCTCCCTGTGGTTGGTGACCTCCTCGTCCGTACCGCAAAAAGGTCTTGATCCTGAAGGCTCGGGAGCGAAGCGGGTGCAGGAACTCAGCGGATCGGTGGGCGGACCGACCAGGTCAAGAGAGGGCCCACCGGACCCGCCTAGGAGGCCGACGTGAACCGCTTCTTCCGACTGGCACCCGTCCTGCGCGCGCGCAAGGCGCAGGAGGACGCCGCCAAGGGCGCCGTGATCCAGTCCCGAGCCGAGATCCGCGAAGCCGAAGCCCTGCTGAAACGGCGGAGACTGGCCCTGACCGGCGCCGAGGCACCGTCCGAGGGCACCGCCCGGGCGATGGTCGCCGCCATCGCCGCCCGCCAGTCCATCGCGGCCGGCGTCTTCAGCGCGCAACGCATGGTGACCGACGCCGAAGAGGTCGAACGGGAGCAGATGGCGGTGCTCGCCGACGCCGCCAAACGACGGCGAGCCGTGGAACTCATGGCCGAACGGCACGCCGCCACCGTGAAAGCGCACGACCTGCGCACCGACCAGTCGAACCTGGACGAGCTGGCGATCTCCGCCAAGGCGCGCAACGCCGCCGGGAACCCGGGTGAAGCATGAGCCTTGGTGTCACGGGGGTGATGTCCCGGATCTCCGAGCTGCAGGAACAGTTGGGGTTGAATCCGGCCCCGGCCGCCGCCGCTACCGGAGGTACCTCCGGCACCAAGTTCGCGTCCGCCCTGGCCAGCGCGACCGGGGCGGGCACCGGCACCCCACCGGCGGCCAGCGGGCCGAGCGGCGGCGACATCGTCACTGCGGCCAAGAAATATCTGGGTACGCCGTACGTCTTCGGCGGCACCGACCCGGGTAAGGGTCTCGACTGCTCCGGCCTGGTCCAGCGTGCCTACAAGGACCTCGGCATCGACCTGCCCCGCAACTCGTGGCAGCAGGCCAAGGCCGGCCGTCCGGTGGCCGGGCTCGACGACGCCAGACCCGGCGACATCCTCGCCTTCAACTCCCCGGTCGACCACGTGGCGATCTATCTCGGCGACAACAAGATGATCGCGGCCCCCAAACCGGGCGACCACGTCAAGATCCAGAGTGTGTACGAGAAACCCAGCGCCATCCGCCGAGTGATCGACACCGTGCCGGCCGCCGCCGTCCAGGACATGTCGGCACTGCGCCCGGCCGAACTGCGCACCGCCTCCACCGGGCTCAGCGGGGTGCCGTACGCGGACCTGTTCGAGAAGTTCGGCGCCCGGCACGGGGTATCCCCCAAACTGCTCGCCGCCGTCGCCAAGGTCGAATCCGACTACAACCCGCGAGCCGTCAGCAAGGTCGGCGCCCAGGGCCTGATGCAGCTCATGCCGGCCACCGCCCGGGGACTCGGCGTGGACGACGCCTTCGACCCGTCCCAGGCGATCAACGGCGCGGCCAAACTGCTCGCCTCACACCTGCGCGAATTCAAGACGGTGCCGCTCGCCCTGGCCGCCTACAACGCGGGCGGCGGAGCGGTGCACAAACACAACGGCATCCCACCGAGTGCCGAGACCCAGGCCTACGTCCCGAAGGTGCAGAAGGCCCTGGCCGCGCTCGGCGGCTGAGCCCCCAATCGTAGGGAGAGCGATGACCATGTCGAGTTCAGTGACCGGACCCGACCGCCGGCCGGGTGTCGAATCGGCCCGCAAACCGGGGGGACGGGATACCGGCGGGGCGGCGGAGTTCGGGTCGGCGCTCTCCGCCGAGATGGACTCCGACAAGCGGAAGACATCGGCGGGCCGGGCCTCCCCGTCCTCCGACCGAGCCGCCTCCGATCGGGCCACCTCTGACCGGGCTGCCTCTGACCGGGCCGCCTCGCAACGTGCTGCCTCGGATCGGGCCGCGGAGTCCCGGGCCGTGCTCAACCGGGCCGCACTCGCCCGGGCGACGGCCTCCCGGGTGGCGGTTCCGCGGCCGGAGATCCCGCGTGCGGGTAACGATCGAGGTGATGACCCGCGGACCGGAAATGATCGGGCCGCCCTCTCCCGAGCCGCCATTTCCCGGGCCGCCCTGTCCCGAACCGGATCCGAGCAGGCCGCCGATCGTGCCGCTGGTCGAGCCGCTGACCGCGCTGCCGATCGGGCTGCTGATCGGGCTGCTGATCGGGCCGTTGACCGGGCTGCCGGCCGGGCCGCGAGCGACCGGGCCGCGGACCGGGCCGGACGCGCCACGGACCGCCCCGCCGCGCGGACCGCCGAGCGGGCCGCCACCGAGCGGGCCGCCACCGAGCGGGCCGCGGAACGGCGACCGGTCACCGGGCGGGACACCAAGGGAACCGAGCGGACCGAGCGGACCGAGCGGACCGAGCGGACCGGAAACGATCAGGGCGCCAAGGTCACCGGCCAGCACCCGGCCGAAGCCCCGACCGGCACGGAGAAGACCCCGGCGGCCGACGGCGAGACGGTCGAGGTGACCGCCGAGAGCCGGCCGGCCGTCGAGGAGACCGCGCCGAACCCGGACACCGCCGCCACCGTAACGGCGATGGCCGGGCTGATGACCGCGCCGCCGACGGCACCGGCTCCCACCGAGACCGCCGTCACCGCCGAGCCGGAGACCGGCCCGGCCCCGGTGACCGCGACGTCCGCACCCGCCCCGGCCACGGCTCCGGCAGCGGCAACGGCAACGGCCGCCACGGACCAGGCCGCCCCGGCATCAGCGGCCCAGTCCGGAACCGCGACCGCTACGGCCACCACCGCGCCCACCACCGGTACCGGGACCGCTGCCGCACCCGAGTCCGCTCCCGTCACCACGCCGGGGCAGACCACCACCGGGGCGCCGCAGGCGACAGCGACCGCCACCACCGGCCCCACCACCCCGGCCGTGGTGGCCTCGCCGGAGACCACGATCCGCCCGGAGAGCCTGCGCACCACCGCCGAGACCACCGAGACGGCCGCGACGGAGCAGACCGCCCCGGCCGCCGAACCCACGGCGGAGGCGGCACCCGCCGCCGACGCGGCAGCGGGCACCAGTCCGGAGGCTGGTTCAGCCGACTCCGGTGAGCAGGGTGACCCGGCCGGATCCGGCGGCGGGACGGGTGGCGACACCCCGTCCGGAGACACCGCCCGGGACGGCGGCACCGGGTTCTCCGCCGGTCTTCCCCAGGCGGCCGGGCCCACCGAGGCCGGCGCCGCAATGGCCTCGCCGGCCGCCGGTGTGGCCGGGGTGACCGGTCCGCAGGCGGCCGCGCCCGCCGCTCCGCTCGCCGACGCCCAGCCCGCACCGCCGCCGGCTCCGGCCACTCCGGGACCGACCGCCCATCAGCTCGCCACCCGGCTGGTCCCACTCCGGCTGGACGCCGACGGTGTGCACCGGCTGACGGTGAACCTGCACCCGGTCGACCTGGGCCCGGTGCAGGTGGTGGCGGAGATCCGCAACGGTGACATCACGGTGCAGCTCACCGGTGGTACCGAGGCCGGCACCGAGGCGCTGCGCTCGTCGCTGAACGAGTTGCGCCGCGAACTGGAGGACTCCGGCTTCGGCAACTGCACACTCGACCTGCGGCAGGGCAACGCCCAGCAGGAGCAGGCCCGGCAGCAGTTCGCCGGCTCGCTGGGCCGCCGCGGAGGCGGTGATCGGGGTGGTAGCGGCCCGGACGTCGGTGCCGAACCGGCGCCGGTCACCACCCGCCGGGTCGACCCGTCCACCGGCCGGGTCGACGTCGAGGCCTGAGCAGTATCGGACACGAGAGAGGCGCCCGATCCGGGCGCCTCTCTCGTCGTTCAGGGTGTCTTGCCGTCGTGGGGGTCGGGTGTCACCGGGGTGGCCGGCCCTTCATCGTGCTTGCGGTATCCGGCGAGGATGAACCGGATCCCGGCGAGCAGCACCGCAGCGATCGGTACCGCGATCAGATACCTGATCAGGACCTGTACCAGGTCGATCTCGTCCAGGATCAGGCGGTACCAGGCGGGCGCGCTGATCAGCAGCGCGAACAGCAGAACCGACGGCTTGATCATCGGTCAGCACCGTGGTCAGCGGCGGCCGGAGCGGGTCACCCGGCGGGGCATGACCGCCAGCGGCATCACCTCGGCTGCGATCCGGGCGCAGAGCATCGCCGCCCAGGCGTGCGGGGTGGCCGGTTTCCCGTCCAGCGAGAAGATCGGCACGTCCAGGCCGAGCACCGAGGCCGGGTCCGCGGTGAGTTCCACGCTGTGTACCACGAGCGCCTCGACGTCGCCGAGGTTGCGCAGGTGGCGGGCGGTGTCGGCGGTCTTGCGGGTGGCGTCGACGACGGCCCAGAGCGCGGTGGCGCCGAGGGCGTCGCACATGTCGTTGACCCAGAACGGGTCGGTACCGCCGACCGGAGCGTCGATCACCACCACCCACGGATGGTCGGAGCTCTGCAGCTTGTCCGCCCGGGACTCGGCCGAGCCGCGGCTGGAGATGAGCCGGGAGGAGTGCAGCCCGGTGCCGGCGGTGGACGGCCCGGCCAGCAGCAGGTGGGTCTGGTCCACGTGCAGCTGTTCCAGCAGGTGTTTGCCGATGGCCACGGCGGTGTGCACCTCGCCGGCCACCACCAGGATCTCGCCGGGTCCGTCCGGGATTCCGGGGGCGGCCGGGCGGGCGGCGAGGCAGCTGAGCACCCCGGCGTACGTGTCCCCACCGGTGATCTTGCGGGCCATCTCCTCGGGCATCCCGACCGTCATCAGGTTGCGCTGCACCTGGTCGAGTTCACCGGAGTGGCTGACCGGCACGGCCGGGACCACCGCGGCGGGAGCCGGCGAGACCGGGACGGCGGGCGGGGCGGCCGGAGTCGCGAACGCCGCGCGGGCGGGTGCCGCGGTCGGCTCGGTGAGCCGGAGCGGGGCCGCCGGGGTGACCTCCCGGGACGAGGTGGCCGCCGCCCGGATCGGGGCCGCCGTCTCACGGATCTCCGGCGTCTCCCGGTCCCGGTTCGTCTGCCGGTCCGGGAAGGCCGGCACGGTGGGCAGGGCGGCGGGCAGTGGCCGCTGACCGGCGTTGACCGCTGAGGCTCCGGCCGCGGCGGGACGGAACGGGCGTACCGTCGGGGTGTCCTCGGTCTTCTCGGTCTTCTCGCTCTTGTCCTCGACGGGACGGTGCCGGGCCGGCCGGCCCTCTCCGAGGTGCCCGGCGACGTCCAGACCGGCCATCAACTCGGCGAAGGCGACACCGGTGTCCCCGCTGGCGGCACTCCGCCCCTCCTGCCGGGACCGTAGATCGGCCCTGGTGGGCCCGCGTTCGGTAGTCACCCGGTCCCGGGACTCCGCCTGCTCGAGCAGACTCTCGAAGTTCTGTGTGCCGTTGCCGGCGACGGTCTGTTGGGCCATGTCATCACTGTCCTCGGTTGAATCCGGTACCTCGACGGAAAGCTCGAAGTGCTGCTTCGCGAAGAAGCCCCCGATGCCACCACTTCGTACCTTGTCGGCGGAGATGATCCGGACGCTTGAGCCGTACTCGTCACGGACCTGAGCCAGCAGCGGCTCGATGGCCGGTCCCTCAAGCAGCACCCGCGTAGGCACCGTTCACCACCCCTATCGTCTCGATCTGTGCGGTGGAACCAGAGATTTCGCTGTACGACAGCACCTGGATCCGGCGGGAACCGGCTCGCAGCAGTCGCATCAGTGGCAGCCGCAGCTGCGGGGAGCAGGCCAGGACCGGGTTGAGTCCCTGCTGCTCGGCGGCTTCGGCGAGCCGGCTGGACTCGCTGACGATCGCCTCGGCCCGCATGCCGTCGATGGCCATGAAGGCACCGGTCTCGCTGGGCCGCAGTGATTCGAGCAGGCTCTGCTCGAGCATCGGGTCGAGCGTGATCACGGTGAGCCGGCCGGCCGTCGTGTACTGGGCGGCGATGGCCGGGCCGAGGGCGCCGCGTGCCGCCTCGACCAGTCCGTCGTGGTCGACGGAGACCTTGGAGCGCAGCGAGAGCGACTCGAAGATGCGGACCAGGTCACGGATCGGCACTCCTTCGTCGAGCAACGCCTGCAGCACCTTCTGCACCTGACCGAGGCTGAGCTGGGCCGGGGTGAGTTCCGCGACGACCACCGGGTGGGTGCGTTTGACCATCTCGGTGAGCGCCCGGACGTCCTCGCGGCCGAGCAGGCGGCTGGCGTTGGTGCGGACGATCTCGGCGAGGTGCGTGATGATCACCGAGGCCCGGTCCACCACCGTCGCGCCGGAGATCTCGGCCTGGTAGTGCAGTTCGGCGGGCACCCACTTACCGGCCAGTCCGAAGACCGGTTCGACTCCGGCCCGGCCGGGGAGTGCCTGGAGTCCCTCACCGATGGCCAGGACCGTGCCGGGCGGTGCCTGACCGGTGCCGGCGTCGACCCCGGAGATCCGGATGGCGTACGAGGAGAGCGGCAGGTCCAGGTCGTCCCGGGTGCGCACCGGCGGCATGATCACCCCGAGTTCCATGGCCATCTTGCGGCGCAGGGCGCGGACCCGGTCCAGCAGGTCGCCGCTGCCGGGGTCGACCAGGTCGACCAGGTCCGGTGCGAGGGCCAGTTCGAGAGGGTCGATCCGCATCTCGCCGAGCAGTTGCTCCGGTGAGTCCGGGGCCGGCACGTCGGGGGCGTCGGCGGCGGGTTTCCCGGGTCCGCCGACCGCGTCGGCGGTGGCCTCCTCCGGTTCCTTCACCCGCTGGGCGATCGCCAGGACCGCCGCACCGACCAGCAGGAACGGCAGTTTCGGCAGGCCGGGGATGATGCAGAGGGCGATCGCCGCGCCGCCGCCGATGCGCAGCGCGAGTTTGTTCTGGCCGAGCTGGGTGGTGACGGTGGTGCCCATGTCGCCGGAGGTGGCGGACCGGGTCACGATCAGACCGGTGGCGACCGACAGCAGCAGTGCGGGGATCTGCGAGACCAGGCCGTCGCCGATGCTCAGCATGCTGTAGTGGTTCATCGCGTCGATCGGGGCCATGTCGGCCTGCAGGATGCCGATTGCGAAGCCGCCGACCAGGTTGATCACGGTGATGATGATCGCCGCGATGGCGTCGCCCTTGACGAACTTGGAACCACCGTCCATGGCGCCGTAGAAGTCGGCCTCGGAGGCCACCTCGGCGCGCCGCTTCTTGGCCTCGGCGTCGTCGATCAGGCCCGCGTTGAGGTCGGCGTCGATGGCCATCTGCTTGCCGGGCATCGCGTCGAGGGTGAACCGGGCCCCGACCTCGGCGACCCGCTCGGCACCCTTGGTGACCACGATCATCTGGACGATCACCAGGATCGAGAAGATCACCAGACCGATCACCAGGTTGCCGCCGACGACGAAGCTGCCGAACGCGTGGATCACCTTGCCCGCGTCGCCGTCCCGCAGTACCAGCCGGGTGGCGCTGATGTTGAGCGCCAGCCGGAACAGGGTCATCACCAGGAGCAGAGCCGGAAAAACGGCGAAGTCGAGCGGTTTCTGGACGAACATGGAGATCAGCAGTACGAGGAGGGCCGCCGTGATGTTTATGGCGATGAACAGGTCGAGCAGGAAGGTCGGGAGGGGAACGACCATCATGATGATGATGCCGACGACCCCGACGGGTACGGCGAACCTGCTCACCTTCTGCATCTTCAGGGCACCTTCCGAACACGGGCAGTCCGATGGCCATCCGAGCCCCGCCGACGCCTTCCTGGCTTCGTTCTGTTCGGCGTTGAGTCACCGTCGCTGAGCCACGCTCCGATCTTCCCTGCTCTTGCGACGCGATGTGAGGAAATCTCCGGAATCGGTGCTTATGCCGTAGCTGGGGTCGGATTCGGGTTGCGGTGCAAACCGGCCGCCGCACCACGTGCCTTCAGGCTCATCACGAACGCCAGCACCTTCGCCACCGCACCGAAGAACTCCGGTGGAATCTCCTGGCCCACCTCACAGTCCTTGTTCAGCGCCCGGGCCAGCGGGATGTCCTGGACCATCGGAACCCGGTTCTCGGTGGCGAGATCCCGGATCTTCTGAGCGAGCGGGCCCTGCCCCTTGGCCACCACCTGCGGGGCACCCTTCGACGGCTCGTACCGCAGCGCAACCGCGACGTGCACCGGGTTGACCACCACCACGTCCGCGGTGGGCACGTCGGCCATCTGCCGGTTCCGGGCCATCGCCATCTGCTTGGCCCGGATCTGGGCCTTGATGTGCGGGTCACCCTCGGTGTTCTTGTACTCCTGCTTGACCTCCTCCTTGCTCATCCGCAGCTGCTTCTTGGTGCGCCGCCGCACCACGAAGTAGTCGGCGGCGGCCATCACGATGCCGGCCGCCGCAGCCGCCCGGATGAGCCGGATCGAGGCGTCACTGATGGTGGCGAGCAGGGTGGCCATCGGCAGCCGACCGGCGCTCAGCAGCACCGGGACGATGTCCTTCATCGTCATCCAGAGCACGGCGGCCAGCACAGCCGTCTTGATCAGCGCTTTGGCGCCCTCCCAGAGCGACTGCGTGCCGAACATCTTCTTGATGCCGGGGAGCGGGTTGAGCCGGTTGAACTTGGGGATGAAGAGCTTGGTGGCGACCCGGATGCCGCCCTGGGCGCCGGCCGCCGCGACACCGACCGCCATCATGGTGGCCGCCAGTGGCAGCACCGCCCAGGCGGCGCTCTGCAGCGCGTCCCGGAGGATGGCTATGACCTTGCCCGGGTCCGGGTTGTCGATGGTGTCCGGGATCTTCTCCATCAACTCCATGGCGTGGTCCATCGCCGCGGCGAGGGTGCGGGGCAGCATCACGCTCGCGGCGAGCATCCCCAGCCAGGCGCCGAGGTCCTGGGTCTTGCCGATCTGGCCTTCCTGCTTGGCCTTCTTCAGCTTTTGGGCTGTCGGTTCCTCGGTCTTCTCACCCGACACACCACACCTCCTCGCAGCTTTGTCGCGGCCTGGACCTCAGCCCCCACTGAGCCGGATCATCACGGTGACCGCCTTGTCGACGATCCCGTCCAGCGCTCCCGGCAACAGTCCGATGGCGATGCCGGCGAGCGTGGTGAGCAGGAAGATCTTGATCGGGAAGCCGAGCTGGAAGGCGTTCAGCGCCGGGGCCACCCGGTTCAGCAGGCCGAGCGCCACGTCCGCCAGGAACAGCACGGCGATCAGCGGCCCGGCGATCTGGACCGCGGCCAGGAAGAACTCGCCGACCCCACGGAGCAGCAGCCGACTGAGCGTCTCCATGTCGAAGCTGGCGTCCAGCGGCAGCGTCCGGAAACTCTGCAGGAAGCCGCGCAGGATCATCTGGTGACCGTCGGTGGCGAAGAGCAGGGTCAGCGCCACCAGGTTGTAGAACCGGCCGAAGATCGAGGCGCTGCTCTGCGAGAACGGGTCGTACGTCGCGGCCAGGGAGAACCCGCCGAACAGGTCGAGCAGGTCGCCGGCAGCCTGGATCGAGGCGAAGAGCAGCAGGGTCAGGAAGCCCAGCGAGGCACCGACGAACACCTGCATCAGTACGTTGAAGATCAGGTCTTTGGTCTCGAACGACGGTGTGGTGTTCTTCAGATAGGGCGCCATCGGCAGCGTCAGCCCGACCGAGAGCAGCGCCTTCACCTGGGCCGGGATGAGCCGGGAGTTGAACGGCGGGCAGAGCATCATCCAGGCGCCGGTCCGGACCGCTCCCAACATGATGGTCAGGAACTGCGCGGTGGCGACTTCGAGATCCATCTGCTCAGTACGACCCCACCAGCGCGGTGATGATCAGCGCCCAGCCGTCCACCAGCACGAACAGCAGCAGCTTGAACGGCAGGGCGACGGTCACCGGGGGCAGCATCATCATGCCCAGCGACATCAGGGACGCCGACACCACGAGGTCGATGATCAGGAACGGGATGAAGATGACGAACCCGATGATGAACGCGGCCCGCAGCTCGGAGAGGACGAAAGCGGGGATCAGCGTGGTCAGCGGGACCGCGTCCATGTTCGCCGGCTTCTCCGCCCCGGACACCTTGACCAGCAGGGCCACCTCGTCCGGCCGGGTCACCCCGGACATGAACTCGCGTAACGGCTGCACCCCGTCCTTGAACGCCTCGGACTGGGTCTTGTCGCCCTTGAGATAGGGCTGCACGCCCTGATCGTTCACGGACGACACGGTCGGCCCCATGATGAACATGCTCAGGAACAGGGCCAGGCCGGCGAGTACCTGGTTCGGCGGCATGCTGGTCAGGCCGAGCGCGTTGCGGGTGATGCCGAGGACCATGAAGACCTTGGTGAAACAGGTGCAGAGCAGCAGCAGGGCCGGCGCCACCGACAGCAGGGTCAGACCCAGGACGATCACCAGCGAGGAGGCCGGGCGGCTGCCGTCCGGGTTCGTACCGTTCAGTTCGATGTTGATGCCGGGCGGCGGGGTCGGCGCCGGGGCCCCGTCCGCGGCGGCCGGGAGAAGGATCACGGTGGCCGCCAGCATGAGCAGCGGGATCACGCGCCTCATGGTCATCGCCTCGACGTCCGCTCGCGGATCGTCTCGATCGCCAGCAACCAGGTCCGCGGGGAGAGCACCGAACCGTCCAGCCGGCGGCCGAGAGCACCGGGATGCCGGTCCGGCAGTTTCAGGTGGGCGTGCAACCCGTCCTCCTCGACCTCCATCTCCAGGTGCTCTTCGATCTCCTCATCGGTCACGAACGCCACCAGATCGGTCTCGCTGAGCAGGCTGACCCGGTCCTCGGTGATGCCGAGGAGCAGGGCCCGGTCGGCGACCCGGACCACCGCCACCGACGAGCCGCGGCTGAGTTGCTGCCGGTCCAGTACCGCCAGTGGCCCGTGGTTGCGGGCCGCGTACGGCCGGCGGACCAGCCGGGCCAGCGCCCACATCAGCAGCAGGACGAAGACGAGGGCCAGGAGCACCCGAAAGGTCAGCGGGATCAAGATCGTTACTCCACGCCCGGGTTGACGATCTCGGTGATTCGGATGCCGAAGTTCTCGTCCACCACGACGACCTCGCCGCGGGCGATCAGCCG
>DATMVU010000829.1:0-3702 GCA_035562875.1 Actinoplanes sp. | reverse complement strand
CTCGGTGGGGGAGCCGGTGAGAGCGGGGGCGGGGGTTGTCTCCGCGAGCGTAAGCGGCCCGGCAGCGACGGTGGGTGGGGCTGTGGTCAGGGCGTGGGCGGGCAGGAGGGAGGCGGGGAGGGTGGCGGCGGTCCCGGTCAGCAGGGAGCGGCGGGAGAGTGACGGCATGGCGGGGTCCCATCCTCATCGGTGGTTGATGATGTGGATTCCATCCGTAAAACGTTTTAAGATCTGGATCGGACCACGACATATCGAGGCCTGTCAAGATGGAGGGATACGGTTTAACGATGCCCCTGCACCTGCCCCCGGAGGACCGCAGCCTCTCCCCGCTGACCGGCTGGACCCGGGCCCACTGGGAGGCCGTCGCCGATCATCTCCTCGCGGGAGTGGAGCCCTGGGCCACCGACGGCTGGTCCCAGTACCGGCTGCCCGGCCCGCCCAGCCGCAACGGCGTCCCGAGTGACGGCCTGGAGGGGTTCGCCCGCACGTTCGTGCTGGCCGCCTGTCGTGAAACCCGTCTGGACCGGTACGCCGAAGGTCTCGTCACCGGCACCACCCCGGGGCATCCGTTCGCCTGGCCGGAGATCACCGACATGTCCCAGTCGATCGTGGAGGCGGCCAGTATCGCGATCGCCCTGCATGAGACCCGGGACCAGATCTTCGACCGGCTCGGGCCGGTCGAGCGGCGGCAGGTGACGAACTGGTTGAGGGGCGTGATCGGTAAGCGAACCCCGGACAGTAACTGGATCCTGTTCACCTGGATCGTCAGCGCTTTCCTGGAAACAGTTGACGGCTCAGCAGGTAATGGATCAACAGTTGACGGGGAATCAAGGGTTGATGGTGCGTCAACAGTTGACGGCGTAGTGAGCCGCCTTGACGACTGGTACACAGGTGACGGCTGGTACAGCGACGGCCCCGGCCAGAATTTCGACTACTACAACGCCATGGCCCTGCACCTCTACCCCGTGCTGTGGGCGCGGATGACCGGCCGGGAGAACCCCTACCGGCATCGGCTGAACCGTTTCCTGCAGGACTACCAGCATTTCTTCGCACCCGACGGCAGCCCGGTCTTTCAAGGCCGCTCGCTGACCTACCGGTTCGCCACTGTCGCCCCGTTGTGGTTCGGTGACGAGTTACCCCCGGGACGTGCCAGGCGACTCGCTTCCGGCGTACTCAAGCAATTCCTGGAGAAGGAGGACGGCGATCTGCTCACTCTCGGCTGGCACCGCCCGTTCCCTCCGATGATCCAGCCGTATTCCGGCCCGGCCTCCCCGTATTGGGCGTCCAAGGCATTCCTGGGCCTGCTGCTCCCGGAGACTCATCCGGTCTGGACCGCCACCGAGGAGCCGGCCGAAATCGAGATCCGCGATGTCGATCGCGTCATGAAAGGCCCCGGGTGGCGATTGCACGGCACCCGGAAGGACGGCGTGATCCGTCTGTTCAACCACGGCAGCGACCGGGCCGGGAAATCCCCCGAACCGGATCCCCTCTACGTCCGTCTGGCCTACAGCACCCACACTGCTCCGCAATTCGGCCCGGACGCTGTCGACAACCGGATCACGGCCGGCGCATCGGCCCGCCATCGGATCGAACGGCTCGGCGACGGCATCTCGGCCTACACCGACGGCCCCGTCCGCATCGTCACCACGAGCACCATCCAGGACGATGCGGAGGTACGGGTCCACCAGGTCACGGCTCCACCCGGACTCCTGGTCCGGGACGGTGGCCACGCCCTGGCCACGCCCCGGAAGCCGGCCGGAGACAAGCCGGCACCGGCCGGGCCGGCGGGCGGAGCGGAGGAGGCGACGGCGACGGCTGAACCAGCCCGCACGGTGACCGCCGGCAATGCGACGGTGACGGCTGAACCGGATCGCACGGTGACCGCCGGCAATGCGACGGTGACCGGCCCACCCGGCGGATTGACCAGTTCGATCACCGCAGTCGAAGGATTCACCACTGCCGGGATCCGGGACTCCCCGGCCGGTGACGTCTTCGGGGAACATGCGGCCACCCCGTACCTGGAAGCGATTCATCCCGGCGGAACCCACCGCTATGTCAGCGTCGTCCGGCTGCATCGTGCGACCGCATAAACTGCCCCGACCATCGGAATCGGAGAACCGTATGCCTCAGCCCAGCGACCCCGCCCCCCGCCGGGTCACCATCCGCGACGTCGCGGCCCGGGCCGGGGTGTCGATAGCCACCGTCTCGCGTGTCCTCGGCGGTACCTATCCACCGGCGCCGGCCACCCGCAGCAAGGTCATGCGGGCGGTCCACGATCTGGATTATGTGGCGAATCCGCACGCTCGCGCTCTGTCCGGTGCCGCCAGCAAGACCATTGCGATAGTGCTGAATTCGGTGGTCTCGCCGTATTACGCGCACGTCGCGCAGGGGGTGCAGGCGGAGGCGGCCCGGCATGACCGGCTCTGCCTGATCGGTATCACCGGCGGTGACGCGGCCCGGGAACTGGCCACGGTGCGGCTGATGCGCGAGGAGGGCGCGGACGCGGTGATCCTGGTCGGCAACGTGGTCGACGACGACGGCTACAAGACCCGGATGGCGGAGTACGCGTCGGCGCTGGCCGCCGCCGGTTCGCAGCTGGTGTTGTGCGGCCGCCCGTCGCTGGGGCCGGGCGGGCCGTCGGTGAACGTCGAGTTCGACAACGTCGGCGGTGCCCGTGCGGCGACCAGCCACCTGCTGTCAGCCGGCCACGAGCGCATCCTCTACCTGGGCAATCGGGTCGGCTACACCACGTCCGAGGGCCGGATCGCCGGCTACCGGGAGGCCCTGACCGCGTTCGGGGTGGCGCACGATCCGGGGCTGGAGGTGGAAGGCACCTGGGAACGGGCCGAGGGCTACCGGCTGATGCGGTCGCGACTGCGGTCGGGCCCGCCCGACTTCACCGCGGTCTTCGCCGCGAACGACCAGGTCGCGGCGGGGGCGCTGAAGGCGTTGCGGGAGAACGGTCTGCGGGTTCCCGACGACATTTCGATGATCGGGTACGACGATCTACCGCCCGCCGACGACATCGGGTTGACGACTGTACATGTTCCACATGAGGAGCTGGGCCGTACCGCCGCCCGAATGGTTCTGGAACGTGGCAGTGGTGGTGGCGAGCACGTCATGTTAGGCACGCACATCGTCGTCCGGGACTCGGTGCGCCCGCTGGCGCGCAAGCGCTGACCGGCGGATCGCCGGGATCCACGGGCCGAGGCCCAGCAGCAGGAGCAGGAGCAGAAGCGGGGTCCGCCACCAGGCGGTGAGCGCCGGTTCGGGGCTACCGATGCCGGACGGGATGGCCGATTTCGACCAGGCCAGGAAAGCGTCCCCGATCGGGACCAGTCCGAACGCGTACCGCTTGGTGTCGAAATCGGACACCGGCAGCCCGGCGAACTCACCGAAGTTCGCCAGCGCCCCGGCGAGTGACGTATCGCTCTGGGTCTGGGCGGCGCCGAGCGCGACGACGGTGGTGGAGAGGCTGATGCCGTGGATCAGTGGCCCGGAGTCGACGTCGCCGGTGCCGTCGACGCCGCGCGGGTACTCCCGGATCGCCGGCCCGAGGAAGAACGGCCGGTCCAGGAACTCGTCACGGAACGTGAGGTACTGTTCGCGGGCGAACACCGGGTCGATCTCCGGCAGGAACCGCTGGATGATCGCCTGCGAGGTGCCGCGGGAGCCGTCCACCCGGGCGCCCGTCGACGCGTC
>DATMVU010000828.1:0-27296 GCA_035562875.1 Actinoplanes sp. | reverse complement strand
TCTCGTACCGGTCGCATGCCGAGGGTTTCATCGTCCGGGGCCCGGATCCGGTCGGCCGCCGGGCCTCCTGCGAGGCGAAGTACCGGTCGTACGCTCCGGCGCTGCGTGAACGGCTGGCCGCCTGCCTGAACGGCGACGCGGTGCCGTTCACCGCCGAGTGGATCAGCGTGCTACGGCGGTACCGGAGCGCCGCCGAACCGCTGATCGGCACGGGCGAGCTGTCCTTTGCGGCTGCCGAAAGTGGAGCCGCGGGCGCCTCGTGGGATCCGGAGATGCTCCGGCACAGCCGGTTCCACCAGATGCTGCAGGGGCCGGGCGGCCGGATGGCCGCGTTGCAGAGCGATCCGGGCTTCCTGGCGTTCCGGTTTGCGCTCAACTACCTCTACCTGCACCTGAACCGGATCGGGATCCGCCCGGTCGAGCGTTTTGTACTGTGCCATCTGGTGGCCCGGACCGTGGAGGAGCACTTCGGCATCACGGCTGAGGACTTCGCCGCGGCGGGGACGGCCGGATGACCGGCCCGGTCGTCGCCGAGAAGATCGTCGAACCGGGACTCGTCGGGATCCTGTGCACGCCCGGCACACCCGGTCCGCACCCGGCGGTTCTGGTGGTCGGCGGGTCCGAGGGATCGGTTCCCGGGTTCGCCGCCGCGGCACTGGCCCGGGAGGGGTTCGCCGCGCTGGCGGTTGCCTACTTCGGAGTCGGACCGCTGCCCCGCGACCTGGTGGAGATCCCGATCGAGTACTTCGCCGGTGCGCTGGAACGCCTGGCCCGGCATCCCGCGGTACGGCCCGGCCGGCTCGCGGTGCTGGGCCGGTCGAGGGGCGGCGAACTGGCGTTGTTGCTGGCCGCGGCGGTGCCGGAGCGGGTTGCGGGTGTGGTGGCCTACGTGCCGAGCAGTGTGGCCTGGCAGGCTGCGCCGTCGGATCCAGGGCTGGCGGCCGGCGGTCCCCGATCGTCCTGGAGCTTTCGGGGGCAGCCGGTGCCGTATGTCCCGATGGCGTCGCCGACCCCGGCGGACGGTGACCTGTTCGCCGCGTTCGTCAGCGGCCGGCCGACCGCGTTCCGTCCGCTGTTCGAGCGGGCCATGCGGCAGGGGGATGCGGTCGGGGCGGCGGCCGTCGCAGTGGAGCGCATCGCCGGCCCGGTGCTGGTGCTCAGCGGGGGAGCGGATCTGCTGTGGCCCTCGGAGCTGTTCGGCCGACTGATCACCGGCCGCCTGGAGCGTCACCGGCATCCGTACCGCTACCAGCACGTCCACGTCCCGGAGGCGGGTCACCTGCTCGGAGTGCCGGGCACGGCCTCCCGGCCGCGACGGCCTGGATTCGACAGGCTGTTGCTGGGCGGAACGGTGGAGATCGATGAGCGGACGAGCCGGGAGCACTGGCCGGCGGTTGTCGAGTTCCTGCGTCACTCGTGCCACTTCGATACTGTGTGACACCACCTGAGTGCTTCCTGTGCGCAGGGCTCCTCGCCTTGACGGGTGCCGGGAGGCTTGAAAGTCTGACGATCAGTGCGATGCAACCACGGGGGGAGGCATGGTGTGGAACGGTGATCAACGATCGGTATAACGAGGTTCGCGGCCGCTTGGCCCGACCGCCGGTGACGTGTGCCGAGACACGTCGCTGAGCCCTGATCGTGAACCGCAGATGACGCGACGCAGGTGAGTGCTACCGGACAGTGGTCCGGCCCACCTGGCGCGTTCCGCCCTTGCGGAACGCCCTGTTCGCTTTCTCCAGTTCTCCGGCGTGCGGCACCGACCGCATTCTGACCGGATCCGCCGGCGTGCAGTCGTTCCATTCGACGGCCGGCTAACAGGGCTGGAGTATTCATGGGGGCGGCCCGGTGAATGCCGGATCGCTATTCAATGCTGTCCTTTTATCTCCTTCTCAAGTTCGTCGATCGACATTGCTGACAAGCATTGGTGGTCGTGTTAGAAATTGATGACCGACGTGGATCCCGGGCTAAGACCGTCGGTTATCACTGCACACCACACGATTGGGGAGTGACGTGGAAGATCTGAAGCTCGAACTGGAGAACCTCGAGGTGGAGAGCCTCACCTTCGAGGGGGAAGCCGACGCTGACCTGCAGTCCCTCGGCATGGGACACGGCATGACCGAGGTCGGCGCCTCGGCCGGCTGCTGCTGCTGCACCTGTAGCTGCTGCTGCTGCCCGTGTGGCTGAGAATCGCAGAGGAATGGGAAAAGGGAGATGATTCACCGTTAGGTGGAGACTCTTTCTGATTCCGTGCCGAAGGTGAGAGGTTCGGGCCGGAACTGGTTGCAGCCGTTTCTGCCCGGACCTCGATCCGGCCGAAAAAGCAAGGATCCACGAGCCATGGGATGGAGCACGTGAAGCCTAAGCTGAAGAACGACACACTGTATTTGCCCTCGGCCGAGGGAATCTACTTCGTCAGTAATCACGGGACCCTGACGTTGGAGGGAAAACACATCTACCAGTGGGTCGACAAGCTGGCTCCGTTCCTGACCGGCGAGCATACCCTCGAACAGATCACCGCCAGCCTCTCCGAGGACCGCCGCCGGATGGTCACCGGGCTGATCGGAGGGCTGGTCCAGAAGGGCTTCGTCAAGGACGTCACCGACGACCGCCCGCACACCCTCCCCGAACGGGTGACGGCCGAGTACCGGTCCGAGATCGCGTTCGTCGACTACTACCAGGACTCCGCCGCATATCGTTTCCAGCGCTTCCGGGAGAGCACCGTGTTGCTCACCGGCTCCGGGCAGATCCTGAACGCCCTCGTGCACGCTGCACTGCACGCCGGGTTCACCCGGGTTCGGCTGGCCGTCACCGATGACGACGAAGACATCCAGCAGGCTCGTTTCCGTGACCCGGATCAGTCGCTCACCGAGATCCCGGAACCGGTATGGGCCGATCCGGGCGCCGCGCTGGACGGCGTCGACGTGGTCATCCACGGAACCGACCGGCTGATGCCCGGCCGGGCGCGCGCGATCAACCGGGCCTGCTCGGAGCGCGGCGTGACGCTGATCCAGGCCACCGTCGACGCCGATGAGGCGTGGGTCGGGCCGCTGGTCACCGGGGACGGCCACGAAGCCGGCTGCGGGGAGTGCGCCAGGCTGCGGATACTCGGGTGGCCGAGGCCGGGCGAGGCGGAGGCGTTCACCGATCGGCCGGAGATCGCGCCGACCGGGTTCCTGGCCGGCCCGACCGCCGCGATCGTGGCCAACCAGATGGTCTTCGAGGTGTTCAAACGGTTCACCGGGGCTGGTCCCGCGGAGACCGCCGGAGCGGTCGTCCGGATCGACCTGGAGACGCTGGCCAGCGACAACCACCGGATCACCTCGCACCCGCTGTGCTCGGTGCCGCCGGCGGCCGTGGAGACCGAGCCGGAGTTCCTGGCCCGGGTGGCGGAGCTGGCCGCCGGGCCGGCGATCACCGACGAGACGTTCTCCACCGCGGCCGCCGCCTGCTTCGACGAGCGGACCGGGCTGCTCGGCCGGCTCGACGAGGGCGACTTCGGGCAGGTGCCGCTCAAGGTCTCCCGTGCGGAGTACGCCGGCGCCGCACCCGGGGAGGCAGCCGTCGCCGTCGCCACCGACTTCACCGAGGCCCGGCTGCGGGCCACCCGGCGGGCCTGCGAACTCTATGCGGCCGGAGTGGCCCGGACCGATCGGGAGGTGCCGGGGCTGGACCTGGTCACCGGCGCGGCCCACCGGGTCCGGGCCGACGGCTCCGGTCTCGCGTCCGGGCTCACCTGGACCGAGGCGGTCAACCGGGGCCTGCTCGCCCGGATCAACCGGATCACGCTCGACGGCATGGGCACAGCCGCCGACTCCTACCCTTTGGTCGATCAGCCGGACGGCCGGTTCCGGACGATGCTGGAGATCCTCGGGCTGAAGATCACCGTCCACGACGTCACCGGGGTGCTGGGGGTCCCGACGCTTGTCGCCTGTGCCGGGTCGGTGATCGTCGGCAGCGCCAGCGGGACCGATCACGCCGAACTGATCGACAGAGTGCTCGAACAGGCGCTGGGCCGGCATCAGGCGCAGACCGGCGAGTGGTCCGGAGACCCGGCCGGGTCGTGGGACGGGACCACCGCGGAACTGGTGCGGAGGCTGGACGAGACCGGACGGCGGCCGGTGGCGGTGCCACTCGACCACGACCCCACACTCCGGCGTGTCCTGCCGTACATCGTCGATGTCGTTCTCGTGGAAGGACGCTGACGTGGGCGGGACGGCGCTGCGCATCGGAGTGGCCGGGTCCGGGGTGCTGCACGACACCACCGTGCCACGACTGGTGGACCGGCATCAGGTGGTCGACGTCGACGCCGGCATCGACCTGCTGGTGCTGATCACCGACACCGCCGACCAGGACCTCCAGGACGAGTGGAACTCCCGGTACCTGGAGCACGGCGTACCGCTGCTCCCGGTCTGGCTCGTCCCCGGGGCGGCCCTGGTCGGCCCGTTCCTGTCGGCGGTCGACGACGGGTGCCTCACCTGTGTGCGGGAGCGGCGGCTGCGGGCCCGCAACGATCAGCCGGACTTCCGGCGGGCGCTCGCCGAGCGGCCCGAGTCGATGGCCACGATGGGTTCCGGATGGCTGACCGGCTTGGCGGCCGACGTGGTCGCCGGTCTGGTGGTCCGGGAGGTGGACCGGCTGGCCGCGGACCCGGACGGCTGGGCGGTACGCGGCACGATGATCCGGGTCGGCCTCGACGACCTGCGGACCAGCGCGCACCGGTGGCTGCCGGACCCGCTCTGCGATCGGTGCGGCCATCTGCCCGACGACACCGCCGAGGCCGCCGTCGTGACACCGGAACCCCGGCTCAAGGTAGCGCCCGGCACCTTCCGGGTGCGGTCGCTCGACGGCGAGCAGGACCGGCTCCACCGGTTGTACGTGGACCGCGAGATCGGCCTGCTCCGGGCGGTGTACAAGGAGGGCCGTAGCGTCTTCCCGAGTGCCAGCGCGCCGATGGGCCTGCGGGCCACCGCCCGGACCGAGGTGGGGTACGGGCACCAGACGAACTTCGCCGCGAGCCGGCTGACCGCGATCGCCGAGGCGACCGAACGGTACGGCGGCATCGAGCCGGGCGGCCGGCGCACCACGGTCCGGGCCAGCCGGCGTGACCTCGGCGACGACGCCCTGGACCCGGTCGTGCTCGGGCTGCACGCCGACGACCTCTACGAGCGGCCCGGGTTCCCCTACCCGCGCTACCACGACGACCTGGTCTTCAACTGGGTGTGGGGCTGGTCCTTCGCCAGGCGGCGGCCGATCCTGGTGCCGGAGAACTACGCCTACTACGGCACCGTCTACCGGAACACCCGGGACCATCCGTTCGTCTACGAGATCTCCAACGGCTGCGCCCTCGGCGGCTGTCTGGAGGAGGCGATCCTCTACGGCATCCTGGAGACCGCGGAACGCGACGCCTTCCTGATGACCTGGTACGCCCGGCTCGCCGTCCCGCGGATCGACGTCCGCTCGGTGCCGGACCGTGACGTGCCACTGATCGTGGAGAGCATCGAGGACTTCTCCGGCTACTCGATCGAGGTCTTCGACATCACCATGGAACACGGCATCCCGGCGTTCTGGGTGATGGCCGTGAACCGGCGGGACATGCCCGACATGCCGCGGGTGTTGTGCGCCTCGGGCTCCAACCTCGATCCGGAACGGGCCCTGCGTAACGCGCTGATGGAGCTGGGTCCGCTGGTCAGCCGCCCGGCCGAGTTCCACCGGCAGAACCGTCCGCGGGTGGAGCGGATGCTCGCCGATCCCTACCAGGTGGTGTCCATGGAGGACCACGCCGCGCTCAACGGGGCGCCGGAGGTCTTCGACCGGTTCGACTTCCTGCTGCGCCGGTCCGAGCCGAAGGACTTCACCGAGGCCTTCAAGGACTGGTACGCGACACCCCGGCATCCCGATCTCACCACCGACCTGACCGAGACCGTCGACAAGTACGTGCGCGCCGGCCAGGACGTGATCGTGGTGGACCAGACGACACCGGAGCACCGGGCCGCCGACTTCCACTGCGTCAAGGTGATCATCCCGGGTTGTCTGCCGATGACCTTCGGCCACTCCCGCCGCCGGGACCGGGGCTTCGAACGGCTGCACCGGATCCCGTACGAACTCGGCTACTACGACCGGCCGCTGACCGACGCCGACATCAACCCCGACCCGCACCCGTTCCCATGACCGCCACCGGGAACCGGGACCTCACCATCGGCGAGCACTACCTACGCCGCACCGTCTACCAGGCCGAGGAGCTGTTCGCGCAGGTGATGCGGGAGGAGCCGATCGGCGCCGACCCGTCGCCGTTCAAGATCTATCGAGAGGTACGCCGGTTCGCCCTGCCCGGCGGCCTCCCCGAGGAACCAGCAGCTCTCGACGGCCCGCTGACCGAACGTGATCTCTCCACGCTGCTGTTCTACGGCTACGGATTCGCCCGTCACGACGTCGGCCCGGGAGCGGTGTGGCCGTACCACCGGATGGTCCCGTCGGCCCGCTGCTACTTCCCGACCGAGCTGTACCTGTGGCTGCCCGCGACCGGGGGACTGCCGGCCGGCGTCTACCACTACGACCCGCTGCATCACGCGCTGGCACTGCTGCGGGCCGGGGACTTCCGCGCCGAACTGGCCCGGATTCTCGGCGCCCCGGTGGGCGACGTCGCCGGAGTGCTGTTGCTGTCGTCGCTGTTCTGGAAGAACGCGTTCAAGTACCGCGGCTACTCGTACCGCCTCTGCGCCCAGGAGGTGGGCATGGTGGCCGGGAACACCGAGCGGGTCGCCGGATCGCTCGGGCTGCACAGCCGGATCCACTACCAGTTCCTGGACCGCGCGGCCGGGCGGCTGCTCGGCCTCGACGACTCCGAGGAACACCTGTTCGCGGCGTTGGTGCTGGAGCCGGGCCCGGCGGGGGAGGCCGGCGGCCCCGCGGCCCCGGTGCCGGAGCTGGTGACCGAGCACGTCCGGCCGGAGGGCCCCCGGCACGCGCACGACCCGCTGTTCCGTTCGATCGCCGACAACTGCCTGCTGGCCGATCCGGCGGAGTTCCGGCAGGAGACCGGGACGACGCAGGCCTGCACGGACGGCTCGGTGCTCCCGGTGCCGGCCGGCGCTCCGGCGGGACTCGGCCTCGGGGCGGCGCTCCGGTCACGTACGTCGGGAAATGTGCTCTTCAACCCGGTGCCGGGAGTGCTGCCGATCGATGCGTTCCGGGCGATCACCGGACCGGCGACCGCTCCGTACCGCTGTGATCTGCGACCCGGAACCGCCGTCCCCGGCATCACCATGCACGTGGTCGCCCGCTCGGTGGACGGCCTGGCGCCCGGGGTCCACCGGTTCTGCCCGGAGCACGCCGGCCTGCACCCGGTCAAGGAGGCCGACCTGACCCGGCCGTTGCAGGGGGCGCTGCCGGTCCCGAACATCAACCTGCTGTCCTCCGCGATGGTCGTCTACCTGTCCGGCGACTACACCGCCGCCAGCCGTACGTTCGGCAACCGCGCCTACCGGATCCTCAACCTGGAGGCCGGCGTCGTCGCCCAGCGCCTCTGTCTGGACAGCGCCGCGCACGGGCTGTCCGCCCGGGTCCACAACGGGTACGACGCCGCGCTCGTCGCCGGAATCCTCGGCCTGGACGAGACCGGCCTCACCCCGTTCTTCCAGATCGCCGTCGCCCACAACCGGCCGGGAGTTCAGGTCGGGCTGCCGATCATGTTCTGAGGGGAGTCGTTGCCGGATGGGATATCAGGTGGAACCCACCTTCGCCGTCCGCGTCGCGGGCCTGCCGCACGCGGTCCTGACCGAACTGCGCACCGGACGGACGGCCGGACTGGTGGACCGTGTCCTGGACGTCGACGACTGGCTGGACGAGCGGCGGGAGAGCCTGTCCGAGGCGCTGCACGGCCTGATCGGCGGGAACGAGGACGTCGGGCAGCGCCGCCGGCTGATCCTCGTGCGCCGCGACGTCTACCACGCCCGCCTGCCCCGGCCCGGAGTCGTCGACGCCGCTCTGCTGGACGGGCTGCCTGCCGGGATCGCCGGGCTGATGCGGATGTGGCACCAGCGGATCGAGGAGCGCGAGTCGTTGCTCGCTGCGGCGGCCGAGGCGCTGGACTGCGAGTCCGTCCGGGTCCGGCGCGACCTGTACCGGATCGCCGCGGACGGCCGCTTCCAACAGGGCCTCGTCCTGGCCAGCCAGGACCTCTTCGCCGACCTGGCGAAACGGTCGGCCGGTGAGCCGGAGCCGCGGATGGAACGCAAGCTGGCCAAATACCTGTCCCGGATGGCCGCCAAGACCAGCCCGTTCAGCACCTTCACCGGAACCCGGCAGGGCCGCTTCCGGCCGGGCGCCCCGGACCGGCCCGAGGGCTTCCACAGTGGCTGGCGCGGAGTGGCCGAACTCAACACGTTCACCCTGCAACAGATCGCGCGGGCCCTGACCGGATGGCCGGAGATCCGGCCCGGACTGCCGCTCGAGGTCAACGGCAGCGTTGTGGAGGACGGCGACACCCTGCGCTTCCTGGGCCGGCGCGACGGTGGCGAGGCGGTCGTCGAGATCGCGGCGAGCCCGACCGTACGGCACTTCCTGGAACTGGTCCGGCACAGCGAGGACCGGACCCACGCCGGAGTGGTCGGCGCCGTCGCCCGGCAGGCCGGCCGGGACCGGGCCCCGGAGATCGCCCGCTTCCTGGACCGGCTCGTCGAGGTGGGGCTGGTCGAGATCTCGTTCGGTGTCGACGACCACGACACCGACCCGCTCGGGCGGCTGATCACCGCGCTCGGCGGATTCCCGGATCCCCGGGTCGCGGCGGTCCGGACGCTGCTGGGCCGGGTGCGTGCCGAACTCGGCGACTACGGCCGGCCGGAGGCGCCCGCCGAACGCCTGGACCGGGTCCGGCGGATCACAGCCGGGCTGCGGGAACTCTACTGTCACCTGGGCTGGGACTCGGACGGGCCGGAGTTCCCCCGACACGTCTTCTACGAGGACGTGCTACTGACCGGCTGGCGGCCGGAGTGGAACCCGCAGCCCTGGCAGGGGGTGCTGGACGGGCTGGACCTGCTGCGCCGGCTGGCCGGACTGTACGACCGGTTCCTGCCCGGCCGGATCGCCGCCGAGACGTTCGCCGCCGACCACTACGGTCCCAGGGCACAGATCGGATTTGTCGACTTCTACCGCGACTTCTGCGCCGAGACCAGTCGGCCGGCCGGCTGGCGCGACGATCACCGGATCAGTGGCGCGGACCTGGTGACCTGCTATGAGCAGGCGTTCCCGGTGCCGGTCCGGGATCTGGACCAGCGGCTCGCCGACCTGGCCCGGTGGCAGACCGAACTGGTGGAGTTGGTGGCGGCGACCCCGGTGGACGACGACGGATGCCGCCGGTTGCGCCCGGCGGAACTCGCCGCGTTTCTCGACCGGCTGCCGTCGTTCGTCACACCGATCGAGTCGATGGCGTGTTACGTGCAGCCGATGACCGGCGCCGACGGCGGGCCGCTCGGTGTCCTCAACGAGCTGATGACCGGTTCCGGTCGCGGCCAGGCCCGGCTGGCCCGGCTCGACTACCGGGTGGGCGCCGGCGCGTTCCCGGCTCAGGTGCGGGCCGGGAACCCGGAGCTCGCCGAGATCACCGGCACTGTCGGCTCCAACCTGAACCTGCGGCGGCCGGTGACCCGCTACGAGATCAGCTACCCCGGCACAGTCAGCGAACGGCCGCCGGAACAGCGCATCACCCTGGCCGACCTGCACGTCGTCCACGACCCGGAACAGGGCGCGCTGCGGCTGGTCGCCAAGAGCCACGGTGTCGACATCCGCCCGGTCCACCTCGGTGTCATGGTGGAGTTCCTGCTGCCCGCCGCGCACCGGTTCCTGCTCCAGATGTTCGGGCAGGCGGTGCCGCGCTTCGAGTTCCTCAAACAGATGGCCACCGCTTCGCCGGTGAGCGAGGCCGACGACGTGGTCCGGCACCCGCGGCTCCTACTCGGCGACCTGGTGGTGAACCGGGCGAGCTGGATGGTCCCGGCCCGGCACGTCCCGCAACCGGTCCGGGGCGGCTCGCCGCTGGACCACCTGATCGAACTGAACCGGTGGCGCCGCCGGCACGGCCTGCCCCGGCAGGTCTTCGTCCGGGCGATGACCCGATACGGCAACGCGTCCCAACGGTCCCGGGCCGAGGGCATGTTCGACAAGACCCGCAAACCGCTCTACCTGGACTTCTCCAGCGAGGTTCTGCTGCGGGTCTTCGGCGAGCTGGTGGCTGGCACCCAGCAGATGCTGGTCTTCGAGGAGATGCTGCCGACCGAATCCGACCTGACGATCCGCGACGACGACGGGGCCTACGCCGGGGAGTTCGTGGTGGAGCTGAACGAGGACCGCCGTGACGAGTGACGACTGGCTCAGCGTGCACGTCCACTACCACGGCGACCTCGACCGGTTGTTGCGGGAGGCGGTCCGCCCCCTGATCGCGGAGACCGGGCACGAGCACTTCTTTGTACGCCACTGGCAGGGTGGCCCGCATCTGCGGTTGCGCCTGCGTCCGGCCGTGCCCACGACTGCCGCGCTGATCGAAGGGCACGTGGGCGGCTTCCTGACCGCGCACCCCTCGACCCGGCCGGTGACCGAGACGGACTACCGGGCGGCGGCGTCCTCGCTGCTGACCGTCGAGCCCGGTCACGACCGGGCCGAGCCACTCGTGCCGGACAACACGATCCAGCCCCGGCCGTACCACCCGGAGTACGCCCGGTACGGCGGGACGGCAGCGGCGATGCGGGCGGTGGAACGGCACTTCACCGCTTCCAGCGAACTGGTCCTGCGGATGCTCGCCGATGACGGGGCGGCCGGGCGGCGTACCGGATCGGCGTTGACCATGATGTTGACCGCCGCGATGGTGGCGGCCGGTGGCCCCGACCGGCTCACCGGCCACCTCGGAGACCGGCAGCGGAACTGGGGACGGCGGCTGATGTCCGGCGTGCCGGACGACGCCGAGGGCTGGTTCGAGGCGAAGTACCAGCGCCAGCGGCACACCCTGGTCCGCACCGTCGAGCAGGTGATGGAACTGGTCGAGTCGGGCGCCACCGACCGGGCCGGCCCCGCCCTCGCCGACTGGGCCACCAGCGTGATCACGCTCCGTGACGAACTGACCGGACTCCGCCGGACCGGGGGTTTCACCCCCACCGAGGTGTTCATGGCGGACGACGGCGACGACGCGGACCTGCGCAGTGTCCTGCTGTTCTGCTCGCACATGCACAACAACCGGCTCGGCGTCTCGCTGCCGGAGGAGGCCTATCTGATGTACCTGCTCTGGCGCGCGGTCGCGGAGGTGACCCGAAGTGCCCGTTGACCACATCCGCACCGGACCGGCCCGGCAGTACGTCGACCTGATCCGGAACCTGCCGGTCCCCGAGCAGATCGACTGGGACGACGCGCCCACCCAGTTCAAGGTCTACCGGGGCCGCCGCCGGATCCCGCTCGACCGGGACGACCTCGGGCAGTTGCTGCACGACTGCTACGGCGTGACCCGCTATCGGTGGACCGACGCCGACGCGCTCCGGCGGCTGATCGGCACCCGGGGCGCGGAACCGGCTGGCGGGGCGCGACTGGCCCGCAACTGCCTGCGCCCGGTGCCCTCCGGCGGCTCCCGGTTCCCGGCCGAGCTGTACGTGCTGGCCGGCCCGGACACCGCGGTGCCACCGGGGCTCTACCACTACGACGCACCACACCACAGTCTGGTGACCATCCGTGACGGAGACTGGACCGGGTCGCTCGCCGCGAGCCTCGGCTGTCCCGGAACGGCACCCCGCCTGACCCTGCTGACCAGCGTCTTCTTCTGGAAGAACGGGTTCAAGTACGGCGACCTCACCTACCGTCTCGCGGCACTGGACGCCGGGGTACTGATCGGTCAGATCCTCACCGTGGCGTCCCGTCAGCATCCGGCCGCGTCGGTGCGCTACCAGTTCGTGGACGACGACATGGACCGGCTACTGCGGTTGGACCCGATGCGGGAGAGCGTGTACGCGGCGGTCGTCCTCGACCCCGGCCCGTCCCTTTCCCCGGCGCCGGCCCTGATCGCCGATGACTCGGTGGAGACCTCCCGGACCGGGGCGCCGGCGAGCACCGAGGGGCAGTGGTCCCTGGACGACCGGCCGGTCCAGGCGGCTCTGCACCGTGCAGCCCGGATCACCAGCGCCGCGGAACTGCGCCCGCCACCGCCCGGCGCCGAACCGGTCACCGCCGGGGACCGGGTCGACCTGCTGGCCGGGCTGCGGCGCCGGTCCTCGTCGATGGGGTACTTCACCCCGGCCGCGATGACCGCCGGCACCCTGCTCCGGCTGCTCGGCCCGGCCCTCGACGGCTACCCGAGCGACATCGGCGACCCGGGGCCGATCCGGCACACGAGTCTCTACTGCGCGGTCAACCGGGTGGCCGGGCTGGAACCGGGCGTCTACCGCTTCGGACCGGACGGGCCGATTCCGGTCCGGGCCGCCGATCTCGGCGCCGAGCTCCAGGAGAGCCTGCTGATCAAGCTGTTCAACCTGGCGCACACCAACCTCTGCGTCTACCCGGTGGGCGACTACGAGCGGGGCTTCGCGGAGTACGGGGACCGCTGGTACCGGATCCAGAACCTGGAGGCCGGCATCGTCACGCAACGGCTCTACCTGGCCGCCGCCGCACTGGGGCTGAGCTGTCACGCCAGCCTCGGCTACGAGATACCGCGGACCGACACGATGCTCGGTCTGGACGGGACCGGCGCCACCAGCCTCATCCAACTCATGATCGGCGCAGGGAGGCCACCCGGTGACTACTACGAGGTGTCCTGGCAGTGACCGGGTGACCGCCCGCCGATCGTCAGGTCCGCTGCCGACGGCTCTCCATCATCGTGTTCATCAGCCGGAAGAAGAGCCGGGACAGCGCCACCGCGACCCGGCCGCTCTGCAGACCCTGCTTCTGGTAGCGCAGCGCCTTCTGGACTGCGGCGAACGCGTACCCGCGCATGCCCGCCTCGTACGCGCGGACCGCCTCGATCGTCCCGGCCTCCCCGTCCCGGACCCGGACCAGTTGCCGGCAGAGCAGCTCGGCGTCGCGCAGCGCGGTGTTGCCGCCCATCCCGCCGACCGGCGACATGCTGTGCACCGCGTCACCCATCACTGTGACGTTCGTGCTCTCCCACGGCTCGACCGGTACCGACGTCTTGTACGGCACGAGCAGCGCGCTCTCCGGATCGGACTCGGTGATCAGGCGCTGCAACGCGGGATGCCATCCGGTGATCGACCCGGCGACGAACCGCTGTAGCCCGGCCCCGTCCAGACGTTCGACGTCGTCCGGGCAGGAGGCGCGGCGGATCACGAACGCCGACCCGACGTACGCCTCCTCACCGCCATGACCCGGTTTGTCGAAAACCGAGATCGACAGGAAATACGGATCGGCCGCCATGATCATGTTCCGGCCGGTGGAGAGAGGAGGTTCCAGCCAGGTTCTGACATTGTCGTCCAGCGGTAGTTTGAGACCGATCCCGTAAGCGTCGGTGTCAATTCTTTCGGCGTGCGGAAGAAATTGTCTGCGGACCGCTGAATTGACGCCGTCAGCGCCGATCAATATGTCGCCGGAGACGGTGCTCCCGTCGCTGAAGAAGGCGGTCACGGTGCCGTCGGGCGTCCGTTCGTACCGTTCGAACCGCTTGTCGAAGTGCAGTACGCCGTCCAGGCCGGCGAGCAGGATCTCCCGCAGCGTGACCCGGTCGATCGCGTGCGCCCGCTCGGTCGGGACGTCCTGGCCGGCCGTCTCCATGACCATGAGCGTCTGCAGCCGCTCCGTCACGAACCTGAATTCTCCCAGGTCGACGGTGTTGTCGACGAAGACCTTCCAGACCTCCTCGGGCAGGCAGTGGTGGAGAGCCCTGGCGCCGTCGGGATCGATGTGGATGCGGTAGCCCTCCAGCCGGTCGTCCCGCGAGCGGTCCCGCTCGTACACCGCGACGTCCATCCCGGCCCGGCGCAGTCCCTGTGCCAGACAGAGGCCGCCGATGCCGCCACCGATAATGATGATCCGCAATGCTGACTCGGACATTGCCTCCCCGCTCCCTGTTTTCCGGCGGGCCTCTTCGATATTGATGACCGGCTCGCCGGAACAGTAGAATGAATGCCTCCATCGACTGTTTCACACAACCCCCGGGATGGTCCAGGATGCAGCTTCAGGAAATCGACACGAGAACGGGTTACGACCTGTGGGCGGGGTCCTACGAGCAGACTCCCAATCCGGTTGTCGCCATGGATTCCCGGCACAGCGTCGCGGTGCTGGCGCCCGCCCCCGGCGAGCACATCCTGGACGCGGGCTGCGGAACCGGGCGCAACCTCGGCACCCTGCTCGAGGCCGGGGCGGTTCCCCAGGGGGTGGACTTCTCACCGGGCATGCTCGCGGTGGCCCGTTCCCGGTTCCCCGGCGTGCCGCTGTTCGAGGCCGACCTCCAGGAGCGGCTCCCGTTCGGTGACGCCGTGTTCGACGCGGTCTACTGCGCCCTGCTGGGCGAGCACCTCGCCGACCCGGCCCGGGCGGTCGCGGAGTTCGCCCGGGTGCTGCGGCCCGGCGGGCGGCTGGTCTTCTCGGTCTTCCATCCGGTGCTCGCCGCGACCGGCATGTCCGCCCAGTTCGAGAAGGACGGGGCCGGATACCGGCTGGTCGCCCATCAGCACTCGGTGGGTGACTACGTGGGGTGGCTCACCGGGGCCGGGCTGACCGGTGTCGAGCGGCACGAGTTCTCCGGCGATGCCGCGATGGCCGGTGACGTGCCCTGGGCGGCGTGGCTGATCGGCCGGCCGGTCCTGCTGGTGCTTGAGGCACGGCGGCCGCCTGCGTGAGGTCCGGCCTTATTACTAGAGCAGTCGGCGGGCAGAATGGGCCGGGTGACCTTCCCGGCCGTACCCTCTCGCCATCCGATGGACCCGGAGCCCGTCCCGGCCAGCAAGGCCAGGGCCGTCTTCGCGCTCGGTCTGGTGGGCCTGCTCACCGGTCCACTGGTGGGCGGAGTGATCCCGGCCACCCTGGCGTTGCTGCTGGCACGCCAGTCGGGCCGGCAGATCCACGCGGCCGGCGGCTTCCTGACCGGCTCGGTGTGGATCCGGCGGGGCACCCGGTTGGCCTGGGCGGGCATCGTGCTGACCCTGACGGCCTTGGTGGTGCTGATGATCGCCGGTCTGCTGCACACGATCGGGACGCCGGGCAGCCAGGACTTCGCGCCCGGCACCGACTGAGTCCGTCCCGTCCGCGCGCGGGTGGGCTGCACGTCCGCTCGTACGAGTGACATGCTTCGGATATGACGTATCCCCCGGGCGCCGCCTACCCGCCGCCGCAGCCGGGTCCGCCGTACCCGCCGCCGTTCGCTCACTCGCCGGTGCCGTACGGCGTTCCCCCGCAGCCGGTCTCCGCCGGCTGGCAGCCGGAGCGGGTGGACCAGGTGACCGGCACCGGGTTCGGTCTCGTCCACTTTCAGGTGGCGCCGATCACCTCGGGGCCGGCGATCGGCTCGCTGGTCGCCGGCATCGCTGCGATAGTCGTCTCACTCGCCGTGTTCTGTTTCGGGGTGACCGGCGCGCGGGAGGGCTGGGGCGGCTGGGTGGCCGGAGCGTTCACCCTGCTCAGCCTGCTCGCCGGTGTCGGAGCGGTGTTGGTCAGCGTGATCGCTCGGCGGCAGATCGCCCGCCCCGCGGAGCTGGGGAGAGTACGGTTCACCGGGCGAGGTCTCGCGATCGGCGGGATGGTGTGCGGGATCGTCGGCAGCGCGCTGTCGGTGGTGGCGCTCTCGTTGGGGTTGTTGTTGCAGTTGTGACGTCCGATCCGGCCGGTGTCGAGCGGTCCGGGGCCGGGATCCGGCACCGCACCGTTGGCCCGGCAGAGCACCCGTTACACTGGTATACGGAGATGTCCATCGTGGGAGCCTGGGTTCATTTTGACCTGGGTGCGCAGGGTGGGTAGTCTCTCCCCTCGTGCCCGGGCTCGCCTGGGCAACTCGTGCGTGCGCCCGAATCGGAATGTGCGACGGGTATAAAGCACCACGACGGGAGTTGGGTCCCAGGTCGGCGAGAGCAGGCATGGAACCTAGCCCTTACACAGACAAAGCCGGAGCGCGCGAACATTCGCGTGTGAAGGGACCGTGAGCCGGACGACACGCCCGACCGCGGGTGCGGGACGCTTCCTCCCTGGAGGCGCCACGCACACAGAGGCAGAAATACACGGTGCGGCCGCCAAACAGGAGCGGCCGAAGGGAGCGGAGAAACCCGGTGCCCACGATCCAGCAGCTGGTCCGCAAGGGCCGCCAGGCGAAGACGAGCAAGACTAAGACGCCGGCGCTGAAGGGTAGTCCTCAGCGGCGCGGCGTGTGCACGCGCGTGTACACCACCACCCCCAAGAAGCCGAACTCCGCGCTGCGCAAGGTCGCTCGTGTGAAGCTCAGCAGCCAGATCGAGGTGACGGCGTACATCCCGGGCGTCGGCCACAACCTGCAGGAGCACTCGATCGTGCTCGTGCGTGGCGGTCGTGTTAAGGACCTCCCGGGCGTCCGCTACAAGATCGTTCGTGGTTCGCTGGACACCCAGGGTGTCCGCAACCGCAAGCAGGCCCGCAGCCGTTACGGCGCGAAGAAGGAGAAGAGCTGATATGCCGCGTAAGGGACCCGCTCCGCGCCACCCTGTGGTCGCTGACCCGGTGTACAACTCCCCGCTGGTGACGCAGCTGGTCAACAAGATCCTGGTCGCCGGCAAGCGGCAGCTCGCCGAGCGCATCGTGTACGGAGCCCTGGAAGGCGCCCGCGAGAAGAGCGGTGGCACCGACCCGGTGGTCATCCTCAAGCGCGCCATGGACAACGTGAAGCCGACCCTCGAGGTCCGCAGCCGTCGCGTCGGTGGCGCGACCTACCAGGTTCCGGTCGAGGTTCGCATCCCGCGTCAGACCACTCTCGGTCTGCGCTGGCTGGTTCAGTACTCCAAGGCCCGCCGCGAGAAGACCATGATCGACCGCCTGCAGAACGAGCTGCTCGACGCCAGCAACGGCCTGGGTGCCGCTGTCAAGCGCCGCGAGGACACTCACAAGATGGCGGAGTCCAACAAGGCCTTCGCGCACTACCGCTGGTAAGACCCTGCTGCGGGCCCGGCAATCCGCCGGGCCACGGCATTCGTACCGGTCCACGAGACGACGACGAAGAAAAGTAGGGATGGAAGTGGCCGCCGCAGACGCGCTCGCCAAGGTACGCAACATCGGCATCATGGCGCACATCGACGCTGGTAAGACCACGACGACCGAGCGAATCCTGTTCTACACCGGTATCACGTACAAGATCGGTGAAGTTCACGACGGCGGTGCCGTCATGGACTGGATGGAGCAGGAGCAGGAGCGCGGTATCACCATCACTTCCGCCGCCACCAAGTGCGAGTGGAAGGGTCACACGATCCAGATCATCGACACGCCCGGCCACGTCGACTTCACGGTCGAGGTCGAGCGGTCGCTGCGTGTGCTCGATGGTGCGGTCGCTGTGTACGACGGTGTGGCCGGCGTGGAGCCCCAGACCGAGAACGTCTGGCGCCAGGCGGACAAGTACAACGTCCCCCGGATGTGCTTCGTCAACAAGCTCGACCGGACCGGTGCCGACTTCTTCCGCTGCGTGCAGATGATGATCGACCGGCTCAACGCCACCCCGCTGGTCCTGCAGATCCCGATCGGGCTCGAGGGTGACCACATCGGTGTCGTCGACCTGATCGAGATGCGCGCGCTCACCTGGCGTGGGGAGACCCAGAAGGGTGAGGACTACGCGGTCGAGGAGGTCCCGGCCGACCTGGTCGACTCCGCGAACGAGTGGCGCGAGAAGCTGATCGAGACCCTCGCGGACGTCGACGACGAAGTGATGGTCAAGTACCTCGACGGCGAAGAGGTCTCGATTCCGGAGATCCGGGCCGCCATCCGGCGTGCCACGATCGCCAGCAAGGCCAACCCGGTTCTCTGTGGCTCGGCGTTCAAGAACAAGGGTGTGCAGCCGATGCTGGACGCCGTTGTCGAGTTCCTGCCGTCGCCGCTGGACGTTCCGGCCATCGAGGGCACTGCGACCGACGGTGAGACCGTTGTTCTCCGTAAGCCGGCGAACGACGAGCCCTTCTCGGCGCTGGCCTTCAAGATCCAGACCGACAAGCACCTCGGCAAGCTGACGTACGTCCGGGTCTACTCCGGGACGCTCGAAACCGGTACTCAGGTGAGCAACTCCACCAAGGACCGTAAAGAGCGCATCGGTAAGATCTACCAGATGCACGCGAACAAGCGTGAAGAGCGTTCGTCGGCGCAGGCCGGCGACATCATCGCCGTGCAGGGTCTCAAGCAGACCACCACGGGCGACACGCTCAGCGACCCGGCCAAGCCGGTCATCCTCGAGTCGATGACCTTCCCGGAGCCGGTCATCCAGGTCGCCATCGAGCCGAAGACCAAGTCGGACCAGGAGAAGCTGGGCACCGCTATCCAGCGCCTGGCCGAAGAGGACCCGACCTTCCGCGTCTTCAACGACGAGGAGACCGGTCAGACCATCATCGCCGGCATGGGCGAGCTCCACCTGGACATCCTGGTGGACCGCATGCGCCGCGAGTTCGGTGTCGAGGCGAACATCGGTAAGCCGCAGGTGGCGTACCGCGAGACGATCCGCGGAACCGTGGAGAAGCTCACGTACGTTCACAAGAAGCAGACCGGTGGTTCCGGCCAGTACGCGAAGGTCGTCGTCACCGTCGGCCCGCTGGAGATGACGCCGGACGGTCCCACGTACGAGTTCGTCAACGCGGTTTCCGGTGGTCGTATCCCCAAGGAGTTCATTCCTTCGGTGGACGCGGGCGCGCAGGACTCCCTGCAGTACGGCGTCCTCGCCGGTTACCCGCTGGTCGGCGTCAAGTTCACGCTCGTCGACGGTCAGTACCACGAGGTCGACTCGTCTGAGATGGCGTTCAAGATCGCTGGCTCCATCGCGATGAAGGAAGCGGCCCGCAAGGCCGACCCCGCGCTGCTGGAGCCGATGATGGCCGTTGAAGTCACCACCCCTGAGGACAACATGGGTGACGTCATCGGCGACCTCAACTCCCGCCGCGGCATCATCCAGTCGATGGAGGAGCGTCACGGCGCTCGTGTCATCAAGTCTCTGGTGCCGCTTTCGGAGATGTTCGGCTACGTCGGCGACCTGCGGTCGAAGACTGCGGGCCGGGCCAGCTACAGCATGCTGTTCGACTCCTACGCCGAGGTTCCCGCGAGCGTGGCGAAGGAGATCATCGCTAAGGCCACCGGCGCCTGATGCGTTGAGGCACGTGCGGTCCGTCGAGGGCCGCACGTGCACTAGCAGTCGACAGAGTCCTGAGCGCCTTACTGGCGTGCCGGGCAAAAGTAATGATCAGTCCACAGGAGGACACCAGTGGCGAAGGCGAAGTTCGAGCGGACTAAGCCGCACGTCAACATCGGCACCATTGGTCACATCGACCACGGTAAGACGACGCTGACTGCGGCCATCACGAAGGTCCTGCACGACGAATACCCGGACCTGAACCCGTACACCCCGTTCGACGAGATCGACAAGGCGCCTGAAGAGAAGGCCCGTGGCATCACGATCTCGATCGCGCACGTCGAGTACCAGACCGCGACGCGTCACTACGCGCACGTGGACTGCCCCGGCCACGCCGACTACATCAAGAACATGATCACCGGTGCCGCGCAGATGGACGGCGCGATCCTGGTGGTTGCCGCGACCGACGGCCCGATGCCGCAGACCAAGGAGCACGTGCTCCTGGCCCGCCAGGTCGGCGTTCCGTACATCGTCGTCGCCCTGAACAAGAGCGACATGGTCGAGGACGAGGAGCTCCTGGAGCTCGTCGAGCTCGAGGTCCGCGAGCTGCTCAGCACCTACGAGTTCCCGGGCGACGACCTGCCGGTCGTTCGCGTGTCGGCGCTCAAGGCGCTCGAGGGCGACCCGGAGTGGACCGCCAAGCTCCTCGAGCTGATGGCCGCGGTCGACACCGCGATCCCGCAGCCCGAGCGTGACGTCGAGAAGCCGTTCCTCATGCCGATCGAGGACGTCTTCACGATCACCGGCCGTGGCACCGTGGTGACCGGTCGCGCCGAGCGTGGCATCCTCAAGCCGAACGAGGAGGTCGAGATCGTGGGCATCCGCGAGAAGTCGACCAAGACCGTTTGCACCGGCATCGAGATGTTCCGCAAGCTGCTCGACGAGGCTCGCGCTGGCGAGAACGTCGGCCTGCTGCTTCGTGGCATCAAGCGCGAAGACGTCGAGCGCGGCATGGTCGTCGTGAAGCCGGGCTCCTCGACTCCTCACACGGAGTTCGAGGGCCAGGTTTACATCCTCTCCAAGGAGGAGGGTGGACGGCACACGCCGTTCTTCCAGAACTACCGGCCGCAGTTCTACTTCCGCACCACGGACGTCACCGGTGTCGTCACGCTGCCCGAGGGCACCGAGATGGTCATGCCCGGCGACTCCACCTCCATGTCCGTGAAGCTGATCCAGCCGATCGCCATGGAGCAGGGCCTGAAGTTCGCGATCCGTGAGGGTGGCCGCACCGTCGGCGCCGGCACGGTCACGAAGATCAACGTCTGATCTGAGGATGTTCACTGTCGCTTCTCGTGAGCTTCGGCTCACGAGGAGTGGTGAGTAGCTCTCAGAGGTGACCCCGATTAGCAATGCTGGAATTCATCCTGCATACTAGTCAGGTTGCGTCCGTGCGGGGTGGGTTTCTGTTCGAGGTAGCACTGCTCGTTCAGGGGTCCACCCCCGCCGGGTGTCCGGGTGTGGTTTTGACTTGCCGCCCGGCCCCCAGATTCCCGCGATCGGCGCCTCCCCAGCAGTCAGGGGGCAGGGGCTGAAGCAGAATGCCCAGCATTCTGAGCAGAGGCGCGACACGCCCGACCGCGGGGGTCGGACAACGCAGGATCAACGGTCCTGCGGGCATGCGGAGGCACCGCCTTCGCACGTAGCGGCATCGAGAGAAGGAAACAGAAGCCACCATGGCGGGACAGAAGATCCGCATCCGGCTCAAGGCCTATGACCACGAGGTCGTCGACTCCTCGGCGCGGAAGATCGTCGAGACGGTGACGCGTACCGGGGCGCAGGTCGCGGGCCCGGTGCCGCTGCCCACGGAGATCAACCGTTTCTGCGTGATCCGTTCGCCGCACAAGTACAAGGACTCGCGCGAGCACTTCGAGATGCGCACGCACAAGCGTCTGATCGACATCATCGACCCGACCCCGAAGACGGTCGACTCGCTCATGCGTCTCGATCTTCCGGCTGGCGTCGACATCGAGATCAAGCTGTAGGGACCGGACAATGGACAGGCAAGTTAAGGGGATCCTGGGCGCCAAGCTCGGCATGACCCAGGTCTGGGACAACAACAAGGTCGTCCCGGTAACCGTGGTGCAGGCCGGCCCTTGCGTCGTGACCCAGGTCCGCACTGATGAGAAGGACGGCTACACCGCTGTCCAGCTGGCTTACGGCGCGATCGACCCGCGCAAGGTGAACAAGCCCGAGAGTGGCCAGTTCGCCAAGGCCGGCGTTTCGCCGCGGCGCCACATCGTGGAGCTCCGCACCGTCGACGCCAGCGAGTACGAGCTCGGCCAGGAAGTCACCGTCGACACGTTCGCGGTCGGCCAGCCGATCGACGTGACCGGCAAGACCAAGGGCAAGGGCTACGCCGGTGTCATGAAGCGGCACGGCTTCCACGGTCTGCGTGCCAGCCACGGTGTCGAGCGCAAGCACCGCTCGCCCGGTTCCATCGGCGCCTGCGCGACCCCCGGTCGCGTGTTCAAGGGCATGAAGATGGCCGGTCGCATGGGTGGCAAGCGCTTCACCGTGCAGAACCTGGTCATCCAGGCCGTCGACACCGAGCGCAACCTGATCCTGGTCCGCGGCGCGGTGCCCGGTCCCAAGGGCGCGCTCATCCTGGTCCGTAGCGCGTCGAAGAAGGGTGGTGCCAAGTGAGCTCGGTTGACGTGATCAACGCTGAGGGCACCAAGGCCGGCTCGGTCGACCTGCCCGCCAAGATCTTCGATGTGCCGGCGAACATCCCGCTGATGCACCAGGTCGTCGTGGCGCAGCTGGCCGCGGCCCGTCAGGGCACGCACAAGGTCAAGACGCGCGGCGAGGTTGCCGGCGGTGGTAAGAAGCCGTACAAGCAGAAGGGCACCGGTCGCGCCCGTCAGGGCTCGATCCGCGCGCCTCAGTTCGCCGGTGGTGGCGTCGTGCACGGTCCCGTGCCGCGTGACTACAGCCAGCGGACCCCCAAGAAGATGAAGGCTGCCGCTCTGCGTGGCGCCCTCTCCGACCGGGCCCGCGACGGCCGCGTGTTCGTGGTCGAGTCCTTCCTCACCGGCGAGAAGCCGTCGACGAAGGCCGCGATCGCGACCCTGCGTAAGGTCGCCCAGACCACCAAGGTCCTGGTCGTTCTGGACAGCCAGGACGAGCTGAACTGGGTGTCGCTGCGTAACGAGCCGTCTGTCCACCTCATCGAGGCCGGTCAGCTCAACACCTACGACGTGCTGGTCGCCGACGAGGTGGTCTTCACGAAGGTCGCGCTCGACGAGTTCCTCGGCGGGACCGAGAAGTCCGAGGAGGGCGACAAGTGAGCACGATCGCCGACCCGCGCGACATCATCGTCGCTCCGGTGGTCTCCGAGAAGAGCTACAGCGTTCTCGACCAGAACTGGTACACGTTCGAGGTCAGCCCGGCCGCGAACAAGACCCAGATCAAGATCGCGATCCAGCAGATCTTCAACGTCCGCGTGCTGTCCGTCAACACGGCGAACCGCGAGGGCAAGCGCAAGCGCACCAAGACCGGTTGGGGTCAGCGCAAGGCGACCAAGCGCGCCATGGTGAAGCTGGCTGACGGTGACCGCATCGAGGCCTTCGGCGGCCCGGTCAGCTAAGGGGTTTTGAATCATGGCAATCCGTAAGTACAAGCCGACCACGCCGGGCCGTCGTGGCTCCAGCGTCGCCGACTTCGCTGAGATCACCCGGTCGACGCCGGAGAAGTCTCTGCTGGTTCCGCTGCCCAAGAAGGGTGGCCGCAACGTCCACGGCCGGATCACCACCCGGCACCAGGGCGGTGGCCACAAGCGGCAGTACCGGCTGATCGACTTCCGGCGGAACGACAAGGACGGCGTGCCGGCCAAGGTCGCTCACATCGAGTACGACCCCAACCGCACCTCCCGTATCGCTCTGCTGCACTACGCCGACGGTGAGAAGCGCTACATCCTCGCGCCGAAGGACCTGAAGCAGGGCGACCGCATCGAGTCTGGTGTGGGCGCGGACATCAAGCCGGGGAACAACCTTCCCCTGCGCAACATCCCGGTCGGTACGACGGTCCACGGTGTGGAGCTTCGTCCCGGCGGTGGAGCCAAGATGGGCCGCTCGGCCGGTGTTGGCATCCAGCTGCTCGGCCGTGAGGGCGCCTACGCCACGCTGCGTATGCCGTCCGGTGAGATCCGTCGTGTCGACATCCGCTGCCGCGCGACGGTCGGCGAGGTCGGTAACGCCGAGCAGTCGAACATCAACTGGGGTAAGGCCGGCCGTATGCGGTGGAAGGGCAAGCGCCCGACCGTCCGTGGTGTGGCCATGAACCCTGTCGACCACCCGCACGGTGGTGGTGAGGGTAAGACCTCCGGTGGTCGTCACCCGGTCAACCCGGCTGGTAAGCCGGAGGGCCGTACCCGCCGCAAGGGCCAGGAGAGCGACAAGCTGATTGTTCGCCGCCGCTACGCCACCCGCAAGCGCGGGTAACGGGAGTTAAAAGATGCCTCGCAGCCTGAAGAAGGGCCCGTTCATCGACGACCACCTGCTCAAGAAGGTGGAAGTTCAGAACGAGAAGAACTCGAAGAACGTCATCAAGACCTGGTCGCGGCGTTCGACCATCATCCCTGACATGCTGGGGCACACCATCGCGGTGCACGACGGCCGCAAGCACGTCCCGGTGTTCATCAGTGAGGCGATGGTCGGGCACAAGCTCGGCGAGTTCGCTCTGACCCGCACGTTCAAGGGTCACGAGAAGGACGACCGCAAGAGCCGTCGTCGCTAAGCAGATACACGATTCAGAGGAATTAGGAGCTACAGCGATGCCAGTTAAGGGCGACGCTCCGGTGCTTCCGGGCGCGCGGGCGGTTGCGCGGCACGTGCGCATCTCGCCGAACAAGGCGCGCCGGGTGATCAACCTCGTTCGTGGTCTGCCCGCGAAGGAGGCGCTGGTTGTCCTGCAGTTCGCGCCGCAGGCCGCCAGCGAGCAGGTCTACAAGGTGCTTGCCAGCGCCATTGCGAACGCGGAGAACAACGAGCGGCTCGACGCCGACGCTCTCCTCGTGAGCGAGGCGTTCGTCGACGAGGGTCCCACGCTCAAGCGGTTCCGTCCGCGGGCGCAGGGCCGGGCGTACCGGATCCGCAAGCGTACGAGTCACATCACCATCGCGGTCGAGGCGGTCCAGACGGCCCGCCCGGCGAAGAAGGCAGCGGCCAAGCCGGCCGCGCCGCAGGCCGAGTCCCAGAGCACGGAGGGTGCCGAGTAATGGGTCAGAAGGTTCACCCCACCGGGTTCCGTCTCGGCATCTCGACTGACTGGCGGAGCCGTTGGTTCGCCGACAAGCTCTACAAGGACTACGTCGGCGAGGATGTCAAGATCCGCCGCATGATGTCCAAGGGCCTCGAGCGTGCCGGCATCTCCAAGGTCGACATCGAGCGGACCCGCGACCGGGTCCGGGTCGACATCCACACCGCCCGGCCGGGCATCGTCATCGGCCGTAAGGGTGCGGAGGCCGACCGGATCCGTGGCCAGCTGGAGAAGCTCACCGGCAAGCAGGTTCAGCTGAACATCCTCGAGGTCAAGAGCCCCGAGTCGGACGCTCAGCTGGTTGCGCAGGGTGTCGCGGAGCAGCTGTCCTCCCGGGTCAGCTTCCGCCGCGCGATGCGCAAGGCCATGCAGTCGGCCATGAAGAACCCGATCTGCAAGGGCATCCGGGTGCAGGTCTCCGGCCGCCTCGGTGGCGCGGAGATGAGCCGCACGGAGTTCTACCGTGAGGGTCGCGTTCCGCTGCACACGCTCCGCGCGAACATCGAGTACGGCTTCTTCGAGGCCCGTACCACGTTCGGCCGGATCGGTGTGAAGGTCTGGATCTACAAGGGCGACGCCGTTCCGGGTCGCGAGGTCGCCCCCGAGGCGCCCGCGCGTCCGCGCCGGGACCGGGCCGACCGTCCCGAGCGTCCGCGTCGTGGCCGTTCCGGTTCGTCCGGCACGACCGCGGGCGGAACCGAGGCCGGCCGGGCCGCTCAGGCCGCGGCGACCGCCGATGACACCGCCGCGGCTCCGGCTGCGGCTGAAAAGCAGCAGGAGGGCTGACCTGTGCTGATGCCCCGTAAGCCCCCGAAGGGCTTCCGTAAGCCGCACCACCCGGACCGCAGTGGCGCGTCCAAGGGTGGCAACCGGGTCGTCTTCGGTGAGTTCGGTATCCAGGCTCTCGAGCCGGCGTACGTGACCAACCGTCAGATCGAGTCGGCTCGTATCGCCATGACCCGTCACATCAAGCGTGGCGGCAAGGTCTGGATCTCCATCTTCCCGGACCAGGCCCTCACCAAGAAGCCTGCCGAGACCCGCATGGGTTCCGGTAAGGGTTCTCCCGAGTGGTGGGTGGCGAACGTCAAGCCGGGACGGATTCTCTTCGAGATGTCCTTCCCGAACGAGACGGTCGCGCGTGAGGCGATGCGCCGCGCGATCCACAAGCTCCCGATGAAGTGCCGCATCGTCACGCGCGAAGTGGGTGAAAGCTGATGGCAGCCGGCGTTAAGGCCGCTGAGCTCCGCGAGCTTCCTGAAGAGGAACTGGTCGCGAAGCTCAAGGAGGCCAAGGCGGAGCTGTTCAACCTTCGCGTGCAGCGTGCGACCGGGCAGCTCGACAATCATCGTCGGCTCCAGGTCGTCCGTAAGGACATCGCGAAGATCTACACGATCATGCGGGAGCGGGAGCTCGGTCTCTCGGTCGCGCCGGATGAGGTGACGGCATGAGTGAGAACACCACCGCTCCGCGCGCTCAGCGTAAGGTGCGTGACGGTCTCGTGGTCAGCGACAAGATGGACAAGACCGTCGTTGTCGAGGTCGAGGACCGCGTCAAGCACGCCCTGTACGGCAAGGTCATCCGCCGTACGCGGAAGCTGAAGGTCCACGACGAGCAGAACGCTGCTGGCGTCGGCGACCGCGTCTCGATCATGGAGACTCGTCCGCTCTCCGCCACCAAGCGGTGGCGCATCGTGGAGATCCTCGAAAAGGCCAAGTGAGTGCGCTGGGGCCGGTTCGCGCCGGCCCCAGCGGACCATCGTTCCGCCAAGCTTCGGGTCGCTGACCCGGAGAACTGGCAGACATAGGAGACAGACGTGATCCAGCAGGAGTCGCGACTGCGCGTCGCGGACAACACGGGTGCCCGGGAGATCCTGTGCATCCGGGTGCTCGGTGGCTCCGGTCGCCGTTACGCGAGCATCGGCGACGTCATCGTGGCCACGGTCAAGGACGCCATTCCGGGTGCCGGTGTCAAGAAGGGCGACGTCGTCAAGGCGGTCGTCGTTCGCACCGCCAAGGAGCGGCGCCGTCCGGACGGCTCGTACATCCGCTTCGACGAGAACGCCGCCGTCATCATCAAGGACGGCGGGGACCCCCGCGGTACCCGCATCTTCGGCCCGGTCGGGCGCGAGCTGCGCGACAAGCGGTTCATGAAGATCATCAGCCTGGCGCCGGAGGTGCTCTGACCGTGAAGATCAAGAAGGGCGACACGGTCGTCGTCATCGCCGGTAAGGACAAGGGCGCCAAGGGTAAGGTCATCGCGGCCTACCCCGCACGCGACAAGGTCCTGGTCGAGGGCGTCAACCGGATCAAGAAGCACGAGCGCATCCGCACGAACCAGCGCGGTTCGAAGACCGGTGGCATCGTCACTCAGGAAGCCGCCATCCACATCTCGAACGTGCAGGTGCTGGACGGCGACGGCAAGCCGACTCGCATCGGTTACAAGATTGACGAGAACGGCAACAAGGTCCGGATCGCGCGCACGACCGGTAAGGAACTCTGATGACTGCCGCTACCCAGACTGAAGCGACGCAGGCGAAGTCGCTTCCGCGCCTCAAGCAGAAGTACCGTGCAGAGGTCGTGCCGGCGATCCGGGAGCAGTTCAACTACGCCAACCCGATGCAGACGCCCGGCCTGGTCAAGGTCGTCGTCAACATGGGTGTCGGCGAGGCTGCCCGGGACGCCAAGCTGATCGACGGTGCGGTCCGTGACCTCACCACCATCACCGG
>DATMVU010000827.1:0-7221 GCA_035562875.1 Actinoplanes sp. | reverse complement strand
GATCGAGGTCGGCGGCCACACCCTGGAGGTGATCCACATCGTCGGTCACACCCCGGGGTCGATCGTGCTGTCCTACCGGGGTGAGCACCTGTTCACCGGCGACAGTCTCTTCCCCGGCGGGGTCGGCAACACCCGCGGCGTGCAGGAGGACTTCGAGTCCCTGATCAATGACGTCGAGCGCAAGCTGTTCGACAGGTTCGGCGACGCCACCCGGTTCCACCCGGGCCACGGCGAGGATTCGACACTCGGCGCCGAACGCCCGTCGCTGCCGCAATGGCGTGCCCGGGGCTGGTGACGGCACCGGGGCCCGCGCCTCGCCGGGTACCTTCGTCAGTCGGGAAGACCGGGACGCTTTCCCCGTTCCGGTCTTCCCCTCCTGCCGGCCGGGTCAGCCGACGCCGGGCTTGGCGTCCTCGGTCACGTGGACGCCGTCGGCGAACCCGAGGACGTCGGTCTTGCTCCAGCCCAGGCCGTCCCAGACCTGGACCTGCATGCGCGGGCCGCTGGGCTGGTCGACGTACAGCCACCAGCCGGTGGTCATGCCCTCGGCCTTGCCGAGCACACCGGGGTTGCCGCCCACCTCGACCTTGTCGCCCTGGGGCGTGCCCTTCTCGTCGAGGGACTGCAGCATGACGACTACCTTGCCGACGAAGTTGTGGATGTCCTTGTCCTTGGCGTTCTTCGGGGCGAGGGTGAGCACGCCCGCGTCGACACCTTGGACCTCCCAGCCGTCCGGGACCTTGTCGAGGGTGAAGCCTTCCGGCTGGTCGCCGGTGTAGGCGACGAGTTTGACGCTCGGGGCCGCGACGCCGCTGGTGGCGGTGGTGCCGGTGGCGAGCGGGGTCTCGGTGGCGTTCGGGGCCCCGCCGGTGGTGGCGAACGCGACGGCCGCGGCCAGGGCGGCGACGGCGAACGCGGAGCCGCCTCCGGCCTGGACGAGACGGCGGCGGCGCAGGGCCTTCCGGCCGCGGGCCATGTCGGCGGCGACCTGGTCGGTGGTGGGTTCGGCGGCCGGCCCGGCGAGGCCCGCCAGCCCGTCCTTCAAGTTGATCATTCGGTTCTCCATTGTCACAGCGTTGCCAGGGAGGGATGGACGCCGAGGACCGTCCGGAGGCGGTCGAGCGCCCGGGCGGTCTGGCTCTTCACCGTTCCCTCGGAGCATCCGAGGGCGTCGGCGGTGTCGGCGACGTCGAGGTCGTAGAAGTAGCGGAACACCAGTGCGGCGCGCATCCGTGGCGGCAGTTCCTTCAGGGCCGCGCGCAGCCCGTCGGAGACGTCACCCTCGTGGTGCGCGGCTGCCCTCTCCGGGACCTCGGCCATCGACCGTTCGCTACGCCGCCACCACCGCCGCCGCTCGTCGGTCAGCGCGTTGACCAGCACCCGCCGGACGTAACCGTCCGGGTTGTCGGCTCGCTGGAACGCCGGCCAGGCGACGTACAGTTTCGTCAGCGTGGACTGGACGAGGTCCTCGGCCAGGTGGGCGTCACCCGCCGTGAGCAGAGTCGCCGTACGCACCAGTGCGGCCCTCCGGCTGACCACGAACTGGTGGAATTGCTCATCACGCTCGGTCTTCACACGAGCCCCTCCTTCACTCTCACGCCTCCCTGACGACTCCCACCTCCCCCGGGTTGCATGAAGTCGCGCAATACGCCGGAATAGGGTTTGACCAGGGGCGGAGCGTACTCACCGATTTTCGAGGTGCCCACTCGCAGCGTGACCAGGGACTGCACCAGCACGGTGGCGGCGGTCACCCCGTCGATCACCGGGACGCCGACCCGGGCGGACACCTCGGCGCAGAACCCGGCCATCCCGGCGCAGCCGAGCACGATCACGTCCGAGCCGTCCGTCGTCAGGGCGGCCCGGGACAGCGCGACCACCCGGGACAGCACCGTGGGATCCGACTCCAGATCCAGGACCGGGATCTCACACGCGTGTACGCCCCGGCAGGCGCCTGCCGCGGTGTAGCGGCGTGCCAGGTCGTGCGCTCGCCCGGCCGTACGGCCGAGGGTCGTCACCACGCTGAAACCGCGACCGACAAGCGTCGCCGCGTGCATCGCCGCCTCCGCCACCCCGATCACCGGACCGGCCGCGACCTCCCGGGCGGCGTCCAGTCCCGGGTCGCCGAAGCAGGCGACCACGTAACCGGCGGCCCCGTCCCGCTCCCCCGCGATGATCTCGGTGAGCAGGCCGGGGACGGCGAGTGCCTCGTCGTAGTGGCTCTCGATGGAGGCCGGTCCCATCGCCGGGTTGACCGCTTCGACGGTGACGCCCGGGCCGGCGACGGCCCGGGCGCTGGTTCCGATCAGAGCGGTCATCGACGCCGTGGTGTTGGGGTTGATGACCCGGATGAGCATCAGCGTCGTCGGCTCAGGGCCAGGTGGACGATGAAGCCGAGCCCGCAGCCGATGAACCAGCTGTACTGGGCGACGTCGGTCATCTTGCCGAGCACCGGGATCACCGCGACGACCGCACCGACGACGGTGGCGATGATCGCGGGCGGGTTGTAGCCGTTCCGGTAGAAGTACCTGCCGTCCGGGGCCATCGTGAACATCGCGTCGACGTCCACCTTCTGCCTGCGGATCAGGTAGTAGTCGGCGATCAGGACCCCGAACAGCGGGCCGATGAAGGCGCCGAGGGTCTCCAGCGTGTAGTGGATGACCTCCGGGTTGTTGTAGAGGTTCCACGGGGTGAGCAGCACCGACCCGACCGCGGCGATCATGCCGCCGGCCCGCCAGGAGATCCGCTGCGGGCTGACGTTGGAGAAGTCGAACGCCGGCGAGATGAAGTTGGCGACGATGTTGATGCCGATGGTGGCGATGGTGAAGGTGAGCGCGCCGAGCACGATGGCGAAGGTGCTGTCGATCCGGGCCACGGTCGCCACCGGGTCGGTGAGCAACTCCCCGAAGACCGGGACGGTCAGCGACGCGGTCACCACGGTCAGGATGCTGAACATCAGGAAGTTGACCGGCAGCCCGAGGAAGTTGCCCCGTTTCACGGCCTGGAACGACCGCCCGTAGCGGGAGAAGTCGCCGAAGTTCAGCATCGGGCCGGAGAAGTACGAGACGACCAGGGCGATCGCGCCGAGCATGACCGGGATCGCGTCCACCCCGGTGACCGTGACCTCGCCCAGGTTCAGGTCGATCGCGCCCCAGCCGGCCTGCGAGATCAGGTAGCCGGCGAGGACGAACATGACCACGTAGACGGCCGGGCCGCAGAAGTCGATGAACCTGCGGATCGTCTCCATGCCGGTCCAGAACACCGCCGCCTGCAGGACCCAGAGCAGGGCGTACGTGGCCCAGCCGAGCAGTGGCAGACCGAGGAACCCGTACTGGTCCACGTCGGCGTACGGCATCAGCGACGGCCACAGTTTGAGGAGCACCACGTCCAGGGCGGCCGAGGCGAGGTAGGTCTGGATGCCGTACCAGGCGACGGCGATCAACCCGCGGATGATCGCCGGCACGTTCGCGCCGAGCACACCGAAGGCCACCCGGTTGATCACCGGATAGGGCACTCCGGTGACCTGCGACGGCTTGGCGACCAGATTGCAGAAGAAGTAGACGATCGTGATGCCCACGACCAGCGAGACCAGCACCTGCCAGCTGGACAGCCCCAGGGCGAAGAGACTGCCGGCCGTGACGTATCCGCCGACGCTGTGCACGTCGGACATCCAGAACGCGAAGATGTTGTACGAACCCCAGCGCTGCTCCTTGAGCGGTGCCAGGTCCTGATTGGTGAGCCGGGGATCGTAATCGATTCTGCTGACGCCGCTACCGACCGGCATGCCGGCGGCTTCGACCAGGTCCTCGTGGTGCTTGCTCGGGAGGGTGTCGGCCATGACGTCACGCTAGGAATCCGCTGTTTCACCGGGATGTGCGGAACTGTATATCTTCCGGCTCGTGCTCCGGGTACAACCGCCGCTGGTTGAGCACGGTCCGGCGGACGTGCGGCGGATTGACCGGCATCGACGTGGTGAGGGTCGCCTTCCGGGCCGCCATCATGTCGATGATCGACCGGCACGCCTTGTCGTAACCGTTGCGGTACGCCTCGTCCCGGTCCAGCCCGTGCCGGTGCCACTGATGGATCCGCCCGATCGCGTATCCGCTCGTCACCACGATGCCGAGGGTGAGGATGAAGTAGAGGATGCCGTTGCCGGGCGCTGTCATGACCTACCTGCCTCGAACGGGGACGTCCGGCTGCGCGGGGATCCGGGCCGGGGCCGGGAGAACTCCTTACGAGGTGGCCGGCCGACCGGTGACGGGATGACCGGGCGGCGCCGGCCGGCTGCCGCACGGGTCGCGAACGCTGCCGACGCGTGCCGGAACCCGTTCCGGAAGGCGGCCCGGCGCAGATGCTGCTCGCGGTGCCGCTGGTGCACCCGCCCTCCGAGGTAGGCGCTGGCGCAGGCCACCACCAGAGCGCACAGCATCTCCACCAGAACGGTGCGGGCCGGCGTCATCGGCGGATCGTCTTCTCGTTCTTCTGTGGCATGGGTTCGTTCCTCCGACGACAGTTCTCCGACCGCTGCTTTCATGACGGCAAACTCACGTCCGGCGACACAGGAAGTCAGTCACCGGTTCGGCGTTCGGCGGAAAAAGAGCGGTCCCGAATGTCCGATCGGCCCATTGTCCCCGTTGTCGCACTGGCCCGTTCGGACGGCACAGCGGTCCGTGTGACGGAGGCCGAAGGCATGAGAACGAGCCCGATTCACGCGAACGGGACCACTGGGGATTTGACTTGTCTGTCCGTTTTGCCAACATCGCTGGCGGAACCCCCGCCGGCACCGCCCAGGAAAGGTTCTCGCGCATGCAGCACACCCGTCCCGTCCGGCGCGCGCTGACCGCGGGGATCGTGATCCTGGCGGTGACCGTCGCGACCGGGTACGTCCACCGGGCGGTCCCCGGCACCGCCCTGTTCGCCTGCTGGTGTGCCGGATACGGGATGCTGCTGGTCCGGGCGTACTCCTTCGTCCGCGGCCCACGGCTCCCGCAGGCACATCCGTCGCCGGAGTCACCGGCCGCCCGGATCGTGGCGATCGTCCCGGCCGGCGAGGCGGGCCCGGAGGATCTGCACGCCTGCGTCTGGTCGCTGCTCGGTCAGCAGGGCGCCGGTGTCGGCGAGGTGCACGTGGTCGACGACGGCCCGGCCCGCCGCCCGGTGCAGTCGTTCGCCCACCCCCGGGTCCGCTGGCATCACCGGCCGGGCGGCGGGCCGCGCCCCGCCGGGCTGCACGTCCTGGACCGGCTGGACCCGGCCGACTGGGACTACGTGCTGACCCTGGACGGCGACTGTGTCCTCGACGAGCACGCACTCCGGCACCTGCTCGGGGCGTTCACCGGCCCGCGGGTGGCGGTGGCCCGGCCGATGCTCGCGGTCCGGGACGCCGGCCGGAACCTGCTCAACCGGATCACCGACGTGCACGTCGGTACCGCCCGGATGCTGCGGCTGAGCCGTCCGCTGCCGTCCGCCGGCCTGTGCCGGTCCGCCGCCGCCTTCTCCGACCGGCTGCACCACCGGACCGGGTCGGCGGTGTTCGAGGGGGCGTCGGTCGTGGTGCCGGAGGCGACCGCCTGGACCCGGGTGCCGACCGACTCCGCAGCCGCCTACCACCAGTGTCTGCGCTGGTCGGTGACGTGGTGGCGGACGTTCGGCAGGCTGTTCCCGGCGGCCCGGATGCTCGCCGGGTCGCTGGCCGTCGGTTACGCGGCCACCGCCCTCGCCACCGGGCCCGGCCCGGGGCGCCTGGCCGCTTTGTACGCCACGTTGTATCTGCTGGTTCGTTACGCCATGACGGGCCTGTATCTGGTCGACCGGCCCCGGACGAGCGGACCTGACAGGTTCTGGACGTGGCTGCTGCTCACCCCGGCGGAGGCCGTCTTCAACCTGCTGTTCGTCGTCCCGGTCAGATACATCGCCCTGATCCGGCTCTGCCGGAACCGCTCCACGACCTCAACGGCCGGTCCCGGAACGGTCTACCACAGCGCTCACCTGCTTGAAGGGAACCGAACGTGAACACCGACACCGAGGTGATGTTCTCCGGCGGTCTCGACGGCGTGATTGTCCCGGCGATGCCCCCCGTGCAGCGGACCGGCGAGACCCTGGTCCTGCCGGACGGGGCGCTCCAGTTGCTGGCGCTGGCCCAGCGCACCGCCGACGACCACATCGCCGCAGTGAACCGGCACGCCCACCAGGTCCGCGCCGAGGCGCAGGCCCTGGCCGAGCAGATCCACCGCGACGCCCACTCGTACGCCGACGAGTCCCGGGCCGAGACCGAACGCATGCTCGCCGAGGCCCGCGCCGAGGCCGAACGCCTGCTCGCCGAGGCCCGCGCCGAAGCGGACCGGCTGCTGACCGAGGCGCACGCCGCGGCGGACCGGATCGTGGCCGACGGCACCGACCACGCCGACCAGCTGAAGGACCGGGCGCAGCAGCGTTACCAGGACGCCGTCGGTGGTCTCGCGAAACAGCGGGAGGCGCTGCAGAAACAGATCGAGGCCCTGGCGACCTTCGACAACGACTACCGGCAGCGGATCACGGTGTTCCTGCAGAGCCAGTTGCGGGCGCTCTGGGCCGAGGAACCCCGGGCCGTCGATCCGCTGCTCGATCCGGAGACCCACCAGGCCGGCTAGGTACGGCCGGGTCAGCGTCTGAACCGCGAGCGCTCGCGGTTCAGGTGCTGTCCCTACCGTTCCCGGGGCGCGCCGGCCCGCGGTGCGCGGTTGCGCCGCCGGCGCCGGAAGTCGATCTCCCACCAGTCGTCCGGGATCTGCTCGACGAAGAACCGCTGGACCGGGGAGAGTTCGCCGACCGATGCCAGGGTCTTCTGCGCGCGGATCCACCGCCGGGTGTCGGTCCGCGCACGCTGTACCCGGGCCCGGGCGACCGGATCCGAGGGATCGGTGTACGGCTGGTCGCTCTCCAGCAGCGCGAGGGCCGCGTTGTAGGCGGCCCGCCACCGTGCGGGCAGCGTCGTTTCGTCTTTAGCCACGGTCGAGTCCTTGTTCTAGTCGCCGTTCGGGTCGCACGGCTTCGTCCTGACGAATAACTTGCCAGAAATGTCGGCAGAAGACAGAGACGCCCGATCTGGCCCTTCCGTGCCCACTAACAGCGAAACGGCCGGCGGGCAAGATGCCGGAATACTTCGGCACGAATCATTTCGGGGGAGAAGCCACGAGAACGGTTCCCCCTACAGCCGGTGGCCGGTCGGCGGTTCGGCGCCACCCA
>DATMVU010000826.1:0-2684 GCA_035562875.1 Actinoplanes sp. | reverse complement strand
CCGCAACGGCCTGATGCTGCTCTCCAGCGTGCTGGCCGCGGTGGCCATCGCGGCGGGACTACGCCGGCACCGGGTCACCGACCAGCGACCGTGGCTGCTGGTGGTGCTGGCACTGCTGCTGTTGAGCATCACCAACACCGTCGTGCTGATCGGTCCCCTCGGTCCCGCCGGCTCGGCGCACCCCGCGGAGGCCCTGGCTGTTCCGCTGCAACTCGGCGGGTACGTCTTCCTGCTCGCCGCGAGCCTGATGATCGTGCTCCGGCACGCGCCCCGGGACGCCAGCGGCACCATCGACGCGGCGGTGTGGGGAATCGCGCTCGCCGCCCCGATCTGGGAGTTCCTGTTCCGCCCGCACCTGCTCCGGACCGGGATGAGCACCGGTCAGCAGTCCCTGGTGCTGATCCAGCTGCTGGTGCTGCTCGGCATCTGCGGCTCCCTGATCCGGGTGTCCCGCACCAGTGCCGCGCAGGGCTGCCTGCGGCTGCTGTTCGGCGCCCTGGGCTTCACCATCCTCGGAATCGCCCTGGTCAACCTCGGTGCCCCGGGCGACCAGCCGGCACTCTGCTTCGCCATCGGCTACCTCGCACTCGGCGCGGCCGGGCTGCACCCGAGTGTCCGGCAGCTCAGCGAGCCGGCCGCCCGGTCCGGGCAGCTCCTGCCCCGCTACCAGCTGAGCAGGCTCGGTGGCGCCCTGCTGGTGATCCCGCTCAGCGGCGGGCTCGCCCAGGTGCTCGGCCAGCCCGCCGACGGCCTGCTGCTGACCATCGCACCGCTGCTGAGCATCCCACTGGTGCTGATCCGGCTCTCCCGGCTCCGGCAGGCACTGGTGTTCCAGGCCAACCACGACGAGCTGACCGGGCTGGTCAACCGGCGGCGGCTGTTCACCGTGATGCGGCGGGCGATCGACGCGCACACCGCCGGTGCACCCGGGGACCTGGCGGTCATCTACTGCGATCTGAACGGGTTCAAACCGATAAACGACGAGCACGGGCACGAGGCGGGCGACGAGATCCTGCGGCGGACCGCGGTGCGTCTCGCCGAGGCGGTACGGCCCGGTGACGTGGTGGCCAGACTCGGCGGTGACGAGTTCCTGGTGTTCTGCACCGGCGCCGATCAGGACACGGTCCGGGCCATCAGCGACCGGGTCGCCGCGGGCGTCGCCGAACCGGTGCCCTGGAACGACGGCACCCTGCAGGTCACCGCCGCGATCGGCACCGTCCTCTGGACCGACCGGAACGGTGTCCCGCCGGACGAACTGCTCGCGGCCGCCGACGCCCGGATGTACGAGGACAAACGCATCCGCTCACGACACGCCGCCTGACGCCCGGACCAGGGTGATCACGCTCGCCGCGGCCAGGCCCCAGAGCACCACGGTACGGAACCGGGCCGGATCGGTGAGCCGGGCGAACAACCGGTCCCCGGCCCACCAGCCGGCCGCGATGGCGGGCAGCCCGACCAGCGCGACCATCCCCGCACCGGCGGTGAACTGCCCGGCCAGGGCGAACCCGATCAGACCGGCCGGGCCGACCACCACGAACACCGCCGCCAGAGTGGCCCGGAACTCCCGTGGCGGCAGGCCCATCGCGCTGAACGCGGCGGCCATCGGCGGCCCGTTCACCCCGGTCGAGGTGGTGAGCACCCCGGACAGGAAACCGGCGGCGGCCACCGCTGCACCACCGGACCGGATCCGCAGGCCCCGCCAGATCGCGAAGGCACCGGCCAGGACGCAGAGGGCGATCAGGATCGTGAGGGTACCGGCCGGCAGGAGCGTGAGCAGGAGCAGCCCGAACGGAAGACCGGCGAGCCCGGCCAGCAGAACCGTTCCGGCCGTACGACGCCGAATGTGGTGGTGGTCCTTGCGCACCGCGAACAGGTTGATGATCGCGGCCAGCACGGTGGTGCCGACCACCGCGTCCACCGGGCCGGTCAGCACACTGACCAGGGGCACCGCGAGCAGCGAGAACCCGAACCCGGTGGCGGCCTGGGCCAGCGCGGCCACCGTCAGGACGGCCGCCACGGCGAACAGCGTGCTCAATCGAAGATCCGCAGGTGCCGGCCCCGGGCGGCGGCGAGGTGGGCGAGCATCGCGGCCTCGGCAGCGTCCGGGTCACCGCTGCCGACGGCGTCCGCCACCCGCGAGTGCTCGCCGAGGGTGGTGTGGGTCTCGGTGTACGGGAAGTACAGCCGGTGGATGTGCAGGTGCGCGTGGAGCCGGGTGATCGCGTCACGTAGCAGGGGGTTGGCGGCCCCGGCCGCGACCAGGTCATGGAAACGCGCGTCCCGGGCGGTGAACACGGTGTGCTCCCGGCCGGCCGACGGGAACGGGGTCGCGGCCTCGGTGGTGACGGCGGCCCGCTGCTCGGCGGTGGCGTGCTCGGCGGCCCAGCGGGCGGCCGGGCCCTCCAGAACCATCCGCATGTCGAACATCTGGTTGAACTCGTCGCGGGTGAGCAGCGGGCTGACCGTGTAACCGGCGAGCGGGCGTTTGCGGACCAGGCCCTCGGACTCCAGCCGGGCCAGCGCCTCCCGCACCGGGGTGGGTGAGACCTGCAGCTCACGGGCGAGGGCGTCGATGTTGAGCCGGGCGTCGGGGGCGAGCCGATGGTCCAGGATGAGCGACTTCAGGGACTTGTGGACGTCGTCGCTGAGGACTGAGCGGCGGATCATCTGCCCTCCACACGGGT
>DATMVU010000825.1:0-17876 GCA_035562875.1 Actinoplanes sp. | reverse complement strand
CAGACCGGACATCTGGACCTTGCCGCGCCCCTCGGCGTAGCAGCGGCGCACGAAGAAGCTGAAGCTGGCCCGCTCCAGGGGCACCTCGTGCTGGATGACGGCGCTCGGCACGTACATCCAGCGGCCACCGCCGACCTGGCTCATCCGCAGGCAGAGGTCGGTGTCCTCGGGCCGGTTACGGGAGCCGAGCTTGCCGAAGCCGACCCGGAAACCACCGGCGGCCTCGAACACCTCCTTGCGGACGATCATGTTCGCCGACCACACGTTGCGGATGGGTGCCGTCTCGGTGGGCATTCCGGCGTACGAGCCGCCGACCGCCCACAGGAACTCGGCGGGCATCCAGCGCGGGGCGGGACCCTCCCAGGCGGGCCGGATCGCGCCGCCGGTGCCGACCACTGTGGGGTCGCTGAACGGCTCGATCTGCCGGGCCAGCCAGTGCCGGTCGGCGATGATGTCGTCGTCCAGGAAGGCGATCAGCGACGTGCCGGCGTGGAAGGCGCCGGTGTTGCGGTTACCGGAGACGCCCTGGGCGAAGGCGTTCCGCAGCACGGTGACGCCGGGCAGCTCGCGCTGGATCCGCTCGTACATCGCCTGGTTGTGGTCGACCACGACGACGATCTCGGCGGGCTGGTGGGACTGGGCCCGGGCGGACGCCAGCGTCCGGGTCAGGTAGTCCCAGCGCGCCTCGGAGTAGGTCGGGATGACGATCGTCGTGGCGGGAGAGGTGTGGTTCACGAGGGGGGTGCTCCTGTGGGCGGGAGAGACGCTCAGTCGTCGAGGGAGGAGCGGCGCAGAGCGTTGATGTCCTGGGTCTGCCGGTTGCCGAGGTCGTCGAACAACCGGGCACGGGCGGCACTCAGGTCCTGGGTGGGCTGGGCGCCGAGGTCGTCCAGCGGCGACCGGCGGATCTGGTTGATGTCCTCGGAGCGGCGGGTGCCGGTACCCCGGTTGAGGTGACCGTTGTCGCGGCGCGGATCGGCCGGGTGGCGGTTGCCGACGGGGGTGGACAGGGCGGGGCCGGCGTTCCGCGGTGCGGGGGCGACCTGGAGGCCCTCGACGAACGGGGGCTTGCCGGCTCCGCGGTGGCGGCGCATCCGGCCGTACTCGCTGAAGATGGTGCGCAGCACCCGGAAGCCGTCCCGGAAGGTGTTCAGGTTGCTCTCGCCGTGGATGCGCTCGTGCTCGGTGCTGCCGACCTCGCCGACGTTGAGCTTCTCCGCCACCGCGCGGATGTTGATCATGGTCTCGATCTCGAAACCGTCGCCCCACAGCTTGCTGCCGTCGGCCGGCTGCGGCAGGCCGACGTCCGGCAGGTCCAGGGCCGGCACCACGTCGCGCCAGAACGCGTTGTAGCCGTAGCAGAGGTCGGTGAAGTTGGTCTTGAACAGCACGTTCACGACCATGTTGAGACCGTCGTTGCCGAGCTTGCGCAGCTTGGTGATGTCGTGGCTGTGGCCGCCGTGGTTGAACCGGGAGCCCTTCACGAAGTGGTCGCCGTTGATCAGTTTCTCGACGAACAGCGGGATCTCGCCCGGGTCGGTCGAGCCGTCGGCGTCGATCATCACGATGATGTCGCCGGTGCAGGCGCCGAAGCCGACGGCGAGAGCGTTGCCCTTGCCCTTCCGGGTCTGCTGCACGATCACCGCGTCCGGGCGCAGCTGACGGGCGACCTCCACGGTCCGATCCTTGGAACCGCCATCGACGACGATCACCTCGGTGATCATCGATGGGAGCTTCGCGAACACGTGCGGGAGGTTCCGCTCCTCATTCAGCGTGGGGATGACGACGCTTACGGTCGGTGATTGCGGACGGTTACGGTCAGTGTTCGCGTTCAAGTGCGAAAGCTCCATGTCGGTCCCTTCCGGGGGGCGGCAATGCGACTTCGTTGCGCGATTTCCCGGTGGGGACCGCACAGCCGCTCGCTTTAGGAAATCAACCTAGCAAGGGATTACGTAGCGTCAACAGGCTGCGAAAAGGGTTCAGATCACAGCTGGGATAAAGCTCACTGCCGCAGCAGTTTTAACGTACTTCCCGGCGAGATGAAAGGTGCTGCCATTACGTTCCGTAACGGATGGCGGTCCCAGGGTGGGTCCAAGGGGTGGATTCCCCGGCAAATTAAAAAAGTCACCGCGAATCATTTCAAATGCGGACAAGATAGGCAGCAGTCGAATCACTATTCGGATTGCCGTCATCACGCTGCGTATGATCTCGGTGTGGCCCGTGTAGGCGTCCGGTCGCAGTTCGTGTGCGTCTATTGTGGGCCGGACGGGGACTGGTGGACGGGCGCGAGTGCCGCCACCGATGACGGGGTGCTGGTGAGACGATGACGACCGAATCCGGACTTTGCGCGTGCGGGCACCCTTATCCGGCGCACGAGCACTACCGTTCCGGCACGGATTGCGCCCTTTGTGATGACGGTGTGTGCACCCGCTTCCGCCCGGTGGTTCCCTGGTGGCGCCGCCTGCTCGGCCGACGCTGACCCGTCTTCCCCTCACCCGTTCGGGCGAGTGGGTGATCCACCACCGGCTGCCGTATCGGCTGATCGTTGATCGCCTGCGCCGGTCTCCGCCGGTGCACAGATGCCCGGCCGGAACGTCAGTCTTGGGTGTACTCAGGTGCCGGAACGGGCATCCCCTCATCAAACGGGGCGCCCGTCAGATGGTCGAACGGCTGCGAAATCCTAGTTGATCGGTAGGCTAGGCAGACTTCGACCCGAGGGAGGCATCCCATGTCACTTCCGGACTTCCTGATAGCCGGCGTGCCCAAGGCCGGCACCACCGCCCTGCACGCCGCACTGGCCGCGCATCCCGACCTGTACCTGTCGCCGGTCAAGGAGCCGAAGTTCTTCCTCTCCGACGGTCCGCCCCCCACCGTCGGCGGCCCCGGTGACGTGCAGACCTACCAGGAACACGTGTGGCGGCGGGCGGACTACGAGCGGCTGTTCGCCGCGGCCCCGTCCGGCGCCGTCAAAGGCGAGGCCACCCCGTTCTACCTGTACGACCTGGCCGCCCACGACCGGATCAAGGCCCTGATCCCGGACGTCAGGATGATCATCCTGCTCCGTGACCCGGTCGACCGGGCGCACTCCAACTGGACCCACCTCTGGGTGGCCGGGCTGGAGGAGGAGGCCGACTTCCTGACCGCCTGCCGCGCCGAGGAGTCCCGCCGGGCCAGGAACTACGCCGACTTCTGGCACTACATCGGACTGGGTCTCTACGGGCGGCAGCTCCAGCACCTCTACCAGCGCTTCTCCCGCGACCAGGTGCTCCTGCTGCGCTACCGGGACCTCAAGGACGACCCCGCGCAGACCCTGGACCGGGTCTGCGCCTTTCTCGGGGTGCGGACCGGTGTGCTCACCGCGATCCCGAAGGAGAACGTGAACCGGCACTACGTCGAGGACAACCAGGTCAACCGGGTACTGCGCGGCCTGCTGCGGGCCGGCGGCGGGTTCGGGCAGCACTTCCCGGTGCCGTTGCGCCTGGCCGCCCGGGGTCCGCTGCTCACCCTGCTGCACCGCCGGCAGGGCAACCGCCCGGTGACCACCCCGGCCGAACGCGCCGCCCTGTTGCCGTACTTCGCCGCGGACATCGAACTGCTCCACGACGTGACCGGCGAGAATTACGACGACTGGCTGAGCCTCGACCGGCACGCCACCACCCGGTGAAGGAGATCTGAGTTGACCATCGGAATCGCCGCCCTGCCCCTGCCCGGCTGGACCGGGTCCACCGTGGTGGTGCAGCCGCCGGGCACCGAGCCGGGAGCCTGGTCCGGCGCGCCCAGCACGGTGTACGCCGACGGCCACGTCTACCTTGCCTACCGCCTGCGCCTGCCGCTCGGAGCCGGCCGGGGCATCGCCAACGTGGTGGCCCGCTCCGCCGACGGACTCGACTTCACCGTCGTCGCCGAGATCGGCAAGGACCGCTTCGGTGCCGAGTCCCTGGAGCGGCCCGCCCTGGTCCGCACGCCGGAGGGCCGGTGGCGGCTGTACGTCAGCGCCGCCACCCCCGGCACCAAGCACTGGCGGGTCGACCTGCTCGAGGCCGGCACCCCGGAAGGCCTGGCCACCGCCCCGGCCCGGACCGTGCTGGCCGGTTCGGCGGAGTCCGGCGTGAAGGACCCGGTGCTGCACCACGACGAGCACGGCTGGCACCTGTGGGCGTCGGTGCACCCCCTGGAGTCCTGGGACGATGCCGACCGGATGACCACCGAGTACGCGACCAGCCCCGACGGTGTGCACTGGACCTGGGTGCGCACCGCACTGTCCGGGCGGCCGGGCGAGTGGGACGCCCGCGGGGTGCGGATCTCCTCGGTGGTCGTCGACGGCGACCGGATCACCGCCTCCTACGACGGCCGCGCCACGGCCGGCGAGAACTGGGAGGAGCGGACCGGCGTCGCCGTCGGTGTCAGGCTCGCCGACGGCACGTTCGGGCAGCTCACGGCCGAGGACCGGGAACCGGTCGGCAGCCCGCACCAGCCGCACGGCCTGCGGTACCTGAGTCTGCTCGCCCTGCCGGACGGGCGGCAGCGGTTGTACTACGAGGCGACCCGTGCGGACGGGGCGCACGATCTGCGTACCGAATCGGCCTGAGTCTCTTCCGTGCGGCCGTCACTCTCCGTCGCGGCGCTGTGAAAGTTATTCACAACTGCCGACCGGCTGAGTGACACATATAAAAATTGGCCACCTTCAATTAGTCCCAGCATTTGAATTCGGGAGCGTTCCCATGATCAACGGTCTCCAATTAGGACCGATTCGATAATGCGAAGTTTTGTGACCGAAGGGGAGGGGTAACCGTAGCCCGCAACTGAACGGGAGGGCCCGATGCGGACTCTGGGTGGGCGATACCGGTTGATCAACCGCATCGGGCTGGGCGGGATGTCGGAGGTGTGGCGCGGCCACGACTGCGTCCTCGACCGCCCGGTAGCCGTCAAGATCATGAGCCCGGGTGTGGAGGGTTCCCTCGGCATACCCGGAGTGGACCTGGTCCGGGCCGAAGCGCGGTCCGCCGCCCGGCTCGCCCACCCCAACGTCGCCGGAGTACACGACTTCGGCACCTCACCCGGGCCTGGCGGCTCACCCTGGCCGGGCGGCTCAGGCGGAGCGGGTGGTTCGTTCGGGCCGGGCAGCTCACCCGGGTCGGGCGGTTCGCTCGGATCTGACGGTTCGTTCGGATCTGACGGTTCGCTCGGGTCGGGCGGTTCGCTCGGGTCGGGCGGCGAGGTGCCGTACATCGTGATGGAACTGGTCGAAGGCCAGACCCTCAGCGAACACCTGGCAGCCGGTCACCTCGACTGGCGGATCAGTGTCCGGGTCTGCGCCGAGGTGGCCGCCGCCCTGGCCGCCGCACACGCCGAGAACGTGGTGCACCGCGACATCAAACCGGCGAACATCATGCTCACCCCGGCCGGCGCCAAGGTCCTCGACTTCGGCATCGCCGCCATGGTCGGCACCCCGGACCCGGACCCCGACGGCCCGGTGATGGGCACCCCCGCCTACATCGCCCCCGAGCGTTTCGACGGCCATCCCGCCACCCCCGCCGCCGACATGTTCGCCCTCGGAACCCTGCTCTACCACTGCCTGGCCGGCCGTCTCCCCTGGAGCACCCGAAGCCACACCGAACTGGTCATGGCCCAGCGTTTCACCGCCCCCGACCCGCTGCCCGCCGTCGACGACCTCCCCACCGAGGTCGTCGACCTGGTGTCCCGCTGCCTGGCCCGGGACCCCACCGAACGCCCCACCGCCCTGGTGGCCGCCCTCCTGCTCGCCGAGGCTGTCGACGCCCGCGTCTACGTCCCCCTCGGCACCGGCCTCCCCGACCCGGCGACCCGCCGCCCACCGTCCCGCTCCCCATGGGACGAACGGGCCGCCGCAGCCCCCACCTCAGCGGCCCCCGCAGTCACCCACCAGCACCCCACGGCTGCCCCCGCCCCCGACGACCTCCACGTCGGACGCCACAGAGCAACCTGAAACCCCACTTCCGCCGGTACGCCTACCCCTCCCCGCCCCCACCTCCGGAACCGCCCACCCCACATCCGCCCCGTCGCGCCGGACACCCCCACCTCAAGGTCCCCCCGCGCCCGCCGGGCCGAATGCGCCCCTCACCGCCGTCCCACCCGTAGCCCTTAACCGTCCCGCGCGACGGCTCTCGCAGTCCGCGGCGATCTTGGTTGATCGATCACCGAAGGCGGTGGTCGGCTCGCCAGGGTCCGCGAGGTGGGGGAGGGCCGGGCGGGTGGCAGCCTGGCCGGGTGGTGTTACGGTGACGCCGTGAAGTGGTGGGATGCGCTCTCGCGCCTGGCCGGCATGGTTGCCGAGGCCGGGTCGCCGGAGCTTGCCGGTGGGGCTGGTGCCCTGGTCGGTGTCCTGCTGATCGCGATGTTCGCCCGGATGCCCCTGGTCCGCCCGGTTCGGAGCGGCGCCCACCGGGCCGAGGTGTCCGCCCTGCGCAGTCGTGCCGTGCTGGCCGGTGTGCCCCGCCACCGGGATCCCGACGCACCCGGACGGACTCGCCCTCGAGGCCCCACCGGCGCCCCCGCGGTCGCCTGAGCGGGCACTCTTCACTCTTCGCATTTCTGCCGCCCGCTTCCGGCGCCCGTTGCTGACTGTCCGTCAAGGAACCTTCTCCAACCAGGCACCGAGCCCACCGCCCACGGCTGATCACTCCCAGTCATGCGGTCGATCAACCGCCAGGCGACGACTGATCACTCCCAGTCGCAGCGGCTGATCAACTACCGCTCACGGCTGATCGGTCAACCGCTCGCGGCGACTGTCCGGCCACCGTTGACGGCTGATCGACCACCACCTGGAGCGGCGGTCCGGCTCGCCACCTGAGGTAGCGGTCCGATCGCCGTCGGCGGCAGATCGGCTGGCGCTAACGGCGGCTGATCGCCCGTGGCGGTTGATCGCCGGCTCGGCTCGCCGGCTGGAGAACGTTCAACGATCCCTGGCTGTCAGGTGCAGGGTTCATCAGTCTTCAGCAGCCCCTGGGGGTTTCCCGTCATGTTCAGCGACCTCATGTCCTTCGTCTACCACGGCATCTCGGCGCTTCTGCTCTTCTGGCACGGCCTGTGGGATCGGGTTCTCGACGACTCGCACGGGTTCGGCACCGACTGGGCGTGGGTGCTCGGCATCGTCTTCCTGGTGCTGACCGTCCGTGCCGCGATCTTTCCGCTGTTCCTGCGCCAGGTGAAGTCGCAGCAGGCCATGCAGCGGGTGCAGCCGCAGCTCAAGGCGTTGCAGGCCAAGCACAAGGGCGACTTGATGTCGATGCAGGCGGAGCAGGCCGAACTGTTCCGCCGGGAGAGGATCAGCCCGTTCGGGGCGTTCCTGCCGATGCTTCTGCAGGCTCCGATCTTCATCGGTCTGTTGCACGTGCTCCGTCACTTGAAGCCGTCGATCACCAACGGCCGTACCCTGTACGGCTGGACCGAGACCCAGTTCGCTGACGCCTCGGTCGCCAAGTTCCTGTCGGCTCCGATCGCTGCCGGGTTCCATTCCGGTTCCGCGGAGCTGGCGGCGATGAGTGCGGACGGCACCACCGTCAAGATCGTGGTCGGGGTCCTGATCGCGGCGATGGTGGCCACCACCTACCTGACCAGCCGCATGTCGATTCTGAAGACCGGCTGGTCGGAGAATCCGCAGCAGCGCACGATCCAGCGCGTGATGCTCTACGTGATCCCGCTGTCGCTGCTCTTCTCGGGTTTGATCTTCCCGCTCGGCGTGATCATCTACTGGACCACCACGAACCTGGTCTCGCTGGCCCAGCAGTGGTGGGTGAACCGCCGCTACCCGGCCCCGGCTGTCGAGCCGGTGACCGCCGCCGCCACGCTTCCCGCTCCCACCAGCACCCCGAAGGTCGGAGCGAAGCCGGCCCCGCGCCGCCGTCGCCCCACCAGCCCCGTCACTCACGAGCCGGTCGACGTGACTGCTCGTGGCACCGCCGACCGTAAACGTGCCGCGGACCTGGCCGCCGCCCATCACACCCCGGACCGCAAAACCGGCGCCGACCTGGCCGACCGTAAACGGGCCGACCGTAAACGGGCCGCCGAGTTGGCAGCCCGGACCCGCTCCGACCGGGCGGTAGCCGACCCCACCTGACATCGATGGTGCCGCCGGGGGCCGAAAACCTCGGCGGCGTACGGGTTGTGCGCCCTGTCCGTCGTGTGACGAGGGACTCTGCGAGGACATGACGGGGTGGTACGCGCGGCGGACGGCAGGTTCGCCAGGCTCGGAGGGCTCGATGAGCGAGGCCGTGATGACGGCACGACAGCAGGCCGACGGAACGACGATCGTCGACGTGCGCGGCAGTCTGGACGCCTCCACCGTCGACGGGATGCGCACGACTCTCCTGGACACGTTGCACAGCGACCGGCCCCGGCAGATGATCGTGGATCTGATGTTCGTGACCTTCATGGACTCGATGGGCATCGGCCTGCTGGTCGCCGGGCACGAGTCGGCCCGTGAGCAGGGCACCCGGCTGGTGCTGCGCAATCCGAGCGAGTTCGTCCACCGCCAGTTGCGGATCACCGGCTTGACCCGGATGTTCGGTCTCGCTTCAGCGACTGCCGCGACGGCCTGGCAGGTCTGACGCCGTCCCAGGCCGGAATAAGGCCCGAGCTGTGACAGGGCCCGAGCTGTGATACGGCCCGGGTGGAATAAGGCCCGGGCCGGGATGAGACCCGGCCCGGGACGGCGGGATTCAGTCCAGTTCGGCGACGTAACCGATCAGGTGCGCGAGTGCCGCGTTCCAGTTGATGGTCAGCTCGTTGGTGGACCACGAGCCGATGTCGTCGATGTAGCAGAACTGGCCGGTGCAGCCCTGGAGTTTCGCCTGCGCGACCGGGTCCTGGATCGACGAGTTGGGCCCGCCCGCCAGGGTGCCGGGCGGCGGGTGCGGCAGGGCCGGGTCGAGTTGGGCGGCGTACCACCGGCTGTGCTGGTTGCGGGCGTTGACCTCGCCGTACCCGGTGACGAACGAGATGTTCAGCGCGTTGCGGCCGAACAGCCAGTCCAGGCCGGTGAGCAGGCCGTTCCGGTACCTGTCCGCGCCGGTGATCCGGTGGGCTGCGGCCACCACCACCAGGTTGTTGGCGATGACGCTGCTGGAACCCCAGTCCCAGGAGCCGTTGGCCGGGGCGTAGGCGACTCCGTACGGGTGCTGCCGCTGGATCGCCAGGTACTTGTCGGCGCCCTGGACCACCTGCTTGCGTACCGTGGCCCGGCCGGGCAGCCGGTTCGGGACCAGTGCCAGGTCGATCTTCGCGGCGGCGGCGGTGGACGCCCAGTCGAACGCGACCGGCCCGAACACGTCGGCGGTGTGTTCCGGCGAGGACAGGACGTCGGCCGCGTACTTCCGTTCGCCGGTGGTCAGGTACAGCTCGGCCGCCGCCCAGTAGAAGTCGTCGGTGACCTTGGCGTCGTTGTAGGCGCCACCGCCCACGTTGTCGGACTCCGGCGCGTACAACGCCGGGTGTGCCTTGGCCGCCGTGTAGGCCGTGCGCGCCGCGGCCAGCGCACGTTTCGCGAATGCCGCGTCGTACCGGTGGTAGAGACGGGCCGCCTGAGCCGCGGTGGCGGCCAGGTTGAGGGTGGCCGCGGTGGAGACCGGGTGCAGTTCACGCGGCTGCGGGTCGAGGTGCGGCAGCAGCGGCAGGCCGGTCCACGCCCGGTCGTGGATCTTGTGGTGTACCAGGCCGGCCGGGCCCTGCATGCTGAGCAGGAACTCCAGCTCCCAGCGGGCCTCGTCGAGGATGTCCGGCACCCGGTTCCCGCTCTCCGGCAGGGCCAGGTTCAGCTTGCGGGAGCCGGTGTTGTGCTCGTACTCGGCGAGCAGCTCCCACACCGAGATGCCGCCGTTCACCACGTATTTCCCGTGGTCACCGGCGTCGTACCAGCCGCCCCGGACGTCCAGCGTGTAATCGCAGACGCCGGGCTGGCACGGCACCGCGCCGTCACCCTGGTTGGGGGCCACGTCCACGTGACCGGCCGGACGGGCGTAACCGGGGCGCAGGTCGTCCCGGATCGGGATGCCACTGCGCTGGGTGTAGTAGAACTTCAGGGCATCGGCGCGGAGATGACGGTACGCCTGCGAGCCGATGTCGAACGGCCGGGACGTCTCGCCGTCGGCGGTGATCGTGAAGCCGCTGCCGGGTTTGCGGACCTGACCGAAATCGATGGTGTGGACGTTCTGTCCGGAGGAGGCGTCCACCCCCCGCGGTTGTGTGCGCCCGGTCGAGAGCCGGCGCCCGGATGCGTCCCGGAGTTCCCATCGGACGGGTGTCGTCGAGGCCGTCACGAGAGTCGCGCCCTTCGGCCCGCCCGGTAGGTACGCGACCTGGTTCACCCGTACCCGCGGACCGGTGTCGGGCTGGTAGACCTCCGGCGGAACACCGCCCACCAGCGAGACGCCGTCGACGCAGAACCGCCAGGGCGTGGCGCTGCCGCCCAGCTGGAAGGCGATCTGGCCCTGGCTGGTGGTGGTGTTCGCGGTGAACGTCCACTCGTAGTGCTGCCAGCCGCCGAGGACCGGCGACTGCTCGAAGTAGGTGTCGTAGGGGTCGACCGCGAGCCCGGTGATGGCCCGGACCACGTTGCCCGGGTCGCCCTGCGCGTCGAAACCGAACCGGTAGGTCTCGCCGTCCACGAGGTCGATGTCGTTCTGGCCGATCGCGGCGTCCCAGCGGTTGACGGTGCCGCCGGGGACGTCGACGCAGGCGTGGCCGTCGGTCAGCTCGATGGTCATGTCCGCGTTCGACCAGAACGGCGCGGTGCCGTCGTCGAAGGTGCCGTTGACGACCTGTTCGACTTCGGCCGCCTGGTGGGCGTACGCGGGGACGGCTGCCCCGGCGAGTAGGAGAACGGATATGGCGGCGATCATTCGGGAGCGCTCCCATAGATGCATGGACACATATTGGTTGCCGTCGTGTTACGGCGTCAACGGCCCTGGTCGTGGATCCACGCGTCGATCAGCCCACCGAAGTGGGCCAGGAACTTCTCGTGCTCGTGGACCGGGTACCTCGCTCGGACCGTCTCGCGCAGCAGCGAACGGAACTCCTCCGAGCCGACCCAGTCGTACACGACGTCCTCGGTGTTCCTCAGCTCCTCGCCGCAGAAATCCTGGTACCGCGCGGTCTCGAAGTACGCGTCGGCGAGTTCGCGATACCCTGCCAGTCTCTCCGGGTACGACCGGTCCGGATCGTCGGCCACCGCCAGCCAGGCACCCCGGTCAGGCCGACTGCGACGGCCGGTGACCAGGCAGAACATCGTCCACCGCAGCAGCGCCGTCATCGCCCACGGGAAGTAGTAGTGCAGCGACGTCAACGACACGTCCGGCCGGGCCGCCGCGAAGTCGATCGGGAACACGTCATCCCCGCGGACCAGCGACTCGCACGAGTTGAACTCCCACCCGAAGAACGCGTTCACCAGCCGCGCCACGGTCACCACCTCGTCACCGGCGCGCGCCGACAGGAAGTCGTGCTCCACCCGGTAGCGGGCGTGCACCGGCTGCTCCGGACGGAACCGCATCACCATCGTCTCCGGCCCGATGCTCAGACTCCGGGCGACCACGTCGTAGTCCTCCACCGACGCCTGCAGATGCATCAGCCGGTCACCCGCGGCGTCGCGAGCCGCCCTCAACTCGGCCGGTGTGCGGACCTTCGACACCCCGGACCAGGCCCCACCGTCGTACGGCTTCAGCCACAGCGGGTACCCGATCGTCGCCGCTGCCGTCTCCAGGTCGTGCGGCCGGTCGTGCGTCCCGGGCGGCACCAGAGCGGTCTCCGGCACCCGCAGGCCGAGCCGGGTCAACGCGCAGCAGGCCGCGTGCTTCTCCATCGACTCCCAGGTGAACGGGCTGTTCAGCAGGTGGACGTCGTCCACCACGGCCAGCTTGGTCAGGTGGTACCAGTGACCGACCCGGTCGATCACCAGATCGTGCCGGGGCCGGTCCCGCAGCCGGAACGCCCCGGCCGTCATCCGGTCCGGTAGCGCCCGATGGGTGCGCCCGTCCGGTCCGGCCACCGGCCCGAGCCGGCGCAGCAGCGTCTCGAAGGCCCGCGGCCAGTCGTCGTCCCCGGAACCCAGCAGTAGACCGATGGTGTGCTCGACGTCGGCCACGTCCGCTCCCTTCTCTGCGTGGACTGACCCCAGCTTGACGGCCTTAGAGTCGACAGGATGCGGATCCGGATCGAAGGCGTCGACATCCCCCAGTCCGAGGAGCTCCGGCTCCAGGGCGTCGAGGTGGGGGTGCAGCGGCGTAAGGAGACGGTGGACCGGGTCCCGGTGCAGGCCGGCCGGGCCGTCTGGGAGCTGGAGATCGACTCCCGGGAGGTGGACGGCTGGATCGACGTCGGCGGGCCCTGGGTGCACGGCCGGCCCGGCGCCCGGTTCCTCTATCTCGGCTGGGGTGCCACCGCGACCGGTGAGTTCGCCGGGTTCCGCCGCGCCAAACTGATGTTCGGTGACATCCCCGGGGACCTGCTCCGGCCCGCCGCCGCCGGCACCGGGGTCCTGGTCGGACGGCTCGGGCTGACCGGGCCGGACGGCGGGCCGCGTTGTGCCCGGGTCAAGCCGCCGGACATCGTCTGGACGCTGGAGTGAGCGTGGTCACCTGCGGCCGGGGCGGCCGACCCCGGGTACCGGAAAGTGTCGGAGGGGGCGCCTAGAGTCGGCGCATGTTCAGCGACCGACCTCTCGCCCTGGCCGAACCGGTGCCCACCGGTGTCCGGGTGCTGCACGGGCTGGTCGGCGCCGACGGCGGTCTCAGCCTGTGGGGTGAGGACGGCAGCGCCGTCGGCACCCGGGCAGCCGGGCGGGGCACGGCTCCGGCACACCCGTTCGCGGTGGCCGCCGACCGGCTGCTGCCGGGGGAGTCCTGGGCCGAGACCACGGTGCTGCTGCCGTCCACCGGTTCCGGCCCGCTGCCGTCCCCACAGCTCGGGTTGCCACAGCGGCGCGGGACGCCACGGGCGCGGGCCTGGCGGGTCCCGGCGGTCCGGGTGCCGTTCGCCGACGCCGGGCTGCTGGCCGAGTTCGACGGGCGGGTCGCACCGTCCGCCGAGTGGATCGTGGCGTGGTGCGCGTTCGCCGCGAGCCTGGTCCGGCGCGGCCGGGTGCTGCCCGCCGTGCGGCTCGACGGGGCCCGGCCGGTGGCCTGGTGGCGGCCGGTGGTGGCCGGCGCCGACGCGGTCCGGCAGGCCGCCCTGCTCAGCCGGATGCCACCCGCCTGCCTGGCCGCCGCTCCCACCTCGGCCGGTCCTGCCTCCGCCGATCGCGCCTCTGCCGGTCCCGCCCCGGCGGCCCGTGCCGAGGAGGCACTGCGGGTCGCGCTGGAGCTGTTGGTGGACGGCCTGGTGCGGACCCGGCTCGCCGAGGCCCGGGTCACCCTCGCCGGCTACGGCTGGCTGGCCGCCCTGAGTGGGGAGCCCGAGTTCGACGCCGCGCCGGCCCTGGCCGACACCCTGGCCGGGCGGCTCGACCACTGGTTCGCGCAGGCCGCCGAGGGTGCCGAGGTGCGGGTCTGTTTCCGGCTCAGCGACCCCCGCGAGCACGAGCCGGTGATGCCCGCCGAGGTGCCCCTGCCGGAGGACGCCTGGCGGCTGGAGTTCCTGCTCCAGGCGGTCGACGAGCCCAGCGTGCTGGTCCCGGCCGCCGAGGTGTGGCGGGACCGGTCGGCACCGCTGCGGCGGTGGACCGCCCATCCGCAGGAGCGGCTGCTCGCCGGGCTCGGCCGGGCCGCCCGGCTGCACCCCGACCTCGCCGAGGCGCTGCGGCAGGTCCACCCGGGCGAGATGATCCTCGACACCGAGGGCGCGCACCGGTTCCTCAGCCACGCCGCGCTGCTCGAGGACGCCGGCTACGGGGTGCTGCTCCCGGCCTGGTGGCGGCGCCGTCCCGGACTCGGGCTGTCGCTGCAGGTGCGCGGCCCGGAGCCGGTTCCGCACGTGCTCCGGGACCGCACCGTCGGCCTGCGGGAGCTCGTCGACTTCCAGTGGGGGCTGGCGCTCGGCGGCCGCACCCTCACCGAGGACGACCTGGCCGACCTGGCCCGGGCCAAGGTGCCACTGGTCCGGCTGCGCGGGCGGTGGGTGTTCCTCGACCCGGAGCGGCTCGCCGCCGGACTCGCGTTCCTGAAACGGGGCGGCGGCCGGATGACCGCCGGGGACGCGCTGCGGGTCACCCGGCTGCTCCCGCCCGAGGAGTTGCCCCTGCCGGTGACCGACGCCCGGGGCGAGGGCTGGCTGGCCGACCTGCTCACCGGGCGACTGGACGAGCGGCTGGAGCTCCTGAGCCCGCCCGAGGAGCTGGCCGCCGTGCTCCGGCCGTACCAGATCCGGGGTTTGTCCTGGCTCGCGTTCCTCGACTCGCTCGGGCTGGGCGCCTGCCTCGCCGACGACATGGGCCTCGGCAAGACGGTGCAGCTCCTGGCCCTGCTGCTGCACCACCGGGCAGGCCCGGCCCTGCTGATCTGCCCGCTGTCGGTGCTGGGCAACTGGCAGCGCGAGGCCGAGCGGTTCACGCCGTCGCTGCGGGTGCGGGTGCTGCACGGCGCCGAGCGAGCCGATCCGGCTGCGCTCGCCGACGGCGCCGACCTGGTGCTGACGACGTATGCGACAGCCGTGCGGGACGCCGACGCCCTCGCCGCGATCTCCTGGGACCGGGTGGTGCTCGACGAGGCCCAGCACATCAAGAACAGCGGCGGTCTCGCGGCCCGGTCGGTGCGCCGGTTCCCGGCCCGCAACCGGATCGCGCTCACCGGCACCCCGGTGGAGAACCGGCTGGCCGAGCTCTGGTCGATCCTCGACTTCGTCAACCCCGGGGTGCTGGCCTCGGCACACCTGTTCCGGGCCCGGTTCGCGGTGCCGATCGAGCGCTACGCCGACGAGGACGCGGCGGCCCGGCTGAGGCAGGCCACCCGGCCGTTCCTGCTCCGCCGGACCAAGGCCGACCCCGGCATCGCCGCCGAGCTTCCCGTCAAACGGCACGTCCGGCACCTGTGCGGGATGACCGCCGAGCAGGTCAGCCTCTACCGGGCGGTCCTCGACGACCTGACCGAGCGGCTCGCCGAACCCGGCGAGACCCGGCGCAAGGGCCTGGTCCTCGCGGCCATGACCAAACTCAAGCAGGCGTGTGTGCACCCGGCGCTGCTGCTCAAGGACTCGTCGCCGCTGCCCGGCCGGTCCGGCAAGATCGACCGGCTCGAGGAGATCGCCGACCACGCGCTCGGCGCCGGGGAGAGCCTGCTGGTGTTCACCCAGTTCGCCCGGTTCGGTGCGATGCTGACCCCGCACCTGACCGCCCGGTTCGGGGCGCCGGTGCGGTTCCTGCACGGTGGCACCCCCGGCGTGGCCCGGGACACCATGGTCGACGAGTTCCAGCGGTCCGACCGGCCCGGGATCTTCGTGCTGTCCCTGAAAGCCGGCGGCACCGGCCTCAACCTGACCGCCGCCAACCACGTGGTCCACGTGGACCGCTGGTGGAACCCGGCCACCGAGACCCAGGCCTCCGACCGGGCCTTCCGCCTCGGCCAGCGCCGCGACGTGCACGTGCACACCCTGGTCTGCCTCGGCACCCTGGAGGAGCGCATCGACCGCGTCCTGACCGACAAGGGTGTCCTCGCCGAGCGGGTCGTCGGCAGTGGCGAGGGCTGGCTCACCGCCCTGTCCGCGAGCGAACTGCGGGACCTGTTCGCGCTCTCCCCGGAGGCCGTCGTTGACTGACTTCTCCCTCGCCTTCCTGGGCATGTTCGAATCCCTGCGGATGGGGCCCACCTTCGCCCGCGGCCGCCGCGACGAACGGGCCGGGCACGTGCGCAGCCTCACCGTCTCCGGCAGCCTCGTCGTCGCACTGGTCCGCGGGCCCGACGACCCGGTGTCGTTCCGGTCCCGGATCGCGGTCCGCTCGTTCGGCGCCTCCGAGTGGGCCCGGGTGGAGAGCACCCTGGTCGCCCAGGCCGGGTTCACCGCCGACCTGCTCAACGGCCGGATGCCCGCCGGGATCGAGGCGGTCTTCGCCGGTGAGGGGCTGAACCTGCTGCCGCTCTCCTTCGACGAGGTGGCCCTGGACTGCTCCTGCGAGCGGTGGCCGATGCCGTGCGCACACCTGGCGGCGACCTGTTACGCGCTGGCCCGGGCGTTCGAGAGCGACCCGTTCGAGGTGTTCACGTGGCGCGGCCGGTCCCGGGACGAACTGCTGATGCGCCTGCGCCGCCTGCGTGAGGCCAGGGCCGTGGACGAGACGACGGCCCCGGATGTCCCGGTGCCCGAAGAGCCCGGGCCGTCCCGGGTGGCGGCGGACGACCCGGACTCCTTCTGGGGCACCGCATCGCCCGACTTCTGGGGGACCGCGTCGCCCGGCGCCGGAGACGACGCGCCGCGGGCGGTGCGGCCGGACGCGCTCCTCGACCAGCTCGACGCGTCCGGCCTCACCCACGAGGGCCGGCCGATCGCCGACGTCCTGCGCCCGGCCTACCTGGCACTGCCGGACCCCGAGCCGGTCTGACCCGGTCATCGCCGGCGCTGCCGGGTCGCGGGCCGGTCTGGCCCGGTCATCGCCGGCATTGCCGGGTTGCGGGCCGGTCTGGCCCGGTCATCGCCGGCATTGCCGGGTCCCGGGCGGGTCTGCCCCCCCGGTCATGCCTGGCACTTGCCGGATCCAGGGCCGGTCCGGCTCGGTCGTTCCCGGCGCGGCGGGATCCGGGCCGGTCCGGTCATCACTGGCACTGCCGGGTGCCGGGCCGGTCCGGCTCGGTCATCCGGGGGTGCCATTCGGGTATTCATCTCCGACGACGGCGGAGAGTTCCGTCCCGGCCATTCCAAAACCCCTTATAGCAGTTCTAAACCTGATTCGCCGGATTATTCCCGCCGCTTAACGGCGTCTCGCCCGATGCCGCCCCGAGGTCGCCGACCGGCCCGCGAGGGGTGATGAAATGCCTGGTCAGTGACGATCTCAAGATCAACCGTGTGGTAGGCGCCGCTGGCCTTACGGTCACCCGATGGGTCATACGAACGGACAGGTTCCTGCTATTCGCCGGTTTCCCCTTGACGGTCCGTGATGAGCTACGCAAGTCATGGCGATTTGTCCTGAAAAGGTGTGACATGAAAAACGCAAAGCGGATGCTGGCACTGGCCGGCATTACCCTGGCTGCCGGTGCGATGCTCGGAATCACTCCGGCACAGGCCGCACCCGCCAGCCCCCAGTCATCGAGCACGGCCACCGCCAAGAGCGGCCCGTACAACGACTGGTGGGGTAACCAGTACGTGGTCGGCTACTACAACAGCGAATGGCAGTGCCGCAAGGCCGGCTACTGGGCCGAACGGCGCAACGCCTGGTCCGACTTCTCCTGCTACCCGGCGTGGGGAATCAACAACTGGGGCCGGGTCTGGGTGCTCCAGATCGAGGAGAACGACTGGCGCTGGGACCGCTGGGACGGCGGCTGGCCGCGCGGCTGGGACTACCGGCCCAACTACCTCAGCGGCCCGTTCGACATCGGCGGCTACTACAACCACCCGTTCAACCGTTACCCGGACGTCGGGTACCGGCTGCCGGGCGGCCTGGGTTACCACGGCAACCTGTACCACCCCGGCAAGTACAGTGGTGACTACGGTTACCCGGGCACCCAGCTGCCGGACAACGGCTACCCCGGCACCGAGCTGCCCGACAACGGCTACCCGGGTACCGAACTGCCGGACACTCCGGACTACCCGGCAGCGGAGACGTCGGTGTCCGTCACCGGCGGTATCAACATCACCTGATCGAGCGTGACACGAAAAGGCCGCCCTTCACCCGAAGGGCGGCCTTTCGTCGGTCACACCAGTCGATTCGCCGCTCTCACCAGGCGGCTCGGCGTTCGAACCGGGTGGTTCTCACCAGGCGACCGGTG
>DATMVU010000824.1:0-25952 GCA_035562875.1 Actinoplanes sp. | reverse complement strand
ACGGTCAGCGGTCACCGGTCGGTTCGGCGTCGGCGATGGCCCCGCCCCGGCAGTGGCAGCCGCCGCGGCAGAGCGCGGTGCAGAACCATTCGATCTTCGTGGACATCGAGTTGTGGAGCGGCCCGGACGACGACCGGCTCTGGTCCTGCCCGTTCCTGGCCGCGGTGTGGCAGTTGCAGCGCCTCGGCCTGGTCCGCCATCTCGGGGAACCGGTGGCGCCGCCGGTGCCGCTGGCCGTCGCCGACCTGCCGGCCGAGTGGGAGCTGATGCCACCGATCGTCCGGCTCAACCCGGACGCGGCGCCGTTCCACGCCTACCGGACCTTCACCGCGATGGACGCCCGTTTCCTGCCGATCGAGATGGCGGTCCGGACGATTCTGGGTAACGTGGCGATCGATCCGGTGGCTGCCGGGCAGGTCCGGGACCGGGCCCGCGGTGAACGGCTGGACCTGCCGGAGGAGACCGTGGACCGGATCGGTTACGCCTTCGTCTGACTCGGTGTGTCCAGCTCGCGGGAGACCTCCCACAGCTCCTTGAAGAGCTGGCTGCACTCCTTGACCCGGGCCTCGTTGAGGACCAGCCGGGTCTCCGCCACCTGCGCCATGTACGGCTCGTTGATGGTGGGTGTGGTCTCGTAGGCGAGGATGTCGTCGAAAACGATCAGATCACGGAGTTGCACCTGCAGCGGCGTCGGTACCGCTGACCGGTCCAGCAGCCGTACGTCGATCGCCATCTGCTGCTGCTCCGAGTAGGCCCGGCGGAGTACCGGGTCGTCCTGCATCTCCGGCCGGTCGAGGACGAAGATGCGCCGGATCTGCCGGCCGTTCCGGGCCGAGCGCCGTTGCACGTCCAGGTAGCGCTGGCCGATCTCGCTGTCCCACAGGTCGTGATCGACGGCGGCGACACTGATCGCGTCGATCGTCTCGGTGGCGTGCCGGGTCAGCCCGAGCAGCCAGTCCCGGTCCTCACCGTAGTAGGTGACAGTCCCGTTCTCGGCCAACTGCTTGAGCAGGTCCGACGTCTCTTTGATCTTCGACTGTACGAATTTGTAGATGATCGGTGGCGAGTCCGGGGAGATGTGCGTCGAGTTGCGGACCAGCTGCGTGACCACATCGGTCTGCAGGGCCGATCTCTCGATCAGACCGAACAGTGCGGTGGCCTCGCTGATCTCGGTGAACGCGTCACTGACCAGCTGTTTCATCTCGGTCCTGGCGTCCTGCTCGAGTTTCTCCACGGCGGCCAGCCGCTTCTCGAACTTCACCAGGAACCTGACGATCAGCACGACGCCGCCGATCAGGACGGAGAGCTGGATGCAGGTGGCCATGGGCTGGTCGAGCCCGTTGGTGATCAGGAAGGTGACGCCACCGGTGGCGACGGTGACCAGTGTGGACCTGATGATGCCGGAGCCCTGCCCGGACTGGAGCATCGTCGAGGGGTTCACCGGGACATCGCCGCCGACAGTGCGGCTACCGCACCGACCGCGAACTGGTCGCGGATCCGGTCCCGGAGCAGCGCCCACTGGCGGCTGAAGGCGGCCCGTCGTTCCAGGGTCTCCCACAGGTACCCGGCGAGTTCACCGCCCCGGCCGGCGGGCAGCCACAGGTGGAGCAGATAGTCGACGGCCGGGCGGAGTCGTCCCAGTGACTCGTCCCGGGGCAGAGCGCCGATCGCGGCCCGTTCGACGATGCCGATCACCGAGGTGAGCAGCCAGTCGTGCAGTGCCAGGTCCTCGGCGAAGGCCAGCAGCAGCCGCGGCTCGGCGTCGCCCGGCAGGGTGACCCGCATGATGCGCAACTGTTCGTCGTGCACGGTGAACCGGGGTGGCCCGGCGGAGTCGCTCGGCTCGGCCACGAACCGGAGCCGGGTGCGCGGCAGGCGCAACCGATCCCGGGCCCGGCCGCCCGCGGGGACGGAGCTCTGCACCAGGTCGGAGGCCCGCCCGGCGATCTCCCCGAGGTCGAGGGCGTCGGTGGCCCGCTGGGGTGTGGTGAACGCGTCGGTCAGCTCGGCGGCCTGGACCCGGCCGACCGCCTCGATCACGCCGAGCCGGGCCAGGTAGTGCGACCAGGGCCGGCGCCCGCCGGTGCCGGTGGCCGGGGTCACGGTGGTCCAGGCGGTGCCCTGCACGACGTGGCCGCCGGTGATCGCGGCCCGCTGCAGGACGGTGCCGATGCCCCGGACCTGCCGGGCCGGGGCGGGAGTACCCAGTGAGCAGTCGACGCCGACCGGGCGTTCCGGGGAGCGCACATAGGAGCGTGGCCGGTCCCGGCGCAGAACCGGTTCACCGGCCACCAGGTCGACCAGGGTGGCGGCCTCGCGGGCGCTCATCGGGTCGCGGCCGCGGAGTAGCCCGGTGTGGACCTCACCTACGACGAGCACGTCATGGACCCCTATCTCCGATGGTGAGGGAAACCGGAGAGGCGCACCCTGAGGTGCGGGTCTGTGCCGACCTTCGCCCCCCGGAGGCGCGTTCCCGTGCCGCATGACGCCAGCCGTTCGATTGGAACCCAAGAATTCTCATATTGCAACACCATGGGTGATCGTGAGATTTCTTTGGGTAATCGTATCTAGCATTCATCGTCGTCGGCGACAAGGCCGGGCGGTCAAAAGCCGCAGTCGCCGGAGAAATTTCCGGGCGCCCCTTTCACTCTATCGATCGTGGTTAACGTCAGAAGGTGACCACTCGCCCTCTTGTGCTCATTGTCGGCGCCGGCGTCTCCGGCCTGACCACCGCGGTGCGCCTGGCGGAGGCGCTGCCCGGCGTCCGGGTGCGCATCCGCGCAGATCAGGAGCCATGGGCGAGCACGTCGGCCGCGGCCGGGGCGATCTGGGACCCGATCTACGCCTCCCACCCCCGTGTCGAGCACTGGGCCGGCCTCTCCTACGAGGTGTTCACCGAGCTGGCCCGGACCGGGTTCCCGGGGGTGCGGGTGACCGACGGGGTGGAGGCCTCCCGGGTTCCGATCCCGACTCCGGGCTGGGCCTTCGGGCTGCCGGGCTACCGGGACTGCAGTCCGGAGGAGCTTCCGGTCGGGTTCGCCAGCGGCTGGCGCTACACCGCCCCGATCATCGACATGCCGCCGTACCTGAGTGAGCTGCAGGCCCGGCTGGCCGCGGCCGGCGGTGAGCTGATCTTCGGGGACCGGCTGGACAGCCTGCCCGAGGCGTTCGGTGAGGCGTCCATCGTGGTCAACTGCAGCGGGGTGGGCGCGCGGGAGCTGGTGCCCGACCCAGAGGTGCAGCCGATCCGGGGGCAGCTGGTGGCGGTGCGCAATCCGGGTCTGCGCGAGTTCTTCGCCGAGCACACCGACGAACTCAGCGAGATGACGTATTTCCTCCCGCAGGGTGACGTGCTCCTGCTGGGTGGCAGTGCGGAGAAGGGTGAGGCCGAGCGGCTGGCCGACGCGGAGGTCGCCGCGGCCATCGTGCGGCGGTGTGTGGAGATCTTCCCGGAGATCGGTGGGGCCGACATCCTCGGGCACCGGGCCGGGATCCGGCCGTGGCGGTCGGAGGTGCGGCTGGAGCACGAGGACCTCGGCGACCGGCACATCGTGCACAACTACGGGCACGGCGGTGCCGGGGTGAGCCTGTCCTGGGGATGTGCCGAGGACGTGACCGAGATCGTTCAGGGTCTCGTCTGAAGTTGATCTGAGTTTGACCGATATCGATCAGAAAGTTATCCACAGCTGCGGGAACCGGTCTTGACATCGCAAACTTAAGCGGCTTAATAATGGCGCCGTCGATCGATCCGACGGAGGGAATCCCCGATGCCAGACCTCCCCCGACGGGCACGGTGGGCTGCCGCGCTGGCCGCCGTGACCCTCGTCCTCGCCGCCTGTTCCGACTCCGGTTCCACAGCGAAGAAGCCCGCAGACAGCTCGATCACCGTCTTCAACGGCGCCAACGGCACGATCGTGGAGAACTGGAACCCGTTCTCCCCGACCCAGCTCCAGCCCACCCAGGGTCCGATCCACGAGGCCCTCTACTGGTTCAACGTGGCCACCGAGGCGGCGCCCCAGCCGATGCTCGGCACCGCCTACGCGTGGAACGCCGACGGCACCGAACTGACCATCACCACCCGCGAGGGGGTGTCCTGGTCGGACGGGCAGCCGTTCTCGGCGAAGGACGTGGCGTTCACCTTCGACCTGATCATGAAGAACAAGGCGATCAACGCGACCGGCCTGACCCTGACGGGTTCGGTGGCCAGGGACGACAAGACCGCGGTGCTCACCTTCAAGAACAAGTCGTTCACCGACGAGGCCTCGATCATCGGTCACACCCCGATCATCCCGGAGCACGTCTGGCGCACGATCGACGATCCGGCGAAGACGATCAACCAGAACCCGGTCGGCACCGGCCCGTTCAAGCTGAAGTCGTTCTCGGCGCAGAGCTACGTGCTGGAGAAGAACCCGTCGTACTGGCAGGCCGGCAAACCGAAGATCCAGAACGTCCGGTACATCTCCCTCGCGACCGCCGACGCCGCCAGCGCCGCCCTCACCGCCGGTCAGGTCGACTGGATGAGCAGCTTCCTGCCCGGCCTGGAACAACTGCTGAAGAACCACAAGGATCTGTCGTACGTCAACACGCCCGTCCTGACCGCCTCGATCTTCACCTGCGCCAACGCGGCTCTGGGCTGCACCGGCCCGCAGACCGACACCGCGGTCCGCCAGGCGATCTACCACGCCCTGAACCGGGATCAGCTCAACAAACTGGCCGGCGGCGGTTTCGCGGCCACCGCCTCACCGACACTGCTGCTCCCGGAACGGGACAAGAAATGGATCGCCGACCCGAATCAGGTGACCATTCCCGGCACTCCGGACGTGGCAAAGGCGAATCAGATCCTCGACGATGCCGGCTGGGTCAGGGGCGCCGACGGTATTCGTACCAAAGCGGGTCAGAAATTGTCGTTGACCATCCAGACCGTCACCGGCTGGAGCGACTTCATCTCGCTCAACGACGCGATGGCCCAGCAGCTCAAGGAGGCCGGCATCGAGCTCAAGCCGACCCAGCTGTCCTGGAACGAGTGGAACAACAACCAGGTGCAGGGTAAATACCAGCTCTCGCTGGACTCGATCGGGCTCGGCGCCAGCTCCAACCCCTACTACACCTATCAGCCGAAGTACACGACTGTCACCACCGCGAAGGTGGGGGAGTCCGCCAGCACCAGCGGCAACTATGCGCGGTACAGCAACCCGGTGGTGGACGAGGCGGTCGAGATCGCGGCCGGTACCAACGACGAGGCCGCGCAGAAGGAGCAGTACACGATCATCCAGAAGGAGATCACCCGCGACCTGCCGTACATCCCGATCTACGTGAACTCGCTGCTCACCGAGTTCAACACCAGCCGCGCCACCGGCTGGCCCACCAACGACAACAAGTACGCGCTGCCCGCCTCCTGGAAGGTCTGGGACAACGGCATCGTCCTGGCCACCATCGAACCGGTTCAGTAGCGTGTACCACCTTCTCCGCAAGCTCGGGTTCTATCTGGTCGCGTTCTGGGCGGCGGTCACCGTCAACTTCGCCATCCCGCGGATGATGCCCGGTGACCCGGTCGAGATCATGCTGTCCAGACTCGGGCAGAAGGGCCCGGTCACCGAGGACACCCGCCGGGCGATCGAGGCGCTGCTCGGCACCGACTCCAGCCGGCCGGTGTGGTCGCAGTACAGCGACTACCTGGCCGGCCTGGCCCGCGGCGACCTCGGCGTCTCGGTGGTGTTCTTCCCGGCCCCGGTCAGCACGATCATCGGGCAGACCCTGCCCTGGACGATCGGGCTGATCGGGTTGGCCACCGTCATCAGCTTCCTGACCGGTGTGGGCCTGGGCACCCTGGCCGGCTGGAAACGGGGCTCGTGGATGGACAACCTGATCCCGGTCACCACCATGTTCCAGTCGGTGCCGTACTTCTGGCTGGCCCTGATCCTGCTCTTCCTGCTCGGCAGCGTCTGGCCGTTCTTCCCGCTCAACGGCGGCTACGACGTCTACCAGGTGACCCCCGGCTGGAACGGGCCGTTTTTCGGCTCGGTCCTCTACTACGGCACCCTGCCTGCGCTCACCATCATCATCTCGTCGATCGGCGGCTGGATGCTCGGCATGCGCAACATGATGGTCTCCACCCTGTCCGAGGACTACATGCTCACCGCCGAGGCGAAAGGGCTGCGCCCGGGACGGATCATGCGGCGGTACGCGGCCCGCAACGCCGTCCTCCCGTCGGTGTCGGGTTTCGCGATCTCGCTGGGCTTCGTGGTGGCCGGTTCGATCGTCACCGAGGCGGTCTTCTCCTATCCGGGGATCGGCTCGGCGATGTTGCAGGCGGTCGGCGGCAACGACTACGCGCTGATGCAGGGCATCTTCCTGATCATCACGTTGTCGGTGCTCGGCGCGAACCTGCTCGTCGACCTGCTCTACTCGGTGATCGACCCCCGCACCCGGGCCGCCTCGTGAGCCGGCGACCCGGGACGCGGGCCGGTGCCGCGGAGGTTCCGGCATGAGCCCGAAACTGATCGCCGGGCTGGCCCTGGGCGCGCCGATCGTGCTGTTCGGGATGATCGGGCCGCTGCTGGTGCAGGATCCGGCGCGGGTCGGGGACATCGGCCTGGCCGGCCCGAGTGGGGAGCACCTGTTCGGCACCACCCAGACCGGACAGGACATCCTTGCCCAACTGGCGTACGCCACGCGCGGATCGCTGATCGTCGGCGCGATCGTCGGCGCCCTCACCCTGCTGCTGTCCGGCTTCTTCGGCATCGTCGGCGCCTACGCCGGTGGCTGGACCGATGAGGCGTTCTCCCTGTTCACCAACGTCATGCTGGTCATCCCCGGGCTGCCGCTGGTGATCGTGATCTCCACCTACCTGCCGGACCGCAGCCTGGTCCTGGTCTCGATCGTGCTGGCCGTCACCAGCTGGGCCGGTTCCGCCCGGGTGCTCCGGGGTTCCACCCTCAGCCTGCGCAACCGTGACTACGTGAAGGCCAGCCGGGTGGCGGGGGAGAGACGCTGGCGGATCCTGCTCGTCGAGATCCTGCCCAACCTGATCCCACTGCTCGCCGCCCAGGTGGTGTTCGCGGTCATCTTCGCGATCCTCGGCGAGGCCGGGCTCTCCTACCTCGGGCTCGGCGCCACCGGCTCGTTCACCTGGGGGACCATGCTCTACTACGCGCAGAACGGCCTCGCGCTACGGCTCGGGGCGTGGTGGTGGTTCGTACCGCCGGGTCTGCTCCTTGCGCTCTTCGGCGCCGCCCTGGCCCTGATCAACTTCTCGATCGACGAGATCATCAACCCCAAGCTGCGTAACCAGACCCGGGCCGCCCGGCGCGGCTGGCGGATGTCGCCGGAGCAGTTGCGCAAGGCCAGGGAGGCGACGCTGTGAGCGAGCCGGTGCTGTCCGTCGAGGACTTCAGTGTCGACTACCTCGCCGACCCGGTGGTGCACGCGGTCCGCAACGTCAGCTTCACCCTCGCCCGGGGCGAGATCCTCGGGCTGGCCGGGGAGAGCGGCTGCGGCAAGAGCACCCTGGCGTACGGGATGGTCCGCCTGCTGAAACCACCGGCGGCCGTGACGTCCGGCCGGGTCGTCGCCGGGGACGTGGACTGGGGTGCGCTCGGGCCGGAGGAGTTGCGGGCGGCCCGCTGGGACCGGATCTCGATGGTGTTCCAGGGCGCGATGAACTCGCTCAACCCGGTGATCTCGATCCGGGAGCAGCTGGAGGACGTCTACCTCACCCACCGGCCCCGGATGAGCCGCCGGGAACGCCGGGACCGCTGCGGTGAGCTGCTCGAACGGGTCGGGGTGGACCGGTCGCGGCTGAAGTCCTACCCACACGAGCTGTCCGGGGGCATGCGGCAGCGGGTGATGATCGCGATGGCGATGGCCCTGGAACCCCAGGTCATGATCATGGATGAGCCGACCACGGCACTGGACGTGGTGGTGCAGCGCGACATCCTGCGGGAGATCACCCGGCTGCGTGACGAACTGGGGTTCGCGGTCCTGTTCATCACCCACGACCTGCCACTGCTGCTGGAGATCAGTGACCGGATCGCGGTCATGCGGGACGGGTCGATCGTCGAACTGGCCTCCGCGGCTTCGATGTACGGAGATCCACGACACCCGTACACCAGGCAGTTGCTCGCGTCGTTCCCCAGCCTGACCGGGGATCGTGGGGCGTTCCTGAGGGCGGCGTCATGAGCACGCTGGCGGTGGAAGGGCTGACCAAGGTCTACCGGGGTGGGATCCGGGCGGTCGACGGCGTCGACTTCACCCTGTCGCACGGGCGGACCACCGCTCTCGTCGGGCAGAGTGGCAGCGGCAAGTCGACGATCGCCAACCTGCTCCTGCAACTCGAACGACCCACCTCCGGGCGGATCCTGCTCGACGGGAAGCCGGTGAACCGCCGGGGACTCCGGCAGTACCGGCGTACCGTCCAGATGGTCTTTCAGGACCCGTTCGCCTCGCTGAACCCGTTCCACACCGTGGCGCACCACCTGGCCCGCCCGCTACGCCTGCACCACCCGGAACTCTCCGGTGTGCAGACCGCCGGCCGGGTCGCCCAGCTGCTCGAACGTGTCCGCCTAGACCCGTCGCTGGCCACCCGCCGGCCGCACGAACTCTCCGGCGGGCAGCGGCAGCGGGTCGCCATCGCCCGGGCGCTCGCCCCGGAACCCGGCATCCTGATCGCCGACGAACCGGTCTCGATGCTCGACGTCTCCATCCGCCTCGGCGTGCTCAACCTGCTCGCCACCCTGCAACGGGAGGAGGACCTGGGCGTCCTCTACATCACCCACGACCTGGCCACCGCCCGGCACTTCTCCGACGACATCCTGGTCATGTACCAGGGCCGGATCGTTGAACGGGGACCCGCCGACGAGGTCATCCTGCGCCCGCAGCACGAGTACACGAAGACCCTCGCCGACGCGTCCCCCGATCCGGAGCGCCGTCTGGGAGGTGGTCAGGAATCCGGGCCCAGCGTCCACTCCCAGCGGTAGGTGCCCGCGTTCAGCAGGTACTCCGGGAGCGTGTCCGGTCCGCACGAGGCGGTGCCGAGGCCGCGATGTGCCGCGTCCACGTGCACCACCGCCTCGGCCCGTGGGGTCAGCTCGTCGTGGTGGGCCGCCGCGTCCAGGTCGGCGGCGGTGAACCGGGTGACGCTGACCTGCCGGGGCTCGTCCATAGTCAACTCCACGACCGGGGTGGCCGGGCCGGTCAGGCGCAGTCGCCGGACTCCGTGCCGGCCGCCGCTCTCCTGCGGGCGCAGGTAGGGGGTGAACGCGTCGTCGATCCGGCACGAGTAGGCACCCACCGGGCCGCCGGCGTGCCGGTCCGGGTAGGTGTCGCGGGGGCCGTGGCCGAACCAGGCCATCTCGTCGTATCCGGCCACGAGCTGGAAGACCGTCCCGACGCGGGGCACGTCGCCGAGCCCGTCCGGCAGTGTCACCTCCTCCTCGACATGAAGGACATGTCCGTGAAGCCGGGCGCTGAGCCGATGTGTCACCGGCCCTGCCGAGGTCGGGTAGACCGCGTCGACCACAGTGCGGTCCGCCTCGCGGCGAATCGACGTCACCTGCCGCACCGGCGCGGGCAGACCGAGTTCGAGCCAGCGTGCGGCCTGCCCACCGATCCGATCGTTATCGGTCGGGGCCCGCCACAGACTCAACCGGGGCGCTACCGCGAACGCCGGATGGACCAGCAGCCCGTCGTCGTCCACCGTGGCGGGGACGCAGTGCCCGGTGGCGCCGGCCCGGGCCGCCAGGGTCCGGGTCTCCGGCCGGAGCTGGAACTGCGGACGGGCGAGCACGGTCCCGGCGGGCGCCCACGGCTGGTCCTGCTCGACGGTCACCCGCAGGGTCACCCACTGTTCGCTGCCCGGGAAGCTGGTGGGGTACACACCGCGATCGGAACCGGGGGTGTACACGCCTTCCAGCGGGCGGAGGGGGGTCAGGCCGTCCGGGCTGCCGGTGGGGAACGGGTTCTCGATCGGGACGGCCACCTCCTCGCCCGGGCCGACGTCCCACAGCCGCATCGGGCGCGGCTGGCCAGATGTCTCCCAGCTCAGGCCCAGCCAGCCCAGATCGCGGAAGGCGAGACGGTTGACGATCCGCGCCGACCCGTCCCCGACGTCGACGAGACCGATCGGCGAGGCCAGTTCCCGGTGCTCGTCCATCGCCGGTTTCGGGGTGCGGTCCGGGAAGACCAGGCCGTCGGCGCAGAACGTGCCGTCGTTCGGGGTGTCCCCGAAGTCGCCGCCGTACGCCCACCGGTAGCCCGGTACGACAGCGCCGTCGTGGGAGAACGGCCGGACGGCGGAGTCCCCGGCCGGCCGGCCGTCGGACAGCCGCTGCAGGATGCCGTGGTCCCAGAACTCCCAGATGAACCCGCCCTGCAGACCGGGAGTGGATTCGATGGCGGCCCAGTGCTCGGCCAGGGTGCCGTTGCTGTTGCCCATCGCGTGCGAGTACTCGCACATGATCAGTGGCCGATTCTGCTCACCGGAGCGGGCGTGCTCGACGATCTGCGCCAGCGACGGGTACATCGGGCAGACGATGTCACTGCCCGCGATCCCGCCGGTCCAGTGGTCCTTGATCGCGCCCTCGTACTGCAGGGGCCGGGTCGGGTCGGCCCGGCGCAGCCAGCCGGCCGCCGCGTCGTGGTTCGCCCCGTAGTCGCTCTCGTTGCCCAGCGACCAGATGATCACACTGGGATGGTTGCGGTCCCGGGACACCATCCGCGCCACCCGGTCCACGAAGGCGGGCAGATAGCGGACGTCGTCGGCGATCTCGTGGGCGTGGTCGTGCGCCTCGATGTTCGCCTCGTCGACGACGTAGAGCCCCAGTTCGTCGGCGAGGTCGAGGAGCACCGGATCGTTCGGGTAGTGCGAGGTGCGGATGGCGTTGAACCCGTACCGCTTCATCAGGACCAGGTCGGCCCGCATCTGCTCAGCGGTGACGGTGCGCCCGGTGAGCGGGTCGAAGTCGTGCCGGTTGACGCCGCGGATCATCACCCGCACGCCGTTGACCAGCAGGTCGCGCCCCTTGATCTCGACATCCCGGAATCCGAGGCGGATCGTCGTACGATCCAGCTCGGCCCCGTCCCGATCGACCAGGACGACGGTGAGCGCCCGCAACGACGGTGTCTCGTCCGACCACGGCACCACCCGCGGTACGACGGTGGAGAACCGTGGCTCGGCCCACCAGCCGGACACCCGGTCGTCGGCGATCTGCGCCTGCTCGTGGGCTGTGTCCAGGGGAACCGGCAGGTCGTCGAGCATGACCGCGACCCGCCAGCCCTCGGGCAGCACCGCACCCGTGGTGAGCACCCGCACGTCGACCTGGAGGCGGCCGTCCGCCGAGGCCACGGTCCGCAGATCGCCCAGGTAGGTGCTGCCGGTGCGGTACAGGAACACCGACCGGGTCAGCCCCGCGTGCCACCACTGGTCCTGATCCTCGATCGCTGACGCGTCCGACCACTTGACCACGGTCAGGCGGATCGTGTTGACCTCGCCCGGCCGTACCGCCGCGGTGATGTCGAACTCGCTCGCCAGATGCGAGTCCTTGCCCCAGCCGACGTCGACGCCGTTGACCCGGGCGAGCAGCACACTCTCCGCCGCGCCGGCGTGCAGCACGATCCGGCTGCCGGCCCAGTCGGCGGGCACCTCGAACTCGCGTTCGTGCACACCGGTCGGGTTGTGCTCCGGGATCAGCAACGGCGCGCCGGGCCACGGCATCGTCACGTTCGTGTAGTGCGGCAGGTCGGCGCCGCCGGCCTCCTGCACGGTCCACGCGCCCGGCACCCGGATGCTCGCCCACTCGTCGCCGGGCTGCCCGTCCGGGCCGTCGAGGAGCTGGAACCGCCAGGCGCCGTCGAGCGACACCCGGCGGTCCGGTCCGTCCAGGTCGTGCCGGACCGCGTGTGCCGGGACCCGCCAGCGGCCGGTGATCTCCGGGGTGTCCCAGATCCGGTCAGCCACGGCGCAACCGGAAGGTCTGCACCTCGAACGCGCGCAAGGTCAGTGCGACCTCGTCGCCGTCGACGGTGACCGGTTCGTCGACCGGCCGTTCGAGCAGGTCGGTCCGGACCGCCCCGGCCAGGGCGAACCCGGCCTTGAGACGGCCGGAGGCGCGGGCGCCGAGCGACTCGTAGAGCCGCACGACCACGTCACCGGACCCGTCGTCGGCCAGTTTCACCGCTTCCACGACGATCGCGTCACCGCTGGTCTCGACGATCGGCGCGACAGCTTCGCCACCGTCGACGGCCCGGAGCGGCAGGTTCAGCGCATAGGCCTCGGCGATGGTGGTGGAGACGTCGGCACCGGGCACGATGCTGTACGTGAACGTGTGACGCCCCTGGTCGGCATCGGGGTCGGGGCTGCGCGGGGCGCGGAGCAGACTCAGTCGTACGACAGTCGTGGTCCCGCCTCCGGCCCTGGTCTCCCGGCGCGAGTCGTGACCGTAGGTGGAGTCGGTCAGCAGCGCCACGCCGTAACCGGGCTCGCCGGTGTGGATCCACCGGTGCCCGCTGACCTCGAACCGGGCCGCGTCCCAGCCGGTGTTGGTGTGTGTGGGCCGGTAGACGTGGCCGAACTGGATCTCGGCAGCCACCCGGTCCGCGTGCACGTCGAGCGGGAAGGCCGCTTTCAGGAACTTCTCCCGCTCGTGCCAGTCGGCGTCGGTGGCGATGTCGACCCGGCGGCTGCCGGCGGTGAGCCGGATCGTCTGGGTGATGGTGGACTCGCCGTGCCTGCGGACCACCCGGATCGAGGCCAGCAGCGGGCCGCTGTCGGTGAGTGTCACCTCGTCGGCGGAGTCCAGGTCGGTCCACTGGTGTGCGTAGTGGCGTTCGACGTCCCACGCGTCCCACTGGCTCGGCAGGTCCGGGTGGATCTGCAGCAGGTTGCCGGGACCGGCCAGGGCCTCCCGCCCGCTGGTGTGGTCGGCGACCGAGCGGAGCAGCCCGGCCTCGTCCACGACCACCCGGACCAGGCCGTTGTCCAGGACGATGCGGCCGCCGTCCCGGTCGGCGGTCACCGGGGTGCCGGCGAACAGGCCGGCGGTGGGCGGGGCGGCGGCACCGGCCGCGACGTCCACCGCCACGGCCCAGCCGCCGTCGGCGAGTCGCTGTGCCTGCTCGGACCCGCCGGTGACGACGGCTACCTCACGGCGCGGCCGGGGACTGGTGTTCAGCAGCAGCTGTCCCGGTCCGCCACCGATCGCCGCTCCGGCCTTCGCCACCAGAGCACCGAGTTCCTCGGCCACCCGGGCGTACGTCGCCTCAGCCTCGCGGTGCACCCAGGCGATCGAGCTGCCGGGCAGGATGTCGTGGAACTGGTGCAGCAGGACGGTCTTCCACAGCCGGTCGAGTTCCGCGTCCGGGTAAGGCGCTCCGGTCCTGATCGTCGCCGTGGCCGCCCACAGTTCCGCTTCCCGCAGCAGGTGCTCACTGCGCCGGTTGCCGGCCTTGGTCCGGGCCTGGCTGGTGTAGGTCGCGCGGTGTAGTTCCAGGTACAGCTCGCCGGACCAGACCGGGGCGTCCGGGTATTCGGCCTGTGCCTTGGCGAAGAACTCGTCCGGGTGTTCGATCTCCACCCGTGGCGCGCCTTCCAGGTCACGGAACCGGCGGGCGCGTTCCATCATCTCCCGGGTGGGCCCGCCACCGCCGTCACCGTGCCCGAACGGCGCGAGCGACCGGGTGGCCCTACCCTTGTCGGCGAAGTTGCGGACCGCGTGCGCGAGTTCGTCACCGGTCATCGCCGCGTTGTAGGTGTCGATCGGCGGGAAGTGCGTGAAGATCCGGGTCCCGTCGATGCCCTCCCACCAGAACGTGTGGTGCGGCAGCGGGTTCGACTCGTTCCAGGACAGCTTCTGGGTGAGGAACCACTCCATCCCGGCCAGCCGGGCGAGCTGCGGATACGCCGCGTTGTAGCCGAACGAGTCGGGCAGCCACACGCCCTTGGTCTCCACCCCGAATTCGTCGAGGAAGAACTTCTTGCCGTGTACGAGTTGACGGGCCAGCGCCTCGCCACCGGGCAGGTTGCCGTCGGCTTCCACCCACTGCCCGCCGACCGGCACCCACTGCCCGGCCGTGATCGAGTCCCGGATCCGCTGGTAGACGGCCGGGTAGTGCTGCTTGACCCATGCGTACTGCTGGGCCTGGGAGCAGGCGAAGATGAAGTCCGGGTACTCCTGCGCGAGGGCTGTCACGTTGGAGAAGGTGCGCGACGTCTTGCGGATCGTCTCGCGCAGCGGCCACAGCCAGGCGCTGTCGATGTGTGCGTGCCCGATCGCCGACAGGGTGTGCGCGCTGGCGTGTGCCGGGCGGGCCAGCATCGGCGCGAGGGCGGCCCGGGCGGCGGGGGCGGCGACCGGAACCGGGCCGGCGTCCAGCAGATCCAGGGCCTTCTCCAGCGCGCGCAGGATCTCGTGCCGGCGCGGGTCGCCGACGGACAGTTCCAGCATGAGTTCCCGCAGCACGCTCAGGTCCAGCCCCAGGTGCCAGACCTCCTCGTCGAGGACGGCCAGGTCGGCGGCGGCGAACCGGTAGAGCGGCTTGTCCCCGGCGGTCATCTTGTCACCGAGCGGGGTCGGCTTGAACTCGTCGGCCAGGATGTCCGGGTTCGCGGCCGCCTCGATCAGCAGGCTGACGGTGCTGCCCGCGGGCGGGACGACGTACTGGTTCTGCGGGTTGATCGCCTTGATCGGCACCCCGGCGGTGTCGTAGACGAGGGCTTCGGCCTGGTTGCCCGGCCAGTCACCGATGAATCCCAGGTCGAAGACGGCCTCGACCCGGCGGCCGGCCCAGCCCTCCGGGATCTCGCCCTCGGCCCGGAACCAGGTCGTCGACCACGGCGGGCCCCACGGGCTGCCCAGCTCGAACGCCTGGTAGTCGGCGGTCAGCGCCTCGGCCACCGGCACCGGCTCGTCCGGCACGTGCCACGCGGACAGCCGCAGCGGGATCCGCTCGGAGTATGCGGCCGGCAGCACCCGCTCCTTCAGCACCCGGTCGAGGCGCCGTTCGACCAGTTTGCGGTCGTCGTGCATGTCCGATCTCCTAGCTCAGGTAGCCGAGTTGCGGCAGTCGGTTCTGGTACTCGTCGAGCAGGCGTCGGGCCACCGCCACCGAGTCGACCAACGGGTGCACCGCGAAGGCCCGCAGCGCGGCCTGCCTACTGCCGGTGTTCGCCGCCTCGATGACCGCGCGCTCGACCGCTTTCACACTGCCGACCAGTGCGGCGGCGTGATCCGGCAGCGGGTCCACGCCGGTGGCCCGGGGCCCGCCCGCCCCGACCGTGCAGGGCACCTCGATCACGGCGTCGTCGTCGAGCCCGGCCAGGGTGCCCCGGTTGCGGATGTTCAGGATCAGGGTGGCCCGCTGGTCCAGCGCGATCGCCCGCATCAGCGCGAGGGCGATCTGCTCGTAACCACCGGACTCCAGGTCGCTCTCGTCGCGCTCCCCGGCACCGGCCGCGTCCCGGTTCTCCGCCATGTAGGTGGTCTCCCGCTCCAGCAGGGTGGACTGCCAGGCGGACAGGGCGCCGGTGTCGCAGCCGGCCACCGTCGCGTAGAACCGGCTCTGCTGGTCGAGCAGGAACGAGCCGCGGGTCTGTGCGGCGCCCTTGGTGGCGGCCACCCCCTCCCGCCCGAAGTAGTAGTAGTGCAGGTACTCGTTCGGGATGGCGCCGAGGGTGCGGATCCAGTCGGCGCCGAACAGCTTGCCCTCTTCGAGCGTGAGCAGCGCGGTGTCGTCGGCGATCAGGCCGGGCAGCCGGTCGACGCCGTCCACCTCCACCTTGCGCAGCCAGCCGAGGTGATTGAGCCCGGCGTAGTCCAGCCGGACCGCCTTCGGGTCGGCGCCGAGCGCCCGGGCCACCCGTTTGCCGAGGCCGGAGGGGGAGTCGCAGATGCCGATCACGCGGTCGCCGAGGTGCCGGGACATCGCCTCGGTGACCATGCCGGCCGGGTTGGTGAAGTTGATGACCCAGGCCTGCGGGGCGAGCGCGGCGATCCGTTCGGCGATGTGCAGGGCGACGGGCAGGGTCCGCAGCCCGTACGCGATCCCGCCGGCGCCGACGGTCTCCTGCCCGAGGACACCCTCGGCGAGCGCGACCCGTTCGTCGATCACCCGGCCTTCGAGACCGTGCACCCGGATCGCGGAGAACACGAAGTCGGCGTCCCGGATCGCCTCGTCCAGATCGGTGGTGGTGTCCACCACCGGTGCGTCCGGCACCCCGTCGGCCTGCTCGGCGAGGACCCGGCCGATCGCGGCCAGCCGTCCGGCGTCCAGGTCGTGCAGGGTGACCCGGGTGACCCGGCCGGGCTCGTGGTCGGCGAGCAGCGCCCGGTAGACGAGCGGGACCCGGAAGCCACCGCCGCCGAGAATGGTCAGTTTCATACCGCGAGCACCTCCACGCCGGCCTCACGCAGGGCGGCACACGTCGTCGGGTCGGCGTCGTGGTTGGTGACCACGACGTTCAGATCGTCCGGTCCACAGATGCGCGCCACACCGGAACCGGGAAACTTCGCCGCGTCGGCGACCAGGACCACCTGGTCGCTCGCCGCGATCATGGCGCGTTTGATCGGCACCTGGACGACAGTCGTGTCGACGATCTGCCCGTCCGGTTTGATGCCGCTGGTGCTGAGGATGAGCCGGTCGGCGTGCACCTGGCGCAGGTTGTCCTCGGTCAGGAAACCGACGAGACAGCGGTAGTCCCGCCGGACCACCCCGCCCAGCATGATCAGCTGCACGGTGCTGTCGTCGGCCAGCTCCTCCTGGACGGCCAGGCTGCTGGTGATGACGGTCAGCGACCGGCCGTGCAGCAGCTTGGCCACCTGATGGGTGGTGGTGCCGATGTCCAGCAGCACCGTCTCGCCGTCCCTGATGAGCTGGGCGCACTGCTGCGCGACGGCTTCCTTCTCCGCGGTGCGCACGGCCGCCACGTCGGCGAACGGGTCGTCGGTGTCCTGCACCAGGGCGGCGCCCCCGTGCACCCGGCGCAGCAGGCCTTGACCGTCGAGTATCAGCAGGTCACGGCGGATCGTGGCCTGGCTGGCACCCAGCCGGTCGGAAAGCGTGACGACCGACAGCGGGCCGTCGCGAAGGCCCCGCAGGATCAGGTCGTGTCGTTGCTGCTGAAGCATGCCGTGAGCCTACACAGCAGATTCGATCATTTCCATGCTCACTTTTGATTGACTCTTGATAAAAACGATCAGCTGTCCCACGATCATGCTTACCTTTGCAGACATCAGCTCGAACCTTGGGTCATCGCCCCTTCAGGTTTCGGCCTCCCGAAAGGAGCCGTCGTGGAAGCCTCCACTCCGGTCACCGATGTCTTCCTCTCCGGACTGCTCTTCGTGGACGTCGTCTTCGGCGGGCTCCCGAACGCACCCGAGCTGGGCACCGAGACCTGGGCGACCGGCTTCGACACCGGACCGGGCGGCATCGCCAACCTCGCCGTCGCGGTCCGCCGGCTCGGGCTGCACACCAGCCTCGCCGCGGCGTTCGGCGACGACTTCTACGGCAACTACTGCTGGGACGCCCTCGGCACCGGCGAGGACATCGACCTGTCCCGGTCCCGGCGCTTCCCCGGCTGGCCGATGCCGGTGACCGCGGCCCTCGCGTACGACGGTGATCGTGCCCTGGTCACCCATGAGAAACCCGCACCGATCACCCTGAACGAGATGATCGGCGAACCGCCCGCCTGCCGGGCGGCGATGGTGCACCTCGGCCAGGACCCGCCCCGGTGGCTGGCCCCGGTCTCCGCCGCCGGCGGGCTGGTCTTCGCCGACGTCGGCTGGGACCCGGACGGCAAATGGCCCGAGGAACTACTCGACCTGCTCCAGCACTGCCACGCCTTCATGCCCAACGAGCACGAGGCGATGGCGTACACCCGGACCTCGACGCCGCAGGCGGCGGTGGCCCGGATCGCCGAACTCGTCCCCCTCGCCGTGGTCACCCGCGGCGGCGGCGGAGCCCTGGCCGTCGACGCCACCACCGGCGAGGTCGCGGAGGTCGCCGGACTGCCGGTCGCCGCCGTCGACACCACCGGAGCCGGCGACGTCTTCGGCGCCGCCATGATCGCCGCGACCCTGGCCTGCCGGCCGCTCGCCGACCGGCTCCGCTTCGCGAACCTCTGCGCCGCCCTGTCCGTCCAGGGCCTCGGCGGCGCCAACTCGGCACCCCGCCCACCGCAGCTCCGGCGCTGGTGGGAGAACGCGCCTCTCGATCTGCGACACGAGTACAGCTTCCTGGAATCCCTCTGATCCTCCCCCTTGTTTGGAAGGAATCGACATGACCCTTTCCCGACGCAACTTCCTCCGGTACGGCACAGCCGGTCTCGCCGCCGTTGCCGTTCCCGGTCTTGCCGCCTGCACCTCCAGTACCGCCACCTCCGGCTCGTCGGACGCCGGCAAGACCGCCCTCTGGTACTGGGGAGACGGCCTCAGCGACAAGGTGGTGGAAGCCGCCAAGACCCAGTTCGCCGGGCAGACCACCCTGGAACCCACCAAGGTCGGCGGCGACTTCAAGCAGAAGCTCACCACCACCCTGTCGTCACGGCAGTTCGTCCCGGACATCACCGGCATCAAGGGTGAGGACATGGCGAGCTTCCGCGGCAACGCCGACATGTTCGCCGACCTGAACGAACTCGGGTTCAAGGACCTGTCGTCGCAGTATCTGGAATGGAAGGTCAAGCAGGCCACCACCGCCGACGGCAAGGTCATCGGCTTCCCCATCGACATCGGCCCGACCGGCATGTTCTACCGCGAGGACGTCTTCGCCAAGGCCGGGCTGCCCACCGACCCGGCCGAGGTCAGCGCCGCGCTGAGCACCTGGGACGCCTTCTACGACGCGGCAGTCGCGGCCAAGGCCAAGGTCCCCGGCACGTTCATGGTGATCAACGCGGGTGCCGTCTTCAACCTGGTCATCGGGCAGGGCACCAGGCGCTTCATCGACGAGAACAACACCTTCATCGGCGACCAGCCGCACGTGAAGGCCGCCTGGGACCTCGCCGTCAAGGCACACACCCTGGGCATCTCCGGCAAGACCGAGGACGGCTCCGCCGACTGGACCGCCGGCATCAGCAAGGGCACCCTGCCGTCGGTCATCGGCGCCGCGTGGGCCGGCATCGACATCCGCAACAACGCCGCCGACACCTCCGGCAAGTGGCGGGTCGCCTCCGCGCCCGGCGGCCCCGGCAACTTCGGCGGCTCGTTCCTGGCGATCACCAAGCAGGCCGCGAACCCGCAGCTCGCGTTCGACATCGTCAAATGGATCCTCAGCCCGGAGAACGCCGAGAAGAACTTCACCGACTCGTCGCTCTTCCCGGCCAGCCCGTCCACCTACACCTCGGCCGCCCTCACCGCCGGCGACGACTTCTTCGGCGGGCAGAAGACCATCGACATCTTCGGCCCGGCCGCCCAGAAGATCCCGATCGCGTACGAGGCAGCCGCCGACGCCGCCGTCTCCGCCCCCTACTTCAACCAGCTCGGCAACGTCGAACAGGGCCAGAACCCGGACGAGGCCTGGGCCGCCGCGGTCAAGGAGGCCAAGCAGATCGGTCAGCGACAGGGAGTCAAGTGACACGCGCACGGTCACTGCGGGCGAGCTGGCCGCAGTACCTGGCCATCTCCCCGTTCTATCTGCTCTTCACGGTGTTCCTGCTCGGGCCGACACTGTTCTCGCTGTACCTGGCGTTCCACCGGTGGGACGGCATCGGCGAGATGCAGTTCGTCGGACTGGACCAGTTCCGGTACCTGATCGACGACGGGACGTTCTGGCTGTCGGTGCGCAACACCCTGGTCATCTGGGTGTTGAGCACCGTCCCGATGCTCTTCCTCGCGCTGGTGCTGGCGGCCCTGCTGAACAGCACCAAACGTATGGTCGGCTTCTACCGGGTGGCGCTGTTCATCCCGAACATCACCTCGGTGGTGGCCGTCGCCATCGTGTTCGGAGCACTGTTCGCCAACAACTCCGGCCTGGTGAACATCACCCTGCAGGGGATCGGCCTGTCCGGCGTGCCGTGGCTGACCGACCCCTGGGCCATCAAGGTCGTCATCGCGATGCTGATGACCTGGCAGTGGACCGGCTACAACGCCCTGATCTACCTCGCCGGGATGCAATCCGTCCCGAGCGAGCTGTACGAGGCCGCGAAGATCGACGGAGCCGGACCGGTACGCGCGTTCTTCTCGGTCACCATCCCGATGCTGCGGCCGATCATCCTGTTCACCGTGGTGGTCTCCACCATCACCGGCATGCAGAGCTTCACCGAGCCGCAGGTGCTGTTCGGCAACAACTCCGCGGTCAACGCCAACTCCGGCGGGCCCGGTCAGGCCGGCCTGACCATGGTCCTCTACTTCTACCGGACCGCGTTCGGACAGAACGACTACGGCTACGGCGCGGCCATCGCGTGGGCGGTGTTCCTCATCGTCATGGTGTTCACCATCCTGAACTGGCGCCTCGTACAGCGCCGGGCCGACTAAGGGGTCACTGTGCGCAAGATCCTGCTCCATGCCAGCCTGGGTGTGGCGGTGCTGCTCTCGCTGTTCCCGTTCTACTGGACCGTGGTCATGGCCACGAACACCACCCAGGACGTGTTCCGCAACCCGCCGAAACTGACGATCGGCCCGCACCTGGTGGACAACGTCCAGAAGGTATTGCAGAGCGTCGACCTGCTCGCGCCCATCGTGAACACCGTGCTGGTGGCGATCGGCACCACCGTCCTGGTGCTGTTCTTCGACTCGCTCGCGGCGTTCGCCTTCGCCAAGTTCGACTTCCCCGGCCGCAAGGCACTGTTCGGCCTGCTCCTGCTGATGTTCATGGTGCCCACCCAGCTCGCCCTGATCCCGCAGTTCGTGATCATGGCGGAGCTCGGCTGGGTGGGCACCCTCAAGGCGCTGGTGGTCCCGGCCGCCGCCAACGCCTTCGGCATCTTCTGGATGCGGCAGTACATCAGCAGCGCGGTCCCCGACGAGATGCTCGACGCCGCCGACCTCGACGGCGCCGGCTTCTTCCGGATCTACTGGAGCGTGATCCTCCCCGTCATCCGCCCCGGCCTGGCGTTCCTCGGCATCTTCACGTTCATCGCCGCCTGGAACGACTACGTCTGGCCGCTGATCATCCTGCTCGACCCCAACAAGGTCACCCTCCAGGTGGCGCTGTCCCAGCTCAACGTCGGCCTGAAACAGGACTACTCGGTGCTGATGGCGGGCGCTCTGATCGGCGTACTCCCGCTGGTCGTGATGTTCGTGCTCTTCGCCCGCAACTTCATCGGCGACGCCGTCAAGGGAGCCGTCAAATGACCTGATGAACGACGGTCCCGGCCGGTGTCACGGGACGTTGAGGACGACCCGGCCCTTTCCGGTGGCCTTCGCCCGGTAGAGGGCCGCGTCGGCGTCGCTGAGCATCGAACCCAGGGTGGCCCGGCCGGCCGGTTCGTAAGCCAGGCCGACACTCGCCCCGACCCGGCCCGCGGCGCTGACCAGGGCCACGATCCGCTCCCCGGCGGCGGTCGCCGCGGCCAGCGACGGGGCCGGCTCCAGCACCACCGCGAACTCGTCACCGCCGAGCCGGCTCGCGGTGTGCTCCGGCGGGACCACGGTGGTCAGCACCCCCGCCACCTCGACCAGCACCTCGTCCCCGACGGCGTGCCCGAACCGGTCGTTGATCTGCTTGAAGCCGTCCAGGTCGATCAGGAGCAGAGCCACCGGCGCCCCGGTACGGCCCCAGCCGGCCGCCCGTTCGTAGAGGTACTTCCGGTTCGTCAGGCCGGTCAGGTGATCGTGGGTGGCCTGGTACTGCAGGTCGGCACGGGCCCGGTCGACCTCGGCCAGCAGCAGCGAGTTGCCGTACAACGCCAGGAACTGCCGCAACAGCACCAGCAGGAACAGCACCGACATGGCGGCGAACAGCACCCCGTCGAAAGCACCGGCGAACCAGCAGGTCACCGCCACCGGGAACGCGCACACCACCGGCAGATACGGCAACCCGGCCCGCAGTCCGGTCGCCGCACCACCCCACGGCGGTACGTCCGTCGGCATCGGATACCGGCCCATCCGCAGCAGCAGACAGGTGCCGACGGTCATCAGCGCCGACACCGACGCCATCTGCTCGGAGACCCCGCGCAACACGAGACTGCAGTAGACGACGGTGGTGACGCCGAAGACCCCGAACGCGGCGGCGAGCATCGTGAACGCCGTCGTCCCGCCCGCCCGGTGCCGGGACAACAGCACCAGCGACACCGCAGTCGTGCAGATCTGCACACACACCGCGATCGCGATGATCGTGGTGAACAGCCCACCCACGTCCCGGTAGGCGGGCGCCAGCAGATAGGCCCACGCCGGAACGAACATCGCGGTCGCGGCCATCGCCCCGTCGGCCGCCATCCGCAGCCGTTCCCGCCACGGCAGCGCCGCGTCCGGCCCCAGAATCGGGCACAGCATCGCCAGCATCGCGCCCAGCCCACCGACGATGGCCTCCGGCTGCGGTGGCGGACTCTGCTCCCCGCGCACCGCCGTGGCCAGACTCAACACCGTGCCCACCAGCCACAACACCGACCCGGCGGCGACCAGCCCCCAGGCCAGCCGCTCCCGCCCGGCCGCCCCCACGACCCGCCGCGCCAGCACCACCACCGCCGCACCGGCCACCACCACCGCGACGACACTGGCGGCCACCAGCAGAGGCCACCAGAACCCGGAGACCGTCAGCACCACCTGCGACACCACGCCGAACCCGGCCACCGCCGGCAGGCCAGCCCTCACACCAGCCAGATCGGCCGGACCCCCACACTCCTAAGGCCCTCCGGGGACTCCACGCCCGGTGCCGTCGTCATTCCCCCGATCTACCCGGTAGGCCCGGTCCGCCGGGGCGCCCTACCATCAAGACGTGGTGGTTCTCGCATCGAACGAGCCGAAGGCCGACCGAGTTGCCTACTGAGTACGACACCGGCGAAGCCGCCCTGGACGAACTGATCCAGTGGGCCGAGGCCAACGTCCGGGCCGGTGGCTTCAACGAAGCCGACACCCGGCTCCACCTGATCGACCGGCTTCTCGTCGAGGTACTGCGGTGGCCGAGGCCGGCGATCCACACCGAGCAGCCGTCGGGCACTGGGCGTATCGACTACCTGCTGGGTAATCCGGGACCCCGGTTCATCGTCGAGGCCAAGCGCGAGGGCGCCTACTTCGATCTGCCCGCCGGAACCGAGGCGGGCGTGCACTCCATCCGCAGCATCACCGAGGGCGCGGCCGGGAGATCCCTCAAGGACGCCATGGACCAGGTGACCTCCTACGCGGCCAGTGAGGGCGTTGCGCCGGCGGCGGTCACCAACGGCCGTCAGCTGGTCGTCTTCCTGGCGATCCGTACCGACAACGTCAAGCCCAGCATGGGCCGGGCACTGGTCTTTCCCTCCCTGCAGGATCTGCACAGCAACTTCCGGCAGCTCTGGGACAACGCGTCGCCCTTCGGCATCGACTCCCAACGGCTGTACTCCACGTTGCGGGTCACCCCCTCGCCGCCGCCCGCGCCGCTGTCGGCACACATCGCCAACTATCCGGGCAGTCAGCGCCGCAACGACCTGCAAGCAGGCCTGGACATCCTCGGTGACCTGTTCCTCAACGACGTGGCGAAACTCGAGGAGGTCCGCGCCGACTTCCTCCGGGACTGCTATGCGAGCAGCGGGGCGCTCTCGCAGTACGCGATGATCAGCAAACAGATCCTGCAGTCCCGCTATGCGCTCCTCAGTGAGGAGCGAGGACCCGAGACGGCACCGGCGGCCACCAAGCGTGGAGTCTCGACGGCATTGACCCAGGACATGCTGGCCGCTGCCGCGTCGTCGCGCCCGATCGTTCTCCTTGGTGATGTCGGCGTGGGTAAGACCACCTTCATCCAGCGCCTGGTATCGGTTGAGGCGCCGGAACTGTTCGAGAGCGCCTTCACGCTGTACATCGACTTCGGCGTGTCGACAACCCTGGGTGACCTACGGATGTTCGTCATCGAAGCCGCAGCTCGCCAGCTACGGCTCCGGCACGACGTCGACATCGAGGAGGCGGACTTCGTCGAGGACGTCTACCGGGAGGAACTGAAGCTTCAGGATCGGCGGATACTCGGACGGTTGAAGGACATCGATCCACCAGCCTACGAGCGGGAGCGACTGAGGTTCCTCCAACGCCTCGTGGACAACCATGCCGAGCACCTGAGCAGCAGTCTCAAGCACCTGAACACCCGTCGGCGCCGGCAGATCGTCGTCTTCCTCGACAACATCGACCAGCGGAGTGACGAGGACCAGGAACAGGTGTTCCTCATCTCCAGCGAACTCGCGCAGGAGTGGCCCGCTACGGTCTTCGTGACACTCCGGCCGGAGACCTTCTATACGTCGAGCCGCCGGGGAGCCCTGTCCGGATATCAGCCCCGAGTCTTCACCATCGCACCGCCCCGAACCGACACCATGCTCCAGCGGCGGGTCGACTTCGCACTCCGTCAGCTCAAGGAGACCGGGCGCCTGGGATCCTTCCCGGTGGGTGTCACCGTGGACCACGAAAGCCTCATCGACTTCCTCGAAGTGCTGGCCGAGAACTTCCGGAACAACGAGAAGCTCCTCGAACTGATCGACAACATCGCCGGCGGTAACATGCGGCTGGCACTCCGATTCGTAGTCGACTTCCTCGGCAGTGGGCACGTCAATACCACCAAGATTCTCGGGAACCACCGGGAACGCGGCAGGCACGTCATCTCGGTTCACGAGTTTCTCCGGGCGCTGATGTTCGGTGACTCCCGGTACTACAACGCGGAGTCGTCGCCGATTGCGAACCTTCTCCGGGTCACCCGGCCCGACGGCCGGGAGCACTTTCTCCTTCCCATCCTGCTGGCGCAGGCCCAAGCCTTCGGGGACGGGGCGAAACAAGAGGGATACGTCGAGGCGGGGAGGCTGCACAGCTTCTGCCAGCAGCTCGGTTTCACGTCGGAACAGGTCGCTGACGCCCTGCACTACGCCATCGAGAACCGGCTTCTCGACGCGGCTCCGCGCTACACGCCGGAGAGCCAGAGCATCTACTACCGCATCACCACGGTCGGCGCGTACACCAGTAAGGTTCTGCTCGCGTATTTCGCCTACATCGATGCTGTCCTCGTGGACACGCCGGTGGTCGATGAGCAGTATGCAAGGCTCGTCGAAGACGTCCACTCGCTGGCGGATCGGGTCACCCGTGCCGAGTACTTCCGCCTCTACCTCGACAAACAATGGACGCGAATCCCCGGCGGAGCCACCTCCTGGCAGTGGCCGGAGAACAGCGACCGGCTCCGGGCGGACATCGCCCGGGTCGGCCAGCACGCCGACCCGGAGGCCTGGCGCCACCGCGACTGACCGGCCTCCCACATCCTCGACCGCAGTCCGGCGCGGTTTCTTACGGCTGGCGGCGCAGGTGGGACTGGAGGACCACGGCGGCCGCGCCGGTTGCCGGGGCGGTGGCGGCGGCCAGGGAGACGGTGACCGTGACCGCGCGGTTCCAGGTGTGGGTGTCGGCGGGCTGGATGCGGTGCATGATGGCCGGGCCGTAGACGAACGACGCCGCTGCGAAGCCGGGGCCGGTCAGCACCAGCAGGTCGAGGTCGAGGAGGTTCACGACTGATTCGGCGGCTGCGGCGACGTACGACGCGGAGTCCTCCAGCAACGCCAGGCACCGCGGGCCGCCGGCTCTCGCCGCTCTCGCCACCGCGGCGAAGTCGGCGGGCACACCGCGGACCGTGGCCGGGTCCAGTCCGGCTTCGGCGGCTGCTGCCGGGTCGGCCCGGGCCGCAGTCACCACCGCTGCCGGGCCGGCCAGGGCCTCCAGACAGCCGCGGCTGCCGCACCAGCACTGCGGGCCGTCGGTCTGGACGATCAGATGACCGAATCCGCCCGCGGTACCGCGCAGCGCCCGGCCGTCGACGATGATGCCGGCGCCCAGATCGCCGCCCATGTGCAGGGCCGCGAACGGGCGGTCCGC
>DATMVU010000823.1:0-2833 GCA_035562875.1 Actinoplanes sp. | reverse complement strand
TGGCCGCGATCGCGAAGATCCCCACGGTGGAGAACGAGGCGGGCGAGAAGGTCACGCCCAAGGACAAGATCACCATCAAGACCCTGACCGTCGGCACGGACACCGCTGGTGCGGCCCCCGCACCAACGGCGAGCGTCCAGTCGTGAGTGCGAAGGCGGAGAGCAGCATGGAGGACACCGTGTCGTCGACCAAGGACCGGCAGCGCGCGGCGGCGCGGGCCCGCCTCGAGAAGGAGATGGCCGAGCGTTCGGCGGCCGCTCGTAAGCGCCGGCAGCGCCAGGCGATCGTCGGTTCGGCCCTCGCGGTCGTGGTGATCGCCGGTGTCGCCTTCTTCGTCGTGCAGGCGCTGAAGGACGACGACAAGAACACCGTCGTCGCTGCGGACCCCAGCGCCAGCGCGGCCGCGCCCCCGGCCCCGGCCGGCACCGCGAACTGCACCTGGATCCCCGCCGACGAGGCGACCGGCGGCAAGGTCAAGGACACCGGTGGCACCCCGCCGGCGAACGTCCCGGCGCTCGGTACCGACACCCTCAAGCTGGACACCAGCGTCGGTGTCATCACCGCGACGGTGGACAAGACGAAGGCGCCGTGCACCGCCGCCGCGTTCGAGTACCTGGCGTCCAAGAAGTTCTGGGACAACACCAAGTGCCACCGCCTCGTCACCGAGGGCATCAAGGTGCTCCAGTGCGGTGACCCGTTCGCCAGCGGCAAGGGCTACCGGGACACCGACGGCACCGGCGGGCCGAACTTCATGTACCCGGAGGAGAACCTTCCGGTCGACGCGCAGGTGACCTACCCGAAGGGGACCATCGCCATGGCGCGGACCCAGCAGGAGGCCACCACCGGCAGCCAGTTCTTCATCGTCTACGAGGACATCCCCGCGACGTCCCTGCCGGCGCAGTACACCGTCCTCGGCACGATCACCTCGGGCATCGACCTGGTCGAGAAGGTCGGCAAGGCCGGCAGCGACAAGGCCAACGGTGCCAGCGACGGTCACCCCAAGACCGAGGTCAACATCAAGTCCCTGACGATGGCCGCGGCCTGATCCCAGCAATGGAAAAGGGGCCCCCTCGGGGGCCCCTTTTCCATTGCCTCAAGCTCCGGAAGTGACCCGGTAGGCGTCGAACACGCCGTCCACCTTGCGGACCGCGGCGACCAGGTGACCCAGATGCTTCGGGTCGGCCATCTCGAAGGTGAACCGGCTGACCGCCACCCGGTCCCGGGTGGTGGTGACCGTCGCGGACAGGATGTTGACCCGCTCCTCGGACAGCACCCGGGTCACGTCGGCCAGCAGTTTGTGCCGGTCGAGGGCCTCCACCTGGATCGCCACCAGGAAGGTGGACGCCGACGTCGGTTTCCAGCTGACCTCGACCACCCGCTCGGACTGCTCGCGCAGATCCTCGGCGTTGGCACAGTCGTCGCGGTGCACGCTCACCCCGCCGGAGCGGGTGACGAAGCCGAACACCGAGTCACCGGGGACCGGCGTGCAGCAGCGGGCCAGTTTCACCCAGACGTCCGAGACGCCCTTCACCACCACACCCGGGTCCTGGGCGGCGGTGCGGTTGCGCGGCGGGCGGGTGGCGACGGCGGTCTCGGCGATGTCCTCGACCGCGCCCTCCTCACCACCGAACCCGGCGACCAGTTTCTGCACCACCGACTGGGCCGAGACGGCGCTCTCGCCGACCGCCGCGTACAGCGACGCCACATCCGGCAGATGCAGGTCGCGGGCGATCGTCATGAGGTTCTCGTGGGTCAGCATGCGCTGCAGGGGCAGACCCTGCTTGCGCATCGCCTTGACGATCGAGTCCTTGCCGTCCTCGATCGCCTCCTCGCGGCGCTCCTTGTTGAAGTACTGGCGGATCTTCGTCCGGGCCCGGGGGCTCTTCACGAAGCCGAGCCAGTCCTGGGTGGGCCCGGCGGTGGCCGACTTGGACGTGAAGATCTCGATCACGTCGCCGTTCGACAGCGGTGACTCCAGGGGCACCAGCTTGCCGTTGACCCGGGCACCGATGCACTTGTGGCCGACCTCGGTGTGCACCGCGTAGGCGAAGTCGACAGGGGTCGAGCCGGTCGGCAGCGGGATCACGTCGCCCTTCGGCGTGAAGACGTAGACCTCCTGGCTGGAGAGGTCGAACCGCAGCGCGTCCAGGAACTCGGACGGGTCGCTCGCCTCCCGCTGCCAGTCCAGCAGCTGCCGCAGCCAGGTCATCTCGTCGATGTGCGCCGGCGGGCCGACGATCGTCGCGCCCTTCTGCTCCTTGTACTTCCAGTGCGCGGCGATGCCGAACTCGGCGGTCCGGTGCATCGCGAAGGTCCGGATCTGCATCTCGACCGGCTTACCGGTCGGGCCGATCACCGTCGTGTGCAACGACTGGTACATGTTGAACTTCGGCATCGCGATGTAGTCCTTGAACCGGCCCGGCACCGGCTGCCAGTTCGCGTGGATGACCCCCAGCGCGGCGTAGCAGTCGCGGACCGTGTCGACCAGGATGCGGACGCCGACCAGGTCGTAGATGTCGTTGAAGTCGCGGCCCCGCACGATCATCTTCTGATAGATCGAGTAGAGGTGCTTCGGCCGGCCGGTCGTCTCGGCCTTGATCTTCGCCGACTTGAGGTCCAGGCTGACCCGGTTGGTGACCTGCCGGAGCAGGGCCTCACGCTGCGGCTGGTGCTCGCCGATCAGGCGGTTGATCTCCTCGAACCGCTTCGGGAACAGGGTCCCGAACGCCAGGTCCTCCAGCTCCCACTTGATCGTGTTCATCCCGAGCCGGTGGGCCAGGGGAACGTATACGTCAAGGGACTCTTTTGCGATCGTTTCCCGCCGGATCCGAGG
>DATMVU010000822.1:0-9131 GCA_035562875.1 Actinoplanes sp. | reverse complement strand
GTGCACGCGGCAGAGCGCGAGACGGCCGAGGAACGGGGAGGCGTCCAGGTTCGTCACGTGGGCCTGCAGCGGCGCGCCCTCGGTGTACGACGGGGCCGGGATGGTCTCCAGCAGTGCGCTGAACAGCGGGAGCAGCGAGTCGCTGTCCTCCGGCACCTGGCCGTCGGCGGGCTGGGTCAGCGAGGCGATGCCGTCGCGCGCGCACGCGTAGACGATCGGGAAGTCGATCTGCTCGGCAGTCGCGTCCAGGTCGAAGAACAGCTCGTAGGTCTCGTCGACGACCTCCTTGATGCGGGCGTCGGGCCGGTCCACCTTGTTGATGATCAGGATGATCGGCAGCTTGGCGGCGAGGGCCTTGCGGAGCACGAAGCGGGTCTGCGGGAGCGGGCCCTCGGAGGCGTCGACGAGCAGCGCCACGCCGTCGACCATGGTGAGGCCGCGCTCGACCTCACCGCCGAAGTCGGCGTGGCCGGGGGTGTCGATGATGTTGATGGTGACCGGGTCGCCCTCGGCGGGCTGGTAGCTGATCGCCGTGTTCTTGGCGAGGATCGTGATGCCCTTTTCCCGCTCCAGGTCCATGGAGTCCATGGCGCGGTCGGCCATCTCGCCACGCGCGTGGGACTGGCTGCCCTGGCGCAGCATGGCGTCGACCAGGGTGGTTTTGCCATGGTCGACGTGAGCGATGATGGCGACGTTGCGTAGGTCGGTGCGGGTCTGCATGGCCCCCATTGTTCCCGGCGAAGGTTGCGGAATGTGACACGGGGTCAAGACCTGAAACTTAAGTCCTTCTGTCCCTTTTGCGCTGCGGGCCGCCCCGGCGGTGAGCCGCAGGTCAGCCGGGATAGACTGTCGGTCAGACCGGAGACGTCGATTTGGAGCCCGCCCCGGCGGTCCAGTACTGTCTCCGGGTTAGTCGTGTGTCGTTGAAGCTGGCGAGCTGCGAGTTCGGCCCGTGCAGCTCACCCTAAGGAGCCCTACTCAATGCCGCCCAAGAAGAAGACCCATGAGGTAACCCTCGCGCTTGAGGCGGGTAACGCCGCGATGGTCGACCTCGGTAAGATGCTCGGCCCGACCGGTGCCAACATGCGCGCCGTCAAGGTGGAGTACGACGAGGCCACCTCGAAGAACCGGGGCGAGATCATTCCGGTCATCGTCTCCGTCTACGAGGACCGCAGCCACACGCTGGCCTACAAGACGCCGCCGACCAGCTTCCTCATCCGGAAGTCCCTCGGCATCCAGTCCGGCGCTGCCAACCCGCTCACCACGACCGTCGGGACGCTCTCCGCGGCCCAGGTCAAGGAGATCGCGGAGCGCAAGCTCGTCGACCTCAACGCGAACGACCTCGACGCCGCGATCAAGATCGTGTCCGGCACCGCCCGTTCCATGGGTGTGAAGGTCGCCAGCTGATCTCAGCTAGCTGAAAGAACGGGCCCCGGTGATCTTCACCGGGGCCCGTTCTTCTTCGGTACCACCACCTCGTCGATCAGCCCGTACTCCACGGCTTCGGCGGCGCTCAGACTGCGCCCGGTGGACAGGTCGTCCTCGATCCGGCTGCGGGTCTTCCCGGTCAGCTCGGCGAGCCGGATCACCACCTCCTCCAGTTCGCGCAGGTGCTGCCCGGCCGCGGCGGCCACCTCGTCGGCGGTCCCGGTCACCCCGGCGGTCCGCGGCTCGGACAGTTTGAACCGGGCATGCCGGTAGGCGGCCCGCTGACCGGCGGCCGCGAGCACGGCCAGCGCGGCACCCCCGGCCTCGGCGGTGACCAGGGCGTGCACGTCGGCGGCGAGGGCGTCCAGCACGTCGACGACGGAGAGCGCGGCGTTCAGATCCCCGCCGGGACTGGACACGTGCAGATGAATCACCTCCGGCCCGGCCGAGTCGAGGGTGAGCAGGGCCGCCGCGATCCCGGACGCGGTCTCGGCGCTGAGCTGGCCACGCAGCATCACGATCCGCTGGTCGAAGAGGCGCTCCTCCAGCCAGCCGGGGAACCCGGGAGTCAGGCCGGGCGGGTGCGGCGGCTGCCACTCGGGTGGGTGGTTCGGCGGCGGGAACAGGGGCACGTCAACCTCCCGGATCGGCGCACTGTGGAGTCCAGCTTAAGTCGTGCGCGGCGCCGCGCACGACCTGCCACGACGGCGTGAAACGTGCTGATAACCGGCGAGGGCTAGGGTCCGGGGCATGTCCGGACCGCGGCGCAGATCGGCGCTGCTCGCCCGGCTCGCCGATCGGCCGGCCGGCAGCGTGAAGAGCGCGATCGTGGACGAGTTGCGGGCGGTGATCCTGCACGGTGAGGTGCCGCCCGGGTCGGCGATCCCGGTGGACGCGGTGGCGGCGGCGTTCGGGGTGAGCCGGATCCCGGTTCGGGAGGCCCTGATGACCCTGATCGGGGAGGGGCTGGTCGACCATCGGGCCAACGGTGGCTACCGGGTGGCGATGATGACGGCCCGCGAGTTCGGCGAGATCTACCTGGTCCGGGAGGCTCTCGAGTCGGCGGCGCTGCGGGTGGCGGTGGCCGGGGCGACGGGTGCCGACGACCGGACCGCGCGGGCCGCCCTGCGGGCCCTGGACCAGGCGATCGAGGCGGGTGACGGTGGGGCCGCCTACCACCGGGAGAGCCGCCGGTTCCATCTGGCGCTGATCGCCCCGTGCCGGATGCGGCGGTTGCTGAACATGCTGGAGTCGGCCTGGAACATGACCGAGCCGCTGCGCCCGATGTCCCATCTGACCGGTTCCGATCGTGAGCTGCTGCACGCTGATCATGCCGGGATGCTCGCCGCGTTCCTGCGCCGTGACGAGGCGGCCCTGGCCGGGGTGTGTGCCGCTCATCACGGCCGGTTGCAGCGGTTCGTCGCGGTGCTGCCCCGGGACACCGGGTTGTTCGCGGAAGGCGACTGAACCGAGCGGCCGGCCGAGCCGAAGACGCCGGAGACCGGGTGAAATGCCAGATCAAAACACGATTGCGGTGGTACGCCTACCGAAGCGCCCGTGAACGAAGAAGATCGGATAGTGCTGTATCGCAGCGAACGCACACAGGTCCTTCGCCGGAGTGTGCCCGGAGAACAACGGACTCTGATCCACAAAAGGGTCAACGGTCCGGGAGCGACCCGCCGTGCCGAACACGAGCAGGCGGTGCTGCGCCGTCTGGACGGTATCCCCGGGGTGCCCCGGCTCGCCGGTCACCAGCCGGGCCGGACACTGGTGATGATCGATGACGGCGGGGCTCCGCTGGAGGACGGGCGGATACCCGTACCGCAGCTGTGGAAGGTGGGGGAGGACCTGGCGGCGATCCTGGCCGCCGTGCACCGCGCCGGGGTGATCCACCGGGACGTGACTCCGGCGAACGTGCTGCTGACCACCGCCGGCACCCCGCTGCTCATCGATTTCGACCTGGCCCTGACCGGTCCCGCGGGCGGTTCCGGGGCTGATGCCCCGGTCGGCACGCTCGGCTATCTGCCGCCGGAGCAGACCGGCCGGATCGGGACGGTGGTGGACGTCCGCGCCGACCTGTACGGCCTGGGCGCCACCCTGTACACGCTGGCCACCGGCCAGCCACCGGTCCCCGGGACGGACACCCTGGAGCTGGTCCGGGACACCCTGCTGCGCCCGCCGGACCCGCCGGACCGGTACCGCCCCGACCTGCCGGCCCGGTTCAGCGCGATAGTGCTGCGCCTGCTGGAGAAGGACCCGGACCGCCGCTACCAGAGCGCCGAGGGGCTGGTCCATGATCTGGCCCGCGGGCAGGCCGACCCGGACGGGGACTGGCCGCTCGCCGAACGTGACTTCCCGGCCTTCCTGGTGCCGCCGGCCGCACTGATCGGCCGGGACCGGGAGACCAGCCGGCTGACCGAGGCACTGGACCGGGCGCTGCGCGGCGGGCTGCCCGCGCTGCTGGTCACCGGGCCGCCGGGCAGCGGCAAGAGTGCTCTGCTGCGGGCCTTGCACCCGGTGATCACCGCCCGCGGCGGCTGGTTCGCGACCGGCCGGTTCGACCGGTTCCGCACCGGCACCGGCACCGGCGGAGTGACCCGGGCGCTGCGGATGCTGGCGCAGGCGGCGCTGGCCGAGACGGAAGCGGAGATCGCCGAGGACCGCCGCCGGCTCACTGCCGAACTCGGCACCGACACCGGGATCCTCTACACCGCGGTGCCGGAGATGACCGATCTGCTCGGCCCGCGGGAGCCGGCCGCATCGGTGGACCCGGCGGCCGCCCGGGACCGGGCCAGTGCCGCGGCGGTGGCCGTGCTGCGGGCGTTCGCGGCCCGGCACCGGATCGTGCTGGTCCTGGACGACCTGCAGTGGGCGGGCCCGGAATCGTTGCGGGTGCTGGACGCGATCCTGGACGCCGGGCCGATCCCCGGGCTGCTGCTCACCATGGCCTACCGGGACGAGGATCCGGAGCTGCGGGACCACATCGAACGCTGGCGGCGGGAGCACCGGATCGAACCGGTGCTCCGGCTCGGCGCGCTGGCCCCGGACAGCGCCGCGGAACTCGTCGGCACGGTGCTGCGGATGCCGCCGGACCACGTGGCCGGGCTCGCCGGGACGGTCCGGGACGGGGCCGGCGGTAATCCGTACGCCATGGTGGAACTTCTCAACGGGTTGCGGTCGGAGCGGTTGCTGAGCCTGTCCGGGGAGGGCTGGCGGTGGGATCTCCCGGCGGTCCGGTCCTTCGCCTCCCGGCACCAGGTCTCTCGACTGCTTGCGGTACGCATGGAGCAGCAGCCCGCCGGCACCCGTCATCGTCTGGCCGCCCTGTCGTGTCTCGGCGGTGACGCCGGCACCGGTCTGCTGGCGGCCGCGACCGGGACCGCGGAACCGGAGCTGACCCGCGACCTGGCCCCGGCCGTCGCCGACGGGCTGGTGCTGACCGGGGACGGCACCGTCCGGTTCCGTCTCGACCTGGTGCACCAGGCGGCCCGGGACCTGCTCACCCCGGACGACCGCGACCGCACCCACCTGGAGCTGGCCCGTCGCCTGGCCGGCTGGGCCGGATACGAGCAGGAGGCCGCCGAGCAGTACCTGGCCGTGCCGGAGCTGGTGACCGATCCGGTGGAACGCGGCACCGCGGCGGCCCTGCTGCACGCGGCCGGCCGGCAGACCGCACGGCTGACCAACCATCAGGTGGCCGCCGAACTGTTCGACGCCGCGGAACGGCTGCTCGCCACCGGTGACGACGGTGGCCCGCTGCGGAACGCGGTGGCGGTGGACCGGCACGCCACCTACTACTGCCTGGGCCGGCTCGACGACGCCGACCGGATCTACCGGGAGCTGACCGGCCGGTCACCGGACCTGCTGACCCTCGCCGAGGCCACCGCGATCCAGGTGAACGCACTGGCCCAGCGCGGCGACTCGCAGTCGTCGTGGGCGCTCGGCCTGGACGTGCTGCGCCGGTTCGGGGTCGAGCCGCCGGACGATCTGGCGGCGTACGTCAGTGCCGAGACCGCCACCCTCAGTGATTGTCTCGGCGACCTGGAACGAGCCGGGGAGACCACCGACCCGCGGGTGCTGGCGGCCGGCCGGCTGATCAACCGGCTGCTGGTGCCCGCCTACCGGATGGGACCGCTGCACCATGCCTGGGTGGTGTTGCAGGCGTACCGGCTGTGGCGGCGGGACGGGCTCTGCCCGCCGGTGATCGGAGCCGCGGGGGCGGTCATCTGCGCCACCATCGACCAGTTCGACGACTACCGCACCGGGTACCGGCTGAGCCGGTTCGCGGCCGAGACCGGGCAGGCGCACGGCTATCACGCGGAGACCGCCGTGGCCGGGTACATGTACCTGTACCTGGCCGCGCACTGGTTCGAGCCGCTGGAGGACGTCGCCGACGCCGGCCCGCGGGTCCGCGACGACCTGATCGCCGCCGGTGACGGGCTGGTGGCCGGGCTGAGCAGTGCCCGGCTGGCGGCCGCCCTGTTCGACACCGCGGACTCGCTGGAGACGGTCGCCGAGGAGGTCGGTGCCGCCCTGGACACCGCCGGGCGGACCGGCAACCGAACCGCCGTGCTCAGCCTGATCGGCTACCGGGACCTGGTCCGCTGCCTGCGCGAACCGGACGCGGACACGGCACCGCCGGAACCCGACGGGCTGCACACCTACCCGCCGGGACTGGCCACCCATCACGTCAACCGGGCGCTGGCCGCGCTGCTCCGGGACGACCGGGCGGCCCTGGCCGTGCACTCCGCCGCGGCGATGCGGCACTGCGACGCCATCCGCGGCTTCTACGTCTCCGCGCTGGCCCGGGTGGTCCGCTGCCTGAGCCTGACCGCCCGGCAGCGGTACGGCGACACCGCGGTCACCGGTGAACTCGACGGACTGCGGGACTGGCTCGCCGCCCGGGCCGAGGACTCACCCCGCAACTTCCGGCCGCTGCTGCGCCTGGTCGACGCCGAACGGGCCTGGGTGCGCGGCGACGCCGACGCGGCCGCCCGGCACTTCGACGCCGGCCTGTACGAGGTGACCGGCCGGCCGTGGCACCGGGGCCTGCTAGCCGAACGGGCCGCCCGGTTCCACCTGGAACGTGGCATGGCCCACACCGGGCGCCGGCTGCTGGTGGAGGCCCGGGACACCTACCGGGCCTGGGGTGCCGGCGGGCTGCTGGCCCGGCTGGAGTCCGGGCATCCGTTCCTGCGGGCCACCGCCGGGGATTCCGGCAGCCCCGGAGACGGTACCGGCGGCGACCGGATCGACCTGGTGGCGATCCTGCGGGCGTCCCGGGCGCTGAGTTCGGCGACCTCCCTGGCCGGGCTGGAACGGCAGGTCGGCGACGTGCTGAGCGCGATGACCGGGGCCACCCACGTCCGGCTGGTGCTGCGGCACCGCACCGGGGACTGGCACACCACCGAGATCGCCGGCGACACCCCGGACGGTCTCGCCGCGGACCGGCTCGAATCGGCGGTCCGCTACGTGCTGCGGACCCGCAAACCGCTGCTGGTGGCCGACGCCACCCGGGACGGGCGGTTCGCCCGCGACCCCTACCTGGCCGGGCTGGACACCTGCGCGCTGCTGGCCGTGCCGATCCCCAGCCGGGACGTCGACGGGGCGGTCCTGCTGCTGGAGAACCACCGCCAGGACGGCGTCTTCGCCACCGACCGGCTGGAGACGGTCCGGCTGATCGCCGGTCAGCTCGCCGTCGCCCTGGACAACGCCCTGCTCTACGACTCGCTGGAGGACACCGTCCGGATCCGGACCGCGGACCTGGAAGCGGCCAATCAGCTCAAGACCGATCTGATCGGCATGCTCGGCCACGAGATCAACAACCCGCTCGCGATGATGCTCGGCAACCTGGACCTGGCCCTGTCCGAGGACGATCTGCCGGACGGCAGCCGGCAGATCGTCGCCCGGGTGCACCACACCACCCAGCGACTGGCGGTCATCGTCCAGGAGGTCCTGGACCTGGTCAGCCTGGACGCCGGCCGGCTCCGGGCGACACCCGTGCCGGTGCGGGTCGCCGGTCACGTCGAGGCGGCACTGGCCGCCGCCGGTGCCGGCCGGGTCCGGGTGGACTGCCCGGCCGGCCTGCTGGCGATGGTGCAGCCCGGCCACCTCGACCAGATCCTCACCAACCTGATCGGGAACGCGGGCAAGTACGGCGGCGGGGCCACCGCGATCGTCGCCCGCCGGCAGGGGCCGGAGGTGACAGTCGAGGTCCACGACGACGGACCCGGGGTGCCCGCCGACTTCCGGGACCGGCTCTTCGACCGGTTCGCCCGGGCCCAAGCCACCGCCGGAACGGTGACCGGCACCGGGCTGGGGCTCCACATCGTCCGGGAACTGGCCCGGGCCAACCAGGGCGACGTCGATTACCGGCCGGGTACCGGCGGCGGATCGACATTCGTCGTGCATCTGCGGCCGGTGCCCGATCCGGAACCGCCGGATCCACCTGGATGATCGGCGGGGAAATCCGCACGGAAGTCGCGGCCGGCGCCGTTTCGCCGCGGGTTCGCCGTCTTTAAGATCGGTTGATGCCGACCGACAGTGTCCCCGGGATCATCGCCTGCATCGTGATGTCGGGACTGGTGGCCTATCTCGGTGGCCGGATTCATCAGTGGTACCGGCTCGGTCTCGATCGTGACCGGTCGTTCCGGGAAGGGTACCGGCACGGTTATCGCGCATTTTTCGTGATGGCCTCCCGGGGTCTCCGGGAGGATCGGCGGAAACAGCGGTAGGGCGGGCCCGTCCAAGGCCCGCCCCACCGTCGTCGTCCTTACCTACTCACTTACCTGTCACGACCGCGCGGCTTGTCGCCACCGTTGTTGCTGCGCTCGTCACGGTCCCAGTCGTGGCCGCCGTAGGCACCGTCGTTGTCGCCGTTGCCGTAGCCACCGCCGTTACCGTAACCGCCGCCGTTGCCGTAGCCGCCACCGTTGTGGTTGCCGTAGCCGCCACCGTTGCCGTAGCCGCCGTGGCCCTTACCGCCCCAGCCCCAGCCCGGCTTGCCGTAGATGACCCGGCCGGGGTGGCCGTAGATGACCCGGCCCGGCTTCTTGAAGATGACCCGGGCGGGGCGGCCCGGGCTGTACTGACCCACCCAGACCGGGCGGTACTGGTTCGGGAAGGCGCAGACGGCCCGCAGGGCGACGTCGAAGCCACCCCGGTCCCAGTTGTCGTAGCTGGCGACCTGCAGAGCCCAGGCACCGCCGCGCACCCCGACACGAACCGGGGAGCAGCTGTAGGCGTCCCAGTAGCCGCGCTGCTCGCCGAACCGGCCGGCCAGGCTGCAGGCCTGGAGCGACGAGTAGAAACCGGCGACCTGGACACCGTCGTTCAGGTGGACCATCCGCTTTGCGGGCTTGGTCTGCGCGACGTTATTGGCATTGACGGCCTGCGCTGGACCGGCGGCGACCGCGAGTGCGGCGAGCAAGCCGATTCCACCCGTGGAAATTACGCGGGCGAGCTTTTTCATCGCGATTCCTTTCGGATTTGTCTCCCGGTGGAGCCTTTCGTGATGGAAAACCGAATTCCAGCGACATCGGTTGTCGATCGGGCGTCCATTGTCGGGTGTCTGAACGACTGCGATGACTGGCCGTTCAGTGGAACTGCCGAGTGGGTGAGCGGAATTCGTTTTACCGGGCCTTCGCCGCCCTCGCTCGCTCGCCCGACGTAGTGCTTACGGTTGTCAACGACCGTCCTTCCGC
>DATMVU010000821.1:0-5289 GCA_035562875.1 Actinoplanes sp. | reverse complement strand
CACCCAGAGCGGTCCGGTGATAAAGGACCGACCGCCCGGACCGGGCCCGTTCCACCAGCCCGGAGCGGAGCAGCACGGCCAGGTGATCGCCGGTCGCGCCGACCGCCAGGCCCAGGGCCCGGGCGAGCTGGCTGGTACTCGCCGGATCGGCCAGGGTCACCAGGATCAGCGCCCGGGACCGGCCGATCAGCGCCGCCAGATGATCCGGTGCCCGCGGCGGCCCGTGTTCCAGCAGGGTCGCCACCCCGCGCGCCGGATACACGATCGCTTTCGGCCACGGGCTGTCGTCGAAGACCGCGAACGCCGGCCAGATGAACACCGACGGCACCAGCAGCAGCCCCGCCCCGCCCAGGTCGACCTCCCGGCCGCGGCGCCCGATCAGGTCGAGGCCGCCGTCCCGCCACCGGATCTTCGGGTGCAGCCCGGTCAGCGCCGCCTGCCAGCCGTCCCGGCCCAGCTCACCGGTCCGGTGCACGACGTCGCGGTCACACAGCAGCCGCAGCCGCGGCCAGTCGCCGGCCACCAGTTCCGCCCACGCCCGGCCCAGGAAGCCGGCCAGCCGATCCAAGACGTCGGGTGCGCAGAGAACCTCCTGCTCACGGCCGCGGAGATAGAAGTCGATCTCGGTGCGGACGGTCTCCGGCGGGGCCCGCCGGATCGATGCCAGGTCGTCCTCGATGGTCTGGCTTCGCCTGCGGGGTGGCGGGCAGATGAAGTTCGCCCCGGACGAGCCGGTGTGCAGCATCATGATCGCGTCCAGCGCCGGGTCGTCCCGAAGCCGCCCGAACCCCGGCCGCAGCCGTGCCAGCCACTCCTCCGGCACCCCGCGCCCGGGCGGGCTCACCAAGGCCCGCAGCAGATTCAGCAGCTCGAAGACCGGCGACAGCGCGAACCGGGTCCGGGCCATGTCGTCGGGGCTCGCCCGAAACCGCAGCACCGCTCGACCTTACGTCCCAGAGCGAAACATTCGATTGCCGTACGACGGGAAAGCAGTCTCGTGGCATGCAAGCCACCTACCGTGAGGTCTTCGCCGAACCGGTCTTCCGGGTCCTGTTCCTGGCCCGCGGCATCTCCATCGGCGCCAACTCCCTGCAGATCTTCGCCCTGTCCGTGCTCGTCTACGGCAGCACCGGCTCCCCACTGCTCAGCGCGCTCGCGTTCGGCGCCGGTTTCCTGCCCCAGTTCGCCGGCGGCCTGCTGCTCGGCTCCCTCACCGACCGGCTGCCGGCCCGCCCCCTGATCGCCGGCGGCTACCTCCTCGAAGCCGCGCTAGCCGCCACCCTGGCCCTGGCCGGCCTGCCCGTCCTGGTGAACCTGCTGCTGGTGGCCGCGGTGGCGGTCTTCACCCCGGTCTTCTCCGGTGCCGCCGCCCGCTCGGTGGCCGACCACCTGACCGGCGACGCGTACGTCCTCGGCCGCGCCCTGACCGGCATGTCCTCGTCCGCAGCCCAGTTGCTCGGCCTGGCCGCCGGCGGCGCCACGGTGGCCGCCCTGGGCGCCGAAGACGCCCTGCTGTTCGCGGCAGCCGCCCACCTGCTCACCGTGCTGGTGATCCGTTTCGGACTCCCGAACACTCCCGCCCCGGCCCCCGCGCCCGCCCCCACCGGCGCTGTTCGTGACAGTGTCACCGGTGCCGTGGATCTGCTGTCCGACCGCCGCCTGCGCCGGCTGTTCGTGGCCCAATGGCTACCCCCGGCGTTCGCGGTCGGCGCCGAAGCCCTGCTGGTCGCGTACGGCGCCCGCCGTGGCTTCCCCACCGGCACCGGCGCGATCCTGATGGCCGCGCCCCCGATCGGCATGCTCCTCGGCGACCTGGCAGTCGGCCGTTTCGTCCGCCCCGCAGTGCGCGAACGCCTGGCCGCCCCACTGGTGATCCTGCTCGGAGCCCCGCTGCTCCTGCTGCTGTTCACCCCACCACTGCCGCTGGTGGTGGCCGTGCTGGTGGTGTCGGGCACCGGTTTCGCCTACAGTCTCGGCCTGCAACGAGAATTCCTGGAGGCGGCCCCCGAAGCCCGCCGAGGCCAAGCGTTCGCCTTGCTGTCGACAGGCTTGATGGCGTTGCAGGGCCTGGGCCCACTGGCGTTCGGAGCCCTGGCCGAACTGACCACCCCCACCACCGCGATAGCCGTCGCCGGCGCCGCCACCACCGTGGTAGCGGCGACCATCCACCGAGCCCGGCGTTAGCCTTCCCCGGCGATCCTGGTGGGCAGCAGATATTCCTCGATCTGCTCGGCGAGATGCAGCGGCCACGGCAGGGTGGTCGTGTCCCGGACGTACGGGGCGGCGTCGCGCAGTTCGTGTGCCAGCGCTGCCCACTGTTCCGGCCGGTCACCTTCCTGAACACCAGCGACCAGGATCTCGATGAACTGCGGGTTCCAGACCTGGGCTTTCGGGTTCGGTGTGGTGAGGCGCCCGTTGTGCTCACCCGGAACGATCTTCGACACCCCTTTCAGCGCACCCGAGTGTGTCGCGGGCTTTCCGGTGGTGCTGCCGTAGACCCGGGGAACCAGGAACTCCCACAGTCCTTTGGGCTGCCCGCTGTCGGCCCCGCTGACGCCGTGACACTCCGGTGTCTCCCCGCCCTGAACAGTGCGGATCCGTACGTGCCGGAGGCCCGGATACTTGGCGATCGGTACCGGCTCACCACCGCCGAGGCCGAGGGTGTCGAGTTGGATCCGGCCGTTGGTGAGGAAGGGCCAGACACTGCGCAGGTTCTGGGCATGGGTGAACAACAGTGTGTCGGGGTAGGCGGCTACGGCCTCCTCGATGACGTTGGTGTGGCACGGCGACGTCAAGACGGGCGGGCGCCGCAACATCCTCGCGGAGCGGCCCGACATCCTGCTGACCACCCCGGAGTCGCTGGAGTCGATGCTGGTCAGCACCAAGGTCGACCATCGGGCGTTCTTCGCGGGTCTGCGTACCGTCGTCGTCGACGAGGTGCACGCGTTCGCCGGTGACGATCGTGGCTGGCATCTGCTCGCGGTCCTGGAACGCCTCACCCACCTGGTCGGCAGACCACTGCAACGGGTGGGACTGTCCGCCACCGTCGGCAACCCGGACCAGTTGCTCACCTGGCTGCAGGGGTCGGGCAAGGCGAGCAGACCGGCCCGGGTCGTCGCACCGGATCTTCCCGCAGGTGTCGCGAAATCCGAGATCGAACTCGACTATGTCGGTTCCCTGGAGAACGCCGCCAAGATCATCGCCGGGTTGCATGCCGGGGAGAAACGGCTGGTCTTCTGCGAGGCCCGGCAGACGGTCGAGGAACTCGGCGAGATGCTGCGCCGACGGGTCATCACCACCTTCCTGTCACACGCGTCGCTGTCGGCGGACGAGCGCCGCCGCTCCGAGGAGGCATTCGCCGAAGCCCGGGACTGCGTCATCGTCTCCACCAGCACTCTCGAACTCGGGATCGACGTCGGTGACCTGGACCGGGTCATCCAGATCGACGCGCCCGCGACAGTCGCCAGCTTCCTGCAGCGGCTCGGCCGGACCGGGCGGCGGACCGGCAGCGTACGCAACTGCCTGCTCCTCGCCGTCTCGGGCGGCGCCCTGGTCGAGGCGGCGGCGCTGCTGAAACTCTGGGGCAGCGGCTGGGTCGAGCCGGTGACCCCGGTACCGGAGCCACGGCACATCGTGGCGCAGCAGATGATGGCGTTGTGCCTGCAGGAGGGCCGGGCCGGCGACCGGAGCTGGCAGCAGTGGTGGAACGGTCTGACGCCGTTCGACCAGGCTGCCGAACCGATCGTCAAGCACCTGGCTCGTGAGGGGTATCTCGACGACGACGGCGGTATGTACTTCATCGGCCCGGAGGCGGAGAGACGCTTCGGGCGGCGGCATTTCATGACGATGACCGCGGTCTTCCTCGGGGCTCCGGAGTTCACCGTCCTCGCCGGCCGTAACGAGCTGGGCAAGGTCGATCCCGCACTGCTCGTGGAGGAGACCAAGGGGCCGCGGCGGTTGCTGCTCTCCGGCCGGAGCTGGCAGGTGACCTACATCGACTGGAAACGGCGGCGCTGCTTCGTCGAACCGGTCGACTCCGGAGGCCGGGCCCGGTGGACCTCCTGGGGCCTGGCCGGGAACGGATACGAACTGGCCCGGGCCATGCGGGACGTGCTCCTCGGAGAGGACCCGCCGGTGTCGATGACCAGGCGTGCCGTGGATCAACTGGCCGTTCAGCGTGAGGAGTCCTCCTCCCAGGTGCATCCCGGCGGGAACGTCATCCTCCGTGACGAGGTGGGAGACCTGCGATGGTGGACGTGGGCCGGATTCCGTGCCAACGCCACGCTCACCGCGACCCTCAGCGAGGTGACCGACCCAGGGCACCGGTTCAACGACCAGTACATCCGGCTCCGGGAGAACCTGACACCCGCTGCGTGGCGGGAGTTGACCGCCGATGCGGAGACCAGGCTCTGTCTTCCCGAGGTCAACCGGAAGGCCCTCGAAGGACTCAAGTTCAGTGAGGCACTCCCGGAACGGCTTGCTGAAGCTACTCTGGCGGCCAGACTTGCCGATTTGGACGGTGCCGGGCGCATCCTGCGGCAGCCCACCCGATTCGTCTCCGTAGGGTGAGCGGGATTATGTGAGCCCGGTGGTGATGGCTTCCAGCGCGTTCATGAATGCTTCGATCGCCTGCGCCTTGTACTGAGGCTTCTTGTCGCCCTTCACGTCGGTGGTGATGTAGTCGTACTGGGCATCCATGGAGATGTTGGCGCCGATGACGGCCTCGAAGCGGAAATTGTATTGGTATCCGTGGATTCCGTCCTTGCAGGGTTCGCTCACGCACGGCAACTCGTCGGTCAACGCCTCCGCCTGATCGCGGACGAGCACGTTCTCCAGCGTCCCCGGCCGGTACCTCCAGTACCTGACGGCACGCATCTCCGTGTCGGTGTATCTGCCGTAGTTGAACCTGGCTCGGCCGAAAACGGGTGCCCGAGTAGCCACGTCGTAGTATTCGCCGTTCGGTTCGATACCGCACATCGGTGCGTCCATCCCGATGTTCGTATAGCGAAACTCGGTCTCATACCGGACGGTTCCCCCATCGGGGAGTGTCGTCGTCTTCTCCAGGGCGTCACAGATAGCACTGAGTTCGGCCTCGGTGGCACGCAGGACAGTGGACACCGCCGGTGACGGCGGCTGCGGCGCCGACGGTGACTCTCCCTCGGCGGGGCCGGTCGGTGAGTCGCATCCTGCCATCAGCAGCATGGCGGCGGCGCCGGTCACCATCCGTCTCATCATCGGGTCTTCTCCGTCTCGTAGTCGGGGCCATTCAGATCGTTGTCGCCGGGGGAG
>DATMVU010000820.1:0-23258 GCA_035562875.1 Actinoplanes sp. | reverse complement strand
ACCCGGACGGACGGAGGCCGGGCCACCCCCGTGGTGGCCCGGCCTCCGTCCCCCGTGGGATCAGTCCTCGGTGGCGGTGGTCACCGTCTCGCCGGTGATCAGGTAGATCAGGTGCTCACCGATGTTGACGGCGTGGTCGGCGTACCGCTCGTAGAAGCGGCCCAGCAGAGCGCCGTCGATCGCGGTCTCCGCACCGTAGGGCCAGTCGTCAGCCAGCATGATCTTGAACAGCTCGCGCTCGAGGTCGTCGATCGCGTCGTCGTCCTTCTCCAGCTGAGCGGCCAGCTCCACGTTGGGCTTGGCGAGCAGGTTGGTGATCTTCTCGGCCATCTGGTCGGCGACCTCGGCCATGCCCTTGAACGCCGGGCGCAGCTCGGCCGGAACCGCCGGGGACGGGTGCCGGCGAGCCGCGGTCTTCGCCACGTGCTCGGCCAGGTCGCCCATCCGCTCCAGATCGGCCGCGATGTGCAGGGCGGTGATGACGCGCCGCAGGTCGGAGGCGACAGGTGCCTGCCGGGCGATGGTGTCGGCGACCTTGATCTCGACCTGCTCGTAGAGCACGTCGACCTCGGCGTCACGTTCCATGACGCCCTGGGCGGCTTTCAGGTCGGCGGTCAGCAGAGCCGAGGTCGCCTTGCGCAGTGCAGCGCGGACCGATTCCGCCATGGTCACCAGCAGGCGGCTCACCTCGACCAGATCGGCCTGGTACTCCTCGCGCATTCCAATTCCTCTTTCAGTGGCGAACGGCCAGGTGTTCGCTGCTCACGCTATGTGTGTGGAACGGCCTCAACATGAACACCGGTGAACGACGCCGGGCCTGACGGTGAACATTGTTCGACGTGCGACCGATTTGCCGTAATAGCCCTGGGGTTCAGGTAAACAATGACCCTACGATCGCGGTGTGGAGTGGGAATACGCCATCGGCATGGTTGCTGCCGCGCTTGCCGTCGGCGTGGGAGCGGGACTCGCCCTTGCCCGGATTCGCCGACCGGGCGGACCGGCTCGGACCGGGGCACCGGAGGGGAGCGCCGCCATCGAACCGGACGTCGATCGCCCGGGAGGCAAACACGGCCTCAAGGGGCTCGGACGGAAGAGCCTCGATTCGTTACGGGTGGGAGTCGTCGTCCTCGACGCCGACGATCATCCGGTTCTGGTGAATCCGGCGGCGCGGGCGATGGGCCTGCTCCGCTCCGGAGGGGCGCCCGGCACCATCGCCGCGCATCCGATCCTGCGGACACTCGCCGGTCAGGTGCGGCGGACCGGTGTACGCCGGGAGGTCGAACTGGACCTGCCGCGTGGCCGGGCCGGCGGCGGGCACGCCCCGCTCGGCCTGCACCTGCGGGCCGTCGCGCTGAACTCGACACATGTCGCGGTCGAGGCCGCCGACGTGACCGAGTCGCACCGGCTGGCCCGGGTCCGGCGGGACTTCGTGGCGAACGTCAGCCACGAGCTGAAGACCCCGATCGGGGCCCTCCAGCTGCTGGCCGAGGCCCTGCTCGACGCGACCCAGATGCCCGAGGCCGCTCTCGAGGCACAGTCCGAGGACCTGCTGGCCGCCCGCCGGTTCGCCGAGCGGATCCACCACGAGTCCGCCCGGATGGGCCGGCTCGTCAACGAGCTGCTCGAACTCACCCGATTGCAGGGTGCCGAGCCGCTGCCCAACCCCGAACCGGTCTCGCTGGACTGGGTGATCGCCGAGGTGATCGACCGGACCCGCACGACCTCGTCGGCCAAGAACATCGAGATCGCGTACGAGGGGCCGAAGGGCTCCATGGTGTACGGCAGCGACAGTCAGATCGCCACCGCCGTCACCAACCTGGTGGAGAACGCGATCGCGTACTCGGGCGAGGACACCAGGGTCTCGCTCACCATGCGGCACACCGACGACTGGATCGAGATCGACGTCGCCGACCAGGGCATCGGTATCGGACCGCAGGACGTGGAACGGGTCTTCGAGCGGTTCTACCGCGCCGATCAGGCCCGCTCCCGTTCGACCGGTGGCACCGGCCTCGGCCTGGCCATCGTCAAGCACATCGCCACCAACCACGGCGGTCGCGTCGACGTGACCAGTTCACTCGGCGACGGTTCTACGTTCACCTTGCGCCTACCGGCGCGTCCCCCTGAGTCCCCCTCGTCGTCACCGACGGCGATTGAGATCGAGTCCGGTGTGGCCGGGCGCTAGCCCGTCCGCCGACGACGGAAGGAACTGCATTGGCCCGCGTGCTCGTGGTCGAAGACGAGGAGTCGTTCTCCGACGCCCTGTCGTACATGCTGCGTAAAGAAGGTTTCGAAGTCTCGGTCGCTGCGACCGGGACCTCCGCCCTGACGCAGTTCGACCGGACCGGTGCCGACATCGTGCTCCTCGACCTCATGTTGCCGGAGATGTCCGGCACCGAGGTCTGCCGTCAGTTGCGGCAGCGTTCGGCGGTCCCGATCATCATGGTCACCGCCCGGGACAGCGAGATCGACAAGGTGGTCGGCCTGGAGATCGGAGCGGACGACTACGTCACCAAGCCGTACTCCCCTCGGGAACTGGTCGCCCGGATCCGCGCCGTGCTGCGCCGGCAGGGCACCGAGGCCGCCGAGGTCACCACGCCGACCCTGGCCGCCGGCCCGGTCCGGATGGACGTGGAGCGGCATGTGGTGACCGTCGACGGTTCCGGCGTTCAGCTGCCGCTCAAGGAGTTCGAGCTGCTCGAGCTGCTGCTGCGCAACGCCGGCCGGGTGCTCACCCGGGGTCAGCTGATCGACCGGGTCTGGGGTGCCGACTACGTCGGTGACACCAAGACGCTCGACGTGCACGTGAAGCGGCTGCGCTCCAAGGTGGAGCCGGAGCCGTCCGCGCCGCGCTACATCGTCACGGTCCGGGGGCTCGGCTACAAGTTCGAGCCATGATCTTTACTTGATACGAGACTACCCGGCATGAGACTATGGGGGTGCCGAGATGGCCTGCCCGTGATCAGGTCATCTCGGCACCCTTGTCTCACTTTCCCGTGGCTGCGGTGGCTGCGGTGGTGGCCGGATGCACGGCGATCATCCCGGTCTTGACACGGGCGTCACAGAGCTCGGCGAGCCTGGTGTACGCGGCCTCGCCCACCAGCTCGGTCAGCTCCGGGGCGTAGGTGACGTACATCGGCTCGGTGCCGACATGGGCGTCCGGCGACGAGGTGCACCACCAGGCCAGGTCGTGGCCGCCCGGTCCCCAGCCTCGCCTGTCGAATTCAGTGAGCGTGGACTGCAGCAGCTTCACGCCGTCCGGCCGGGTGATCCAGTCCTGTTCCCGGCGCACCGGCAGTTGCCAGCAGACGTCCGGTTTGTAGGCGAGCGGGTGCTTGCCGTCCCGCAGTGCCTGAGCGTGCAGGGCGCAGCCGCCACCGCCGGCGAAGTCGGCCTCGTTGTGGAAGACGCACGGCCCGTCGGCGGTGCGGGTGGCGGTCCGCCGAGCGGGTTTGGTCCCGTCGACGGTGTCCATCGCGGTCCAGTTCCGGAAGCCGCGACGGTGGTGCTGCCAGGTCAGCGGGGTCAGCTTGAGGACCGCGGCCTTGACCCGGTTCTCGTCGTCGGCGTCGGTGAAGAAGGCCCCGTGCGAGCAGCAGCCGTCCTCGGCCCGGCCGGGCAGGATCCCCCGGCAGGCGGAGCCGAAGACGCACGTCCATCGGGAGAGCAGCCAGGTCAGGTCGGCCCGGACCACGTGCTGCTCGTCGGCGGGATCGAGGAATTCGATCCATTCGCGAGGGAAGTCGAGCGGTACTTCCCGCGGCGGCGTCTTGCGGCTCATCCGGGTCAGCGTACGCCCACTCATGCATCGTGACCGTTTAGCGCGGATATATCCGGCCCTGTTGCGCGCGGCTACGCTGGAGGGCGTGACTTCCCGCGTACCCGTGCTTCTCTCCAGCTCCTCGGTGTTCCCGGAGCCGACCGCGGCTGCGTTCGAGATGGCGGCCACGGTCGGCTACGACGGCCTCGAGATCATGGTGTGGACCGACGCCGTCAGCCAGGACGCCGGCGCACTCAAGGGTCTGGCCGACCACTACGGCGTGCCGGTCCTGTCGGTGCACGCCCCGTGCCTGCTGGTGACCCAGCGGGTGTGGAGCTCCGACCCCTGGGAGCGCCTGGCCCGTGCCGCCCAGCTCGCCGAGTCGCTCGGCGCCCCGACGGTGGTGGTGCATCCGCCGTTCCGATGGCAGGGCGACTACGCCCGCAACTTCGCCGACGGCCTCGCGAAGATCCAGATGCGGCACCCGGACCTGGTCTTCGCGGTGGAGAACATGTTCCCGGTGAAGATGGCCGGCCGCTGGGTGGTGCCCTACAACCCGGGCTGGGACCCGACCGAGACCGGCTTCGACGCCTACACACTCGACCTGTCGCACTGCGCGGCCTCCCGCATCGACGCGCTGGGGATGGCCGACAAGATGGGTGCCGGCCTCAAACACGTGCACCTCGGCGACGGCACCGGGGAGGGCCGTGACGAGCACCTGGTGCCGGGCCGCGGCAATCAGCCGTGTGCCGAGCTGCTGCGCTCGCTGGCCGGCCGGGGATTCACCGGTTCGGTGGCGCTGGAGGTCTCCACCCGGAAAGCGGCGAGCCGCCCGGCCCGGGAAGCTGATCTACGGGAGTCGCTGGAGTTCGCCCGGAAGCATCTGGAACCGACCCCCGCCGTCACGCAGGGGTGAGTGACCCGGCGGCGCGTTTGCGGGCCCGGTGCGCGGCGACGTGTGACCGGGTCGCGCAGCGTTCCGAGCAGAACCGCCGGCAGTTGTTGGACGAGGTGTCCAGGTAGACGTTGCCGCACCGCTCGTCGGCGCAGATGCCGAAGCGGGCGCTGCCGTACTCGCAGAGCCAGACGGAGAGGCCCCAGGCTGCTCCGGCCAGGTACTCCGCGCTGACCGACGACCCCCGGCTGGTCACGTGCATGTGCCAGTCGGCGGCGTCGTGCCCGGAGATGCGCGGCTGCACCGGGTAGAGCTCGAGAAGGGCGTTCAGCTCCTGCACCGCGTCGGCGTCCTGACCGGACGTACCGTGCTCGAAGACCTGGCGCAGGCGGCGCTGCGCGCGGCGGAAGACGGCCAGGTCCTTCTCGCCGACCTGATCACGCATCCACAGCTGATCGCCGGAGAACAGGGCCCGCAACCCGGCGAGGTCGTCCAGACCGGCGTTGACGAGGTCTATCGCCGTCCGGGCGTACGCATCGAAGTTCACCCGACAACGGTAGCCGCACCTGCCCCGTCGAGGCACGTACGTGATACCCGGTCGAGTCGGGGCGGTGCGAATCGACACCGCTCCCGCGGATCCCTCCCGAGCCCGGAGGTTACGCTCGGCGCATGCTCCGTTCCCTGTTCCTCGCCGCGGCCGGGTCCGCCCGGCTCGAGCGACTGGTCGAGTCCGCCCCCGTCAGCAGGGGGATCGTGCAGCGTTTTGTCGCCGGGCGCAGTGCCGAGGAGGTGCTGCAGGTAAGCCGCGATCTCGCCGACGACGGCCTGGCCGTCAGTCTCGACCATCTGGGTGAGGACACCCGGACGATCGAACAGGCGGTGGCGACCCGGGACGAGTACGTCACGGTGCTCGGCCGCCTCCGTGACCTCGCCCTGACCCCGGCGGTCGAGGTGAGCGTCAAACTCTCGGCCCTCGGGCAGCGGATCGACGAGAAACTGGCGTACGAGCACGCTCGTGCCGTCTGTGCCGCGGCCGCCGAGGCCGGCACCACTGTCACCCTGGACGCCGAGGATCACACCACCACCGACGCCACTCTGGAAGCGCTGGCCGACCTGCGCAAGGACTTCCCGTCGACCGGGGCGGCCCTGCAGGCGCACCTGCGGCGGACCGAGGGCGACTGCCGCGAGCTGGCGGCGGCCGGGTCCCGGGTGCGGCTCTGCAAGGGGGCCTACTCGGAGCCCGAGTCGGTGGCCTTCCAGTCGGCTCTGGACATGGACAAGTCGTTCGTGCGCTGCCTGAACATCCTGATGTCCGGGGAGGGGTACCCGATGGTGGCCACCCACGACCCCCGGCTGATCGCGATCGCTGAGGACCGGGCCCGCTGGTTCGACCGTTCCACCGGGGAGTACGAGTTCCAGCTCCTCTACGGGGTCCGTCCCGAGGAGCAGACCCGGCTGGCCGCGAGTGGGCACACCGTCCGGGTCTACCTGCCGTACGGCGAGCAGTGGTACGGCTACCTGATGCGCCGTCTCGCGGAACGCCCGGCGAACGTCGGTGTTCTGGCCCGGGCCGTCACCTCAAAGAAGTAAAACGGCCTAAATCGCCACAGATCCGGCGTGTCTGCCTTGACTTTTTGTGTGCATTTCACGGAACGTATCGCGTTGGTCACAGCAGTATCGATACCGTTCTGATGACACGCACGTCGTCCCCGCGGCGTCCGGGAGCTTCCGGCCGCGGCGGATCGTGCCAGCGAAAGGATCGGTGCGACGCGATGACGGGTCCAGCCCAGACCGAGGAACGGCTCTCTGAGGTTCGGTTTCTGACGGTGGCCGAGGTGGCCTCGCTGATGCGAGTCTCCAAGATGACCGTCTACCGGCTCGTGCACGGCGGTGACCTCACCGCGGTCCGGGTCGGCCGTTCGTTCCGTGTGCCGGAGCACGCGGTGCACGAGTACCTGCGCGGGGCTTTCTCGCAAAGCGCCTGACAGGCGGGGCCGTGTAGGCTCGGCTGGAGCATGCCGGTACGCTGGACCGGTTGGTTCCCGGGTCCGTCGCTGCTCTAGGCATCTTCAGAGCATTAGGCACCCTTCAGATCCGGGCACCCTTCAGTCAGGTTTCCGGTCTTCCCTCAGGGGTATGGGCCGGGTCCATCCACATGGTTCGAGAGGCAGTTCGTATGGGCTCCGTGGTCAAGAAGCGCCGCAAGCGTATGGCGAAGAAGAAGCACCGCAAGCTGCTGCGCAAGACCCGCGTCCAGCGTCGCCGTCTCGGCAAGTGATCGAGAGCCGGGCTGATGGCCCGGCTTGAGGATCTCACGTGACAGCACCGCCTAGCGTTGTCGTGGTAACCGGGGTGAGCCGTTTCATCGGCGCCCGGGTCGCTGCACGTCTTGCCGCAGATCCCCGGATCGATCGTGTTGTCGGTCTGGATCCGCACGACCCTCCCGCGAGCCTGCTCGGCCTGCTCGAGGGTGTGGAACGGATCCGGGCCGACGCACGGGCGGCCACTGAGGCCATCGCGGACCTCGGCGCCGAGGCAGTCGTGCATCTCGCCATCACGAGCGTGCCCGACGCCAAACACGGGCGCGCCGCGATGAAGGAACAGAACGTCATCGGCACCATGCAGGTGCTCGCCGCTGCCCAGGGTGCGTCCCGGCTGCGCAAAATCGTGGTGCGTTCGTCCACCGCCGCCTACGGTGCCTCCTTCCGCGATCCCGCGGTCTTCACCGAGGACACCGAGCCCCGTGCGGTGCCGCGTGGTGCGTTCGCCCGCGACATCCTCGACATCGAGGGGTACGTCCGCGGGTTCCGTCGCCGCCGGCCCGGGGTCGCGGCGACAGTCCTCCGGTTCGCCCCGATGATCAGCTCGTCCGCCGAGACGTCGCTGGCCCGCTACTTCTCCCAGCCGGTGGTCCCCACGGTGATCGGCCGGGACGCCCGGCTGCAGTTCGTGCACGCCGAGGACGCGCTCGAGGTCCTGCACCGCTCGGTGACCGAGGACCATCCGGGCACCTTCAACGTGGCCGGCTCCGGGGTGCTGATGCTCTCCCAGGCGGTCCGCCGGGCCGGACGGGTCTCGCTGCCGGTACCGGAGACAGCCCTCTCCGGCGGGGCCGCCGCGCTCCGCCAGTTCGGCGTCGAGCAGATCGGGCTGGACCAGATCGACCTCTTCGTACACGGCCGGGTGGTGGACACCACCCGGCTGATCAACGAGTTCGGCTTCACGCCGCGGACCACCGCTGCCGCGTTCGACGACTTCATCCAGGCGCACACCGAGGGTTCCACGGTCACCGCGGAGCGGCTGGCCCGGGCCGAGGCCGCGATCCTGGACGGCATCCGCAAGGTTCGCGCCGCCGCGGAGGCCGGGTCATGAGCGAGCCGGTCAGCGCCGGGACGAAGCGGAGGTGCTGACATGAGCCAGGACGAGTACCGGGGCGAGATGCTTCCCGGTCACGCCGACTTCCAGTTGCCCGAGCCGCCGCCGGTGCAGCGGGTGAACGGGCGCCGCCCGATCCCGGAGAAACCGGAACTCGCACCGGAGCAGGCGGCCCCGGTGGAACCCGAGGCGGACGTCTGGGACCAGCGGGTCGCCGACACCCTGGCCTTCCTGCGGCGGCGCCTGTCCGGGGCGTACGAGGTCGACGAGTTCGGTTTCGACCGGGAACTCTCCGAGGCGTTCTTCCATCCGGTGATGAAGGTGCTCTACCGGGACTGGTTCCGCACCGAGGTGTTCGGCATCGAGAACGTGCCGTCCGACGGCGGCGGCCTGGTGGTCGGCAACCACTCCGGCACGATCGCGATGGACGCCCTGATGCTGACCGTCGCGCTGCGGGACAGACACCCGCTCGGCCGGCACCTGCGTCTGCTCGGCGCCGATCTGGTCTTCCGGATGCCGATGATGAGCGAGCTGGCCCGGGCGGCCGGTGCCACGGTGGCCTGCAACCCGGACGCTGAGCGGCTGATGACTTCCGGTCAGCTGGTCGGCGTCTTCCCGGAGGGTTTCAAGGGCATCGGGAAGCGGTTCGCCGACCGGTACAAACTGCAGCGGTTCGGCAGGGGCGGGTTCGTCTCGGCGGCGCTGCGGACCGGCACCCCGATCGTCCCGGTGGCGATCGTCGGTGCCGAGGAGATCTATCCGATCCTGGCCGACGTGAAGCCGTTGGCCCGGCTGCTCGGCGTCCCGTACTTCCCGGTCACGCCGACCTTCCCCTGGCTGGGGCCGCTGGGTCTGGTGCCGCTGCCCAGCAAGTGGTTGATCGAGTTCTGCCCGCCGATCCCCACCGCGCACCTGACCGAGTTCGCGGACGACCCGCTCGTCGTCTACAACCTCGCCGACCAGGTGCGGGAGACGATCCAGGCGACACTGCACGAGCTGCTGGAGAAGCGCCCGGACCCGTTCGGTCTGTGAGGAGGCACGGCGGAGGGACTGTGCGTCCCGGCCGTCCGTCCTATAGTGACGATTGAGGGGCGGCCCCGGAGTAGATCCGGCACCGCCCCTCGCCAATCAGTCTGCGCATGATCAGAAGAGGTCGTTGAGCAGTCCGTCCAGGACCCCGTCCTCTTCGTCCATCGGGAAGTCGGTGGTCCCCACCGTGTCGGTCGGCGCCGGTGAGACGCCACTGGTACCGGCCGTGGTGTCACTGGACGGAACCGCCGACTTGTTCGAGCGCGGCACGGTCTCCGTGGCACTCGGTTCGGGTGACGCGGAGGCGCCGGTCTTGGTCCGTTTCGGCGTGTCCGACTGGCCGTTCTGCCGGCTGCCGTTCCGGTCGTCGTGCTGTTGCTGCGGGCTGTCCTGCCGGGTGACGTTCTCGTCGCCGGTGTCGGTGCAGTCACGCAGTTTCGGCCCGAGCGCGTCCGACCCGGCCGGAGTGACCTTGTCGCAGGCCAGGCCGGCACGCAGCGAGTCGGTCCGCTTGGCCACGTCTCCGAGCAGGCCGAGGGAGATGGTCGCCCGTTCCCGGTTGGCGGTGGAGAGCCGCTCCAGGGCGGGGTTGAGGACCCGTCGCTGGTCGGCGGCGAAACCGTCCAGCGTGGCCAGCGGGGTGGTGTCCTGCCTCGCGGTGGCGGACGTGGTGAGCAACCGGACGCCCTTGCGGGTGTCGGCGTCCATGTCGTCCATCACCAGGGCGAACTCGCGTTCGGTGCCTTTCATGGCGACGGCTTCGGACAGTCGGGTCCGGGCGAAGTCGAGGGAGAGCTGACCCCGGGTGACGTCGGAGCCGGCGATCGCGAGCTGGGCCCGTTCGGTAGAGCGCTTGACGCCGTAGAAGACGCTGCCCGGGGAGGCGCTCTCGCTGGCCGCGGAGATCCCGGAGACGGCCATCGCCCCCGCGGCGACACCGATGATGATCGCCCCGCGGGCCCGGATCCGGCGGCCTAACCGGGGGCGCCTGGCCTCGGCTGCGACTGTCGGATCGGGTTCGGTCTCGGCGGCGGTCCGCCCGATCCCGTCCCGTTCGGCGGTGGCGACCAGCATGGCGCGCAGGCCGACGCGGAACTCGGAGTCGACCGGCGCGGCGATCCGGGCCGCCGAGAGCTGGGCGACCAGCCGGGTCAGTTCCTCGTCACCCGGCCCGCTGCTGCGGTGCCGGTGCGTGCCACCGGTGTCGTCGATCGATTCCGCGAAGCGCTCGGCACTCCGGGAGTTCGGGAAGGCGAACTTCACCGTGGGCACCTCCCCTCGCTCGTGACTGTCTCGCCGGCCTGTCGGACGGCGTCAGCGACCGAACCGTGGGACACGGCCCCGGGTCGCACCCGGACCAACGTGCGACACGCGGCTGCGGTTACGGGTGGCCGACTGTTCCATCGGGTATCGGAGATCAACAACGTGGATCCCCCGATCAAGATTGGAATCCGTCCGGCAGCAACCGGTTCAGTGCTCTGACCGCCCGGTATTGCAGGGCTTTGATGGCACCCTCGTTCTTGCCCATGGTCTGCGCGGTCTCGGCGACCGAGAAGCCCTGCAGGAAGCGGAGCACGATGCACTCCTGCTGTTCCGGGTTGAGCTGTTTGACCGCGGTGAGCAGGGCGACGTTGGTGATGTGGTCGACCACCGCGGACTCCGGGCTGCCCTCCGGGCCACGGTCCTCGCGGTCGGCGTCGAGCACGTCGCCGGTGGTCACCTCGAGACGGTAGCGACCGGATTTGAAGTGGTCGGCGACCAGGTTCCGGGCGATCGTGACGAGCCAGGCGCCCAGGTCGCGGCCCTGCCAGGTGAAGCTGCCGATCCGTTTGAGGGCGCGCAGGAAGGTGTCCGAGGTCAGGTCCTCGGCGAGCTGCCGGTTGCCGACCCGGAAGTAGACGAAGCGGAACACGGTGTCCACGTACCGGTCGTAGATCAGGCCGAAGGCCTCGGCCTCACCGGCCTGGGCCCGCTCGACCAGCGCCCACACCTCGGCGGCCGGGTCACCACGGTCGGGACGGGCCGGATGTTTGGGCGGCTCGGTCTCGGTGGGCGGCCCGGTCTTGCTCTGGGTCGGCAGGACCACCGTGTGATCGCCGGGGACGGTTTCGTTCTCACCGGCGGTGGAGCGCTGGCCGGGGGTGGGCTGGGCCGGCGGCCGGGGAGCCGTGGGCCGGTTGCCTCCGAACCGGCCGTTGCCGTTGTGCGGCGAGGCCACCGCGGGAGGACTGTTCGGCGTACGACGGCTGTTGGTCTGCTTGGGGCTGTCGCCCCGGATCGCGTTCACGATTCCGCCGTCAACGGACTCTCGCAGTGTGTTCAACCCCTCGGTGAGAACGTTCCGGGCCGCGAGGACACCGCGTCGGTACGGGTCCTCGGCGTACACATGAGTCACTGCGCCTCCTCAGCCCGGCGGGCCTGTGACGACAGCGAATCCGTCCCGCCAGACATGGATTCACTTCGATTCCGTGCTTTGTAGGGCACAGCGGCCTCCTCGGGATGAGGGTGGTCACTAACCAACCAAAAGCCTTCATTTACAACAAAATGGGCGGGACGACCGCGAAACAGCCGGTCGGCCTCACCCGTTGGTGTGTATTCCGTTACACAGAGCGGAAGTATTGCCGAGTTCGGACACGTCGAGTCGCACACCGTGTGCGCTGACCGCAAAGCCGTGATTCCCGCCGAAAACGGCACGCATCGTCGCGGTCACCTTGGCCGAACAAGGTGTCAAAGGGACGGACCGCTTGTCCGTCATCCCGTCCGGAGCACTGTTGTGCGAGACTCGGGCGTCGTGGAGGAAGTCGCCGAAGCCGCCGCACGACGCCCCGACCGTCCCGCGCTGATCGCCGGTGACCTGGTGGTGACCTGGTCGGAATTGGACACCCGGGTGACCGCCGCGGCCGGCTGGATCGCCGCCCGCACCGAGCCCGGCGACCGGGTGGCCTTGGTCATGGGCAACACCATCGCGTTCGTGGTGGCCTGGTTCGGCGTGCTCCGAGCCGGGCGGGTGGCGGTGCCGGTCAACCCGGGGTACTCGGCGGACGAGCGGGACCACCTGCTCACCGACTCCGGCGCGATGCTGGTCCTGGACGGGACCGAGGAGATCCCGGTGCACGGTGACGGTGCTCCGGTCGTACCCGGCAATCAAGATCTTGCGGTTCTGCTCTACACCTCGGGCACGAGCGGGCGGCCGAAGGGCGCCATGCTCACCCACGCCGCGCTCGCCGCCAACCAGGACCAGCTGTCCCGGATCGAGCCCGCGGTGATCGGCCCGGACGACGTGGTGCTGCTGGCGGTGCCGTTCTTCCACGCCTACGGGCTGAACACCGGGCTCGGCAGCGTGGTGCGGCACGCCGCGACCGGGGTGCTGGCCGAGCGCTTCGACCCGGCCGAGTCGCTGGAGCTGATCAGCCGGCACGGGATCACCGTCACGGTCGGTGTGCCCGGGATGTACCAGGCCTGGCTCGCCCGGCCGGACGCCGCCGACGCCCTCGCCGGGGTGCGGACCGCGGTGTGCGGTGCGGCGCCGCTGGAGGACCGGGTGGCTGTCCGGTTCCGGAGTCTGACCGGGCGGGCGATCCTGATCGGGTACGGGCTGACCGAGACCGCTCCGGTGCTGACCACCACCGCCGTCAGCGACCGGGACAAGCGGGGCTCGATCGGCCGCCCGCTGCCCGGTGTCGAGCTGGTGCTGCGTACCGCCTCGGGTGCCGAACTGTGGCGCGACGGCACCGCCACCGTCGACGAGGAGCTGGAGCTCGCCGAGTCGGCGGGTACCGATCCGGGCGAGATCGTGGTCCGCGGGCCCAACGTGTTCAGCGGCTACTGGCCGGACGGGCGGGACGGCCCCGATCCCGATGGCTGGTGGCCGACCGGGGACATCGCCTACGCCGACCGCGACGGTGACCTCGTCCTGGTCGACCGGATCGGCGAGTTGATCCTGGTCAACGGCTTCAATGTCTACCCGGCCGAGATCGAGCGGGTGCTGAGTGCGCACCCACGGGTCACCGGGGCGGCGGTGATCGGGGTGCCGGACCGGGAGACCGGGCAGCGGCCGTACGCCTACGTGACGGTGCTCGGTGATCCGGCACCCGGTCCGGCCGAGCTGCAGGTGCACTGCGCGGCCCGGCTGGCCCGCTTCAAGGTGCCCGGTGTCGAGATCGTGGCAGAGTTGCCGCGTACCCCGATCGGCAAGATTCGCAAGAGGGACCTGTGAGACTGACTCTGATCAGCCGTGACGGCTGCCACCTGTGCGAGGTGGCCGAAGAGGCGCTGGACCGGATCGCGCCCGGCCAGTGGTCGAAGATCGACGTCGACTCGTCGATCGAGTTGGAGCGTGACTACGGCGATCGGGTGCCGGTGCTGCTGCTGGACGGCAAGGAGCACGGCTACTGGCGGATCGAGGAGGAGCGCCTGCTGCGGGATTTGGCTCGACAACCGGGTGAGCCCCGGCTGTAGGTTCTCCGGGTGACAGCTAAGCACCTGGTCTGGGACTGGAACGGCACTCTTCTCGACGATCTTCACCTGGTCGTGTCCTCGACGAACACGGCGTTCGCCGCGGTCGGTGGCCGGGACGTCGGCGCCGACGAGCATCGGCGGGCCTTCCGCCGGCCGGTCGCCGAGTTCTACGCCGAGATGCTCGGCCGGGCCGTCGAGGAGGAGGAGTTCGGCCGGCTGGACCGGATCTTCCACGACGCGTACCGGCTCGGGCTGACCGGTGTCTCGCTGGCAGCCGACGCGCAGGCCGCGATCGAGAGCTGGCCCGGCAGCCAGTCGCTGCTCTCCATGTGGTTCCACCACGAGCTGGTCCCGGCCGTCGAGGGATACGGCCTGGCCAGCATCTTCACCCGGATCGACGGCTTGAAGGTGGAACTGGGCGGCGGCTTCAAGGCGGGCCACCTGGCGGCGCACCTGGCGGAGCTGGGGGTGGCCGGCACCGACGCGGTTCTGATCGGCGACTCGATCGACGATGCTGAGGCCGCCGAGTCGGCCGGTGCATCGGTGGTGCTCTACACCGGTGGCTTCACCGACCCCGCACGGTTGCGTGAATCCGGACGTCCGGTGGCCGACACGCTGGTGGATGCGGTGAAGATGGCCATGTCACTCTGAGCCAGGTGGCCCTGGTGGCATTTCACCGGTAATACTCGACAGATCGGCCCGACTAACACAGCCGGGTCGATCTTGTCCAATTGTCCCGACAAGATCGCGATTTGTGCACGCCTTCACAAGCGCCTACTCTGTGACTCCGACGAGCCCCGCTACCACAGCTGCCCCACGAGGGTTTCACCGGTACCGCACAGACAGGGCTCACCGCAGGTTCGCCTCGTCGGCACGGAGTCAGATGAGTCAGCAGCGTCACGGAAGCACGCCCGGTGAACCCGATGGCGTCCCGGCCTTCCCGGATCTCCCGGAGGCGACCATCGCGCGACTGCCGGAGTACCTACGCGCCCTTCACCACCTCGCCGAGACCGGCGCGGAGACGGTGTCGAGCGAGGGTCTCGCCGCAGCCGCCGGGGTCAACTCCGCCAAACTCCGCAAGGATCTCTCCCACCTCGGTTCCTACGGCACCCGCGGGGTCGGCTACGACGTGGCCCTGCTCGTCGCCCAGATCGGGTCCATCCTCGGCCTCGACAAGAACCGGGCGGTCTGCCTGGTCGGCGTCGGTAACCTGGGGCACGCCCTGGCCGGGTACGCCGGATTCGCCAGCCGTGGTTTCCGGGTGGTGGCGCTCTTCGACGCCGACGCGAAGAAGGTCGGCGAGGTGATCAATGGACTCGTGGTGCAGCATATCGACGACCTTCAGCGTGTCGCCGTGGAGGAGTCGATCGCGATCGGTGTCATCGCCACCCCGCCGGGCACCGCTCAGCCGGTCGCCGACGCCCTCGTGGCAGCGGGCGTGACGAGCATTCTCAACTTCGCCCCGGGGGTTCTTTCGGTGCCGGCCAACGTCGACGTCCGCAAGGTGGATCTCGCTATCGAGCTGCAGATCCTTTCGTTCCACGAGCACCGCAAGGCGTCTCTGACCGCTCTGCCGGGTGGCCGGTCCGCGCCCGCTGAGAACAGCGATCAGGAGGTGGTCGGCTCGTGAACCTGCTCAGCATCGGAGCCTCGTACCGGACCGCCGATCTCGGGGTCCTCGAACGTCTCACCATCCCCGAGTCCACGGTTCCCGACCTGCTCCAGCGTCTCGTCGCCCAGCCGTACGTGGGTGAGGCGGTAGTCGTCTCCACCTGCAACCGGGTCGAGGTGTTCGCCGCGGTCAGCGGTTTCCACGGTGGTCTCGGTGACATCTGCAACGTGCTGGCCGAGCACTCCGGCATCCCCGCCACCGACCTGGCCAGCCACCTGTACGTGCACTACGGCGAGGCGGCGGTCCGGCACTCGTTCCGGCTGTCGTCCGGTCTAGACTCGATGGTCATCGGCGAGGCCCAGATCCTCGGCCAGCTGCGGGACGCCTACCACCAGGCGACCGAGGCCGACTCGGCCGGCCGGCTGCTGCACGAGTTGATGCAGCAGACGCTGCGTGTCGGCAAGCGGGCGCACGCCGAGACCGGTATCGACAAGGCCGGGCAGAGCGTCGTCACGGCCGCTCTCGACGTGGCCGCCGAGCACCTCGGTGGTGACCTGACCGGGCGGCCAGCCCTGATCATCGGGGCCGGCGCGATGGGTTCGCTGTCGGTGGCCACCCTGACCCGCAACGGTGTCGGCCCGATCAAGATCACCAACCGCAGTCAGCAGCGGGCCGACCGTCTCGCCGAGCTGTACGGCGCCACCTCGGTCCCGTTCGAGGACCTGGACGCGGTGCTGGCCGAGGTCGACATCGTGGTGTCCGCGACCGCCTCCACCGAGCCGGTGCTGACCCGCGCCCGCCTGGCGAAACTCACCAAGCAGCTGGTCGTCCTCGACCTGGCGGTCCCCCGGGACGTGGCGGCGGACGCCGTCGACCTGCCCGGCGTGGTCGTCATCGACATCGACAGCCTGGCCAGGAGCCGGCGCACCGGCCCGGCGGCGGCGGAGACCGCGGCGGTCGAGCAGATCGTCACCGGCGAGGTGGACAGTTTCCTCGGCTGGCTGCGCGGCGCCGAGATCGCGCCCACCGTGGCGGCCCTGCGCACCCGGGCCGAGGAGGTCGTCTCCGCCGAGATGCGCAAGCTGATCTCCCGGCGGCCGGAATTCACCGAGGAGCAGCGCGGCGACGTTTCCCGTACCCTGCACCGGGTCGTCCAGCAGTTGCTGCACTCACCTACCGTGCGGGTCCGTCAGCTGGCCGCCGAGCCCGGTGGTGACCAGTACGCCGCCCTGCTCCGCCAACTGTTCGACCTCGACGTCCCGCTGGCCACCCAGGCGAACGCCGTACCCGAGATCGGAGGCAAACCATGACCGCCCCGCTGCGTCTCGGCACCCGGGGGAGCGCTCTGGCGCTCACCCAGTCCCAGATGGTCGCCGACGCTCTCACCGCCGCCACCGGCCGTCCGGTCGAGCTGGTCCGGATCGTCACCCCCGGTGACCGTTCGATGGCCCCGATCGCCGAGCTGGGTGTCGCCGTCTTCGTGTCGGCGCTGCGTGACGCCCTGATCGCCGGTGAGATCGACTTCGCCGTGCACTCCTACAAGGACCTGCCCACCGCCGACCAGCCACGGCTGCACATCGCCGCGATCCCGCTCCGGGAGGACCCCCGGGACGCCCTGATCGCCCGGGACGGTCTGACCCTGGCCGAGCTGCCGCCCGGCTCGCGGGTCGGCACCGGTGCGGTGCGCCGTATCGCGCAACTGCTGGCTTTGGGCCTAGAGTTGCAGGTCACGCCGATTCGGGGGAACGTCGACTCACGCATCGCCCGGGTTCTCGGACCCGATGCGGACCTCGACGCCGTCGTCCTCGCCCGGGCCGGTGTGGCACGTCTCGGCCGGTCGGCGGAGATCACCGAGACGATCGACCCGATGCTCATGCTGCCCGCCCCGGCTCAGGGTGCGCTGGCGGTGGAGTGCCGGGCCGACGACACCGACTTGATCGAGGTGCTGTCCGTTCTCGATCACGCACCGACCCGCTTCGCGGTAACCGCGGAGCGGTCGATGCTTGCCACGCTCGAGGCCGGGTGCTCCGCCCCGGTCGCGGCACACGCCGAAGTCGCCGAAGGCGACGACGGTGACGAGATCTACCTGCGCGGTGCCGTGATCAGCCCGGATGGTGTCCGAGCCGTCCGACTGTCGCGCACCGGAACGCCCGCCGGCGCGGCGGAGATCGGTAAGGCACTCGCCATCGATCTCCTCGACGCCGGAGCCGATACCCTGATGGGGAGCACAGAATGACCACCCGCACCGCCCGTAAGCCAGCCGGACGCATCGCGTTCATCGGCGCCGGACCCGGCGACCCGGAGTTGCTGACCCGCCGCGCGTACGCGGCGCTGACCGATGCCGACCAGGTGGTCTACGACCGCGGCGTGCCCGACTCCCTGCTCAGCGCGATCCGTTCCGACGCCAAGGAGGACGCGCAGTTCAGCCCGGCCGAAGGCGCTCCCGGCGACGTCGCCAAGGTGCTGCTCTCCGCCGCCAAGTCCGGCCTGTCCGCCGTACACCTGGTAGCCGGTGACCCGTTCGGCCACGACTCGGTGGTCAAGGAGGTGCAGGCGGTCTCCCGGACCGCTGTGCACTTCGAGGTCATCCCGGGCATCGGCCAGGCCGAGGGTGTCGCCGCCTACGCCGGTGTGCCGCTGCCCGGAGTCCGCGTCTCCGCCGACGTCGACGACGTCACCAACCTGGACTTCGACGCGCTCGCCGCGGCCGCCCAGAAGGGCTCCTTCGCGGTGGCCGTGGACGCCGGCGACCTCGCCGCCGTCCGGGACGGGCTGCTCGCTGCCGGTGTCGAGCCGGGTGTGCCGGTCGCGGTCACCGGTGACGGCACCGGCGAGACGCAGTACACCACCACCTCGACCGTGGACAGCTTCGTCGCGGCGGCACTCGGCTTCACCGGCCGGGTCGTCCTCACCGTCGGCACCGAGGTCGCCGAGCGCGACAACCTGAGCTGGTGGGAGAACCGGCCGCTGTACGGCTGGAAGGTCCTCGTCCCGCGCACCAAGGAGCAGGCCGGCGCGATGAGTGCCCGGCTGCGGGCCTACGGCGCCATCCCGTGCGAGGTGCCGACCATCGCGGTCGAGCCGCCGCGCACCCCGGCGCAGATGGAGCGGGCCGTCAAGGGCCTGGTCGACGGCCGGTACGCCTGGGTCATCTTCACCTCGGTCAACGCGGTCCGCGCGGTCTGGGAGAAGTTCGGCGAGCACGGCCTGGACGCCCGGCACTTCGGCGGCGTGAAGATCGCCTGTATCGGTGAGGCCACCGCCGACGCGGTCCGTGCGTTCGGTATCCAGCCCGAGCTGATCCCGTCCGGCGAACAGTCCTCCGACGGTCTGCTGGCCGAGTTCTCGCCGCACGACGAGATCCTCGACCCGGTCGGCCGGGTGCTGCTGCCGCGCGCCGACATCGCCACCGAGACCCTCGCGGCCGGCCTGATCGAGCGTGGCTGGGAGGTGGACGACGTGACCGCGTACCGCACGGTCCGGGCCGCCCCGCCGCCCGCCGAGATCCGCGACGCGATCAAGTCGGGCGGATTCGACGCGGTGCTCTTCACCTCGTCCTCCACGGTCCGCAACCTGGTCGGCATCGCCGGCAAGCCGCACGCCCGCACGGTCGTCGCGGTGATCGGCCCGAAGACCGCCGAGACCGCCGTCGAGTTCGGCCTGCGTGTCGACAGCCAGCCGCAGAACGCGTCGGTACCGGACCTGGTCGAGGCGCTCGCCGAGTACGCCCTCGAACTCCGCGAGAAGCTGGCCGCCATGCCGGCCAAGCAGCGCCGTGGTTCCAAGGTGCAGGGCCCGACGGCTCTCCGTTTCCGCTGATCGTCTTGTGATGGGCCGGCTTGCGAGCCGGCCCATCTCCTTTTAGGGAGCACCGATGTCCTTCCCCGACATCCGCCCGCGTCGTCTGCGGCGCACCCCGGCCATCCGCCGCCTGGTCCAGGAGACCCACCTGGCCCCGTCGGACCTGATCCTTCCGATGTTCCTGAAGGAGGGGCTGACCGAGCCGAAACCGATCAGTTCCCTGCCCGGCGTCGTCCAGCACAGCCGGGAGTCGCTGCGCAAGGCCGCAGTCGAGGCGGTCGAGGCGGGTGTCGGCGGCCTGATGCTGTTCGGCGTGCCGGACAACGCCAACAAGGATGAGACCGGTTCGGGCGGCATCGACCCGGACGGCATCCTCAACGTCGGCCTGCGCGACCTGAAGGCTGAGGTCGGCGACGCGACGGTGATCATGGGCGATCTGTGCCTGGACGAGTTCACCTCGCACGGCCACTGCGGTGTGCTCGCCGCCGACGGTTCGGTCGACAACGACGCCACCCTGAAGCTCTACGCCGAGATGGCGGTCGCCCAGGCCGAAGCCGGCGCCCACATGGTCGGCCCGTCCGGGATGATGGACGGCCAGATCGGTGTGGTCCGTAAAGCCCTCGACCAGGCCGGCCACCAGGACGTCGCGATCCTCGCCTACTCGGTGAAATACGCCGGCGCCTTCTACGGCCCGTTCCGGGAAGCCGTCGACTCGTCATTGCAGGGTGACCGGCGTCAATACCAGATGGACCCGCCGAACGCCCGCGAAGCCCTGCGCGAAGTCGACCTGGACATCGCCGAGGGCGCCGACATCGTCATGGTCAAACCGGGCCTGCCCTACCTGGACATCATCGCCGCCCTGCGCGACCACGTGACCGTGCCGGTCGCCGCCTACCAGGTCTCCGGCGAATACGCGATGGTCGAAGCCGCAGCGGCCAACGGCTGGCTCGACCGCGAACGTGTCATCCTCGAATCCCTGACATCCCTGAAGCGGGCCGGCGCCCAGATCACCCTCACGTACTGGGCCACCGAAGCCGCAAACCTCATTCAAAACCGCTGATATCGTACGAATATCGGGCCCTTCGCCGAGCCACCCCTCTCGCCCCCACCGCGCGAGGCCGGCGAAGGCCCAGGCCTCCCCGCGCCCGCCGGGCCGAATGCGCCGCTCACCGCCCCTTTGTCGACCAAGATCTCGGAAGGTTGAGGGGCTAAGTGGGTTCGAAACGTTGGACCAACTGGGTCACGTCGGCGATGTATTCGAACCAGTCCCGGTCCGACTGGTAGCCCAGCTCGGCGTTCACCTTCAGCATCGACTCGTTGTGCTGGGCGTTCCACGTCTGCACCTGACGCAGGGACGGCTCGGCGGCCCGCAGCTCGAAAAGCATCCGGGCCTTGATCGCCCGGTCGATGCCGTAGCCCCGATGCTCCCGGACCACGATCGTGTCGTACTGGTCGGCGCGTTCCGGATGCTGCGCCGGCACCACCACCTCGGTCAAACCGGCCACCTCGCCGGACGCCGCATGGATGGCGAGCACTATGTAAGGTTTCAAGCCACGCCGGTGCAGCGTCTCCAGCGACTCCCGCAGCCGCTGCGGATCCGACGAGCGCGGAGCCAGGTCCAGATCGTCGTCGTCCCGTTGCGCCTCGGCCTTCGCCTGCGCGTACGCCCCCAGCAGATGATCCGGCGGGCCACCCGGGTGGTACTCGATCCGATAGCCGGAACTGATCCCGGCAGCCATCCCACCGAGAGCCGGCCAGTCCACCGAGTCCAGACTGAGCACGCTGCGAGTCTCCACATACTCCCGCTCGAAACCCAGCGACTCGTAGAACGGAATCGCCGAGGTCCCGCCGATCGCCTCCACACCGATCGAGGAGAAACCCTCCAGATAGGCGCGCCGGGCCGCCATCGCCACCAGTTGCCGGCCCAGGCCGCGGCGCCGCAGTTCGGGCCGCACCACCACTTCCAGTACGCCGATGTCACCGAGCAGCAGGATGTTGACGTGCGCGAAGAAGGTGCCGGCGCCCTCGGGAAGCCGGTCGTCCTCGGCCACCCAGGTGATCCGCCGTTCGCCGGGCATGGTCTCGGCGAGGTACTCCCGGACCTGCACGTCCCGCCACGGTGGATCGTCCGGAAGGTCGGCCGCCAGGACCGCGTTCACCGTCTCCACGAGCGAGTCGACCTCGGTCGCGGACGCGGAGCGGGGATCCCATTCACGCACCCTCACTCGTACATCGTGCCGTTTGTGCGACCTGGAGGGAAGTCCTGACCACGCAAAAGTACGGAGTCGATCACGAAGCGTCATGAAGATCGCTTCTGTCGTCATCGCATCGTGATCAGGACTGGCTGCGGCGCCCGTATTCGTCGGCGGTGGTGAAGACCTTCTGCGCGTACGGGGCCACCGCGTTGTACGCCAGGATCGCCTCCCACCACGAATCGGCCCGGGACATGTCCCGCCCGCCCTTGCACAGGTACACCGCCGCGGTCAGCGTCGCATCGTCGATGTCGTTCGGGTTCGCCACCCCGTCCCGGTCGGCGTCGATCGCGTTCGCCTGCCAGGTCGCCGGAAGGAACTGCATCGGCCCGATCGCCCGGTCAAAGGTGACATCCCCGTCCAGGACACCCCGATCCGTGTCGGCGACAAGCGCCCGCCCGCCCTTCCCGTCCAGCGGCAGCCCGTAGATCGTCGGCTCCGCGCCCCCGTCGGCCCGCAACACCGCCCCGTTGTAGCTACCGTGCGACGACTCGACCTTCCCGATCGCGGCCAGAGTCGTCCAGCTCAGCCGGCACGCCGGCGTGGTCTGCGCGGCCACCAGCTCGGCATAGCCGTAGGCCTGCACCGCGACGACCGGGATCCCCACCTTGGTTCCGACCTGCTCGGCCCAGCCCACCAGCGCGTCAGCCGGCCGGGCGTTGGCCGCCGCGGGCTGCGTGAACCCCGGCAGCCCGGTCCCACCCACTCCCGGCAACCCGGTCCCCACTCCCGGCAGTCCGGTCCCCACCCCTGGTAGTCCCGTCCCGACTCCCGGCAGCCCGGTGGCGCCCGCCCCCGGAACCGGATAACTCGGCGGAAGCGCCCCCTCAGCTCCCCACGGCGGCCCCGACCCCAGCGCACCGTCCCCGAACTGCGGCGTCAAACTGGGCGCCGGCCCGGCCTCCAGAGCTTTCGGCACCAGATAGGCCCCCGAAGCGACAGCGGTAACCACCAGTCCCGCAACCAGAACACCCGGAATCACCACCCGCCCACTGGGCCCCCGCGCCCACGAGGCGATCCCACGCCCAGCCCAGGCCAGCCCAGCCACCGGCCGAAACCGCCACGTCCGCCCCGTTTTCCTCGAAGCAGCACTCCCACCAGCCGCCGCGGCCGCCGCCCCGCCGGCCGCCCCCGCCGTCGTGGTGCCGTCCGCAGTTCCGTCGCCCGAGGCCGTCTCGCCCTTGCCCGCAGCAGTCCCGCCCTTGCCGGCGACCGCCTCGCCTTTGCCGGCAGTCGCGTCGTCCTTGCCAGCTATCGCTTCGTCCTTGCTGGCGGCCGTCGCGTTCTTGCCGTCCGCCGGCGAAGTCCCGGCGGGGATCGCACTATCTGTCGCTGCCGATCCAGCCGCACTGCCTTCAGCGCGAGCCGCACCGCCTGCTGCGGCGTCGGCCGGCACCTTCTCGACAAGGGTGTCGGCCGGCCCACCGCCACCTGTCTTCGGGTCGGCCCCGGCAGATTTGGCCTTGTCACCAGAGGCCAGCGGCCCTCGGCCCGCATCAGGAACGGCGGCACGAAGCGGCCCGACAACGCTGGACTTGGACGGCCCGACAACGCCGGCCTTGGTGGACGGATCCGCATCGGGAACGCCCTCCGCACCGGCCCGCCCACTCGAACCGCCCTCGGTATCGGGGCTCTCGCCTGAGGTGTCAGAACCGCCCACCCCACGATCCAGGCCGGAATCGCTCGACTCACGGCTCGATCCGGACTCGCTCGACCCAAGATCCGAACTGGTGCCGGCTGCTTCACGGCTCGGGCCGGACTCGCTCATCTCGCGACCCGAGCTGGTGCCGGCTGCTTCACGGCTCGGGCTGGACTCGCTTGATTCGTGACCTGAAACGGAGTCGTTCGGCTCGTGAACCGGGGGCGGGGTGGAACCGGGGAACGGGACACCGGCCGGGAAGGGTGGCGTCTCCGGGAGTGGTGTGAGCGGCGGGAACATCGACGGGGTGGATGGTTCACCCGAGGCCGCGCCGGAACTCCCCAGCGGCCCGCCCTGATGCGGCGCCGGGGATGGCTGCTCTGCTGGGTCCTTCGGTACCTCCGCCACGGCGTCGACCCTACCCGCCGGAATCCATTCGC
>DATMVU010000819.1:0-4608 GCA_035562875.1 Actinoplanes sp. | reverse complement strand
TGCCGATGGCGTTGTGGCGGCCGTGGCCGGCGCTGGCCCTGCAACTCGGCGGGTTCATGACGTTCGCCGGAGCGCAGCAGGCCGGGGAGGGTCTGTGGCCGTTCTCCGGGCCGGTGATGCTGCTGCTGGTGGTGCATGTCGGCCTGGTCGGGGCGACCCGGCCGTGGCGGGAGGCGGTGCTGACCTGGTGGGGCACGGTGCTCGCGGGCATCGTGATGGCGCTCGCCGATCCGCGGCGCCGGCCGCTGGACGACAGCGACGTGTCGCTGGTGCTGTACGCGCTGATGTCGGTGCTGACCCTGTTCGCGGTGATCGCCTGGCATCAGCGGGGCACCGCCCGCCGCCAGTTGGCGCAGGCACAGCGGGACGTGGAGCTGGTGCAGGCGCAGCGGGCCCTGGTGGAGGAGCGCAACCGGATCGCCCGGGAGTTGCACGACGTGGTCGCGCACAGCATGTCGGTGATCCACATGCAGGCGACGTCGGCGGAGTACCGGATCCGGGACCTGGATCCGGAGTCGCGTGCCGAGTTCGGCCGGATCGCGGCCGGGACCCGGCGGGCGCTGCGGGAGATGCGGCAGCTGCTCGCACTGTTGCGGGAGGAGGACGCGGAGAGTGAGTTGCAGCCGATGCCGGACCTGGAGCATCTCGCGGATCTGGCCGATTCGGCGCGGCGTGGCGGTGTCCCAGTGGAACTGGACGTGCCGGCCGGGTTGAGCGCCGTGGATCTGCCGGACACGGTGGGCCTGGCGGCGTACCGGATCGTGCAGGAGTCGTTGAGTAACGTGGTCCGGCACGCGCCGGGCGCGCCGACCCGGGTGACGGTGGCCGTTGCCGGCGGCGAGCTGGTGGTCGAGGTGTCGAACGGCCTGCCGGCGCAGGTGCCCCGGCCGATCGAGGACGGTGCCGGGACCAGGCACGGTCTGGTCGGCATGCGGGAGCGGGCCCGGCTGGCCGGTGGCGCGGTGCGGACCGGGGCGCGCCCGGAGGGTGGTTACCTGGTGACCGCCCGGTTTCCACTGATGGAGGAACAGACCGCATGATCCGTGTGCTGGTGGCCGACGATCAGCCGATGATCCGGGCCGGGATCCACGCGATCCTGGAGTCGCAGGCCGACCTGTCGGTGGTGGGGGAGGCGGAGAACGGCCGGGTGGCGGTGGACCGCTGCCGCACTCTGCGCCCGGATGTGGTGCTGATGGACGTGCGGATGCCGGAGCTGGACGGGCTGGCCGCAACCCGGGAGATCCTGGGTGCGCCCGGCCCGGTGCCGCGGGTGCTGATGCTCACCACCTTCGACATCGACGACTATGTGTACGAGGCGTTGCGGGCCGGCGCGAGTGGTTTCCTCCTGAAGGACAGTGAGCCGGAGGAGTTGATGCGCGCGGTCCGGGTGGTGACGAACAGTGAGGCCCTGCTGTCGCCGCGGATCACCCGCCGCCTGATCGAGAACTTCATCGGCACCCAGCCGGCCCCGCCGTCGACGGCGCTGAACGCGCTCACCGACCGGGAGCGTGAGGTGCTCACGCACGTGGCGACGGGCATGTCGAACGCCGAGATCGCCCGGGAGCTGTTCATCGCCGAGCAGACCATCAAGACGCACGTGAGCCGGATCCTGCACAAGCTGAGCCTGCGGGACCGGGTGCACGCGGTGGTGTTCGGTTACGAGAACGGCCTGGTCAGTCCGCGTCGTCGGGGGTGAGCCAGAGCCAGGCCAGGAAACCGGTGGCGACCACCGCGGCGACACCGGCCGCCCCGGTCAGGAAGGTGAGCCGGCTGGGTTCGGGCAGGGTCGTCATCGATTCCGAGGTCTTGCCGAGGAGCAGACCGAGCACCGTGATCGGGACGGTGATCGCCGCTGTCACCAGAAACGGGATGCCGGCGAGCCGGCTCGGGCGGCCGGCGGGCCGGCGGCGGATCAACCGGAGGGCCAGGACCACCAGCGCGCCGTAGCCCAGCACCACCAGGGTGGCGGCGATGACGTCGCTGGGCCGGTGCCACTGGGCCCACACGGTGCCGATGGCGATGGCCGCGGTGTAGCCGGCACCGGCCAGCGCGGCCACCCCTTTGAGGGCCGCGGGCAGCACCAGGACCAGCGCGAACGCCACCGAAGCGGCGGCCGTGACGTGGCCGCTGGGCAGCGAGTTCGGATAGGTCGTCCCGTCGAACGGCGGCCGGGGCAGGGTGCTCTTCAGGATCTGGGTGGTGCCGTTGGCGGCCAGGACCAGGACCGCAGCCGCGACGGCCAGGTCGATCCGTTTCCGGGCCACCCCGGCCGCCGCGGCGACGATGCAGACGAGCACCAGGCTGGTCAGCGAGGTCGCGCTCATCGTACGGCCGAGAATGTCCTCGACCCGGGGATGCTGGACGTCGGTGCCGAGCATCGCGGCGGTGTCCAGCCACTGCCCGGAGATGGTCCGGACGAAGACCTGGTAGGTCGCGATCGTGCCGATGACGGCCAGCACACCGACGGTGACGGGCAGCAGGTAGTGGCCGGGGCCGGGCCGCTGGAGAACAGGTTCACGCACGGCAACAGTGTCGAGCATGGTCATTCGGGGTGATCCTCCAGGCTGCCGGGGGGAGTGAGCGTAGGCGTCCTGGTCAAGTGGCGGACAATCCTCGGCGTGAATGACGCGACCCGGGAACTCCTCGCCGTCCTCGACCCGCTCCCGTACCGGGACCGGCTGCGGCACGTGGTCGCCTGGGCCCGGAACGCCCCGGACCGGGCCCAGGTCTGTGCCGAGCTGCGCGACCGGGGGCCGTACGAGCGGCATCTCGCCCTGGTCGTGGCGATGTCCACCGGTGACACCGACGGCATCCGGCACGCCCTCGGTGACCCGCTGTCCCGGCTGCGGGCCGTCGCGCTCGGTGCGGCTCTGCGGTCCGGTCAGCTCACCGTGCTGCCGGACGGGCTCGCCGCCGTCGACCGCCGGGCCGTGTACCGCCGGCTGCGGGGCCTGGGCCGGCCGGAGATCGCCGACGCCCTGATCGGCCGGGTCCTCGACCGGCACGGGCGGGCTGAGGCGGCCACCCTGTTGCCGGCCTGTTCCGAGGCCACCATCCGGGCGATGCTGCCGCTGCTGGAGCACCGGATCAGCCTGGCCGCGCTGGCCCGCCGGCATCCGGGCGCCGTCCACGACCGGGCCCGGGAACTGCTGTCGGCCACCGAACCCCGGTACCGGACGGCGCTGTGGCCGCGCCTCGCCCAGGGGGTGCTCCGCGGCGGGGTGGACAGCGCCCTCGCCCTGCTCGAGGAGTTCGCCCCCGAGGATCGGCTGCCGGGCCGGCTCAGCGCGTACGGAAGAATCGCCGTGGTCCACCCGCAGCGTGTCGTGGACCTGCTCACCGCACCCGGCCGGGCCGCCTGGCTGCGCCGTCAGAGCCTCCCGCCGAACCTGCTGCGCCGCCTCGCCGTGCTGCCGGACACCGCGCTGGTGCCGCTGGCCCGCGCGTTCCGGGAGAACGCCCGCGCGCTGTCCCGGCTGCTCGCCGCCCTGCCGCCGGCCCGTCGTGGCGCCCTCCACGACCTGGCCGTGGCCGACGCGGACACCAGGTTCCAGGTTCCGCAGCCGCAGGTGGTGGAGGTCCTCCCGGCGGCGGTGCGGATCCGGGAGGCGCGGCGGGTGCTCACGCTGGCGTCGATTCAGGAGAACGAGGACCTGGTCTGGGAGTGGAGCGCCTTCCTGCCGTGGCCGGAGGCGGTGGCCGCGCTGGAACCGGCGATCGGATCGGGCGACGCCGACGACCGCTCCCTCGGGTACGCGCTGCTGGTCAAGGCGGCGCTGCGCGGCCGGGACCCGGAGCCGGTGGCCGAGGTGCTCACCCGGCTGCTGCGGCTGCGCAACGAGCAGGACCCGGTCCGGCAGTCGGCGCTGGGGCAGCTCTACCGGGCCGGGCGGCTGCTCACCGCCGGCAGCGCCGCCGATCTGACCCGGATCGTCATCGACGTGACCGAGGCCCGGGACACCTCCGCCGGCACCCGTGCCGCCCTGGGGCGGCTGGCCGGGGCGGTGCTGCAGCATCACGCCGGTGTGCCGGAGCTGGCCGAGTGGGCGCTGTTCACCTACGAGCGGCTCACCGCGGTGATCGTGCCGCCGCTGACCCGGATGCGCCGTGGCGGGGAGGTGGCGGTCTTCGGCCGGCTGCGCCAGTGGGCCGAGGCAGCCCTGGACCGCGGCTCGCCGGGCCCGCTGTTCGCGCTGGCCGGCGCCCTCGGCCGGCGCGGCCACGACCTGCCGGAGCTGCAGGGGCTGCTGCGCCGCTGCATCGACCCGGGGATGCTGGAGTCGACCGCCCGGGCCGCGATCCCACTGTTGCTGGACGACCCGCGGACCCGCTCCGCCCGGGTGGCCGAGGTGCTCGCCCTGGACCCGACGGCGGTGGCCGTCCCGATCGTCTGGCACACCGTGTCGGCGACCCGCACCGACCTGCTTGACGTGGTGTTCGCCGACCGCGCGCACGGCCGGTTCGTCCCGGACGGCCTGCGCTGGGTGCCGTCCAGCGTGAGGTTCCCGGAACGCTGGCTGCCCCGCCAGCAGCGCCACCTCGTCGACCTGATGGAGCGTGTCGTCGACGACGGGGAGGTTCCGGAGCACCGGCGGGCCGCCGCTCTGC
>DATMVU010000818.1:0-9797 GCA_035562875.1 Actinoplanes sp. | reverse complement strand
GTGCTGTCCGGTGGCGAGTCGGGGCCGCACGGGATCCAGGGCATCGGGGCCGGGTTCGTGCCGGAGGTGCTCGACCCGACCATCTACGACGAGGTCGTCCGAGTGACCGTCGAACAGGCCCGGGAAGCCGGGCGGCAGCTGGCCCGCACCGAGGGCATCCTGGCCGGAGTCTCCAGCGGTGCCGCGCTGCACGCCGCTCGTGAGCTGGCCTGGCGGGCGGAGAACGTCGGGAAGACCATCGTCGTCATCCTTCCGGACACCGGCGAGCGCTACCTGAGCACCCCGCTGTTCGCGGAGTCCTGACCGGAGCATTCCCGGCGCCGAGCCGCCCCCGGGAAGCGCGGCGTGTGGTGTCCCGGCACGGGTCACGTGCCGGGACACCACACGCCGGACGGATTCTCAGAAGTTGGTCTTCACACCGACGGCCTTGCAGGCCGCGTTGAGGGCCTTACCGGCCTCGGCAGCCTCGGGCGTGTCGACAGCGGAGGCCGGGTCGGCGGCGGACGTGGCCTTGGTCGCCTGTTCCGCGATGATCTGGACGTTCTTGCCGACCTCGGTGGCGGAGTTCCACAGGGCCTCAGCCGAGACCGGGAACGGCCGATCGGGTCTACGGGGAGCATGTGCGCGTGCGAGGAGCCGAGACCGATGACTGGACCCGACCCGGCGGTGGGTCTCCAGCGGGACCGTGTTCTGGTCGTACCGCTGCTCCTTGCTCTTGCCGCGCTCGCCGGTGCTCTCGGATGGCTTGCGGTACGCGAGGCCGGTGACCGCGTCGCCGGGAACCTCGGCGGCACCATGGCCACGATCAGTGCCGCCGTCGCCTGCTACCGGGTGAGCCGGCTGGCCGGAGCGGACCGTCCGGTTCGCGGATTCTGGCGGTTGTGGTCGGCCTCCGCGACGGTCCTGGCGCTCAGCACCGTGGCCGCCGTGCTCCGGGCGGCCCGAGGTGACACCGGCATGCCCCTGTACGAGGCAGTGCCCACACTGATCAGCCTGAACCTGGCGATGCTCGCGTTCCGGAACGTACCGCTGGCCCCACGGACCCGCCTCGACTGGGCACGCCTGCTGCTGGACGGCGCGGCGGTGGCCGTCGCCGGGACGGTGTTCTTCGGCTACGTGGTGCTCCAAGCGATCCCGGACGGGACGTCGCTCGTCACCCGGGCCGCTGCCGGGGTGGTCGGCCTCGGCTGCCTGCTGGCGCTCGTCGTGTTCGGGAAAGCCGCAGTCAGCCCCGAAGGCCGAGTCGACGCGGGGGCGCTCGGCATCCTGGCCGTCTGCCCACTGGCCGGGCTGGGCGCTGTGATCCTGTTCCTCGGCGGCACCGAGACGGGCATGCTGCTGCTGTCGGTAGTGGGCTATCCGCTGGTCGGATTGGGGATCACCGCCGCGGCGTACCGGCAGGGAAGGGTCCTGCACGGGACGGCCGTGACCCTGACGCGCCGGGCGAGTGGGACCTTCACCGATCCGCTGCAGTTCCTCGCGGTGGCCGTCACCGCGGTCCTGGTCATCATGGTCTCCGCCCGTGACCTGGACCTCCGCGGCCGTGCGGTGATCATCGGAGCGGTGTTGATCGCTGCCATCGTGGTCGCCCGGCAGCTGATCAGCCTCCGGGAGAACACGCGCGCCCTCAGCGGGATCCGCCGGCAGCAGGCCGAACTCGAACGGCTCGCGCTCACCGACAACCTCACCGGCCTGCCGAACCGGACCGGGTTCGGTATCGCGCTCACCGAGAGAGTCGACGCCGGTCTGACCGCGACAGTGCTGCTGCTCGACATCGACGACTTCAAGATGATCAACGACACGATCGGGCCGTCCGCCGCCGACCAGCTCCTGCTCCGGGTCGCGCACCGCCTCCAGGAGAGCGTCGGGGCCGGCGAATCGGTGGCCCGCCTCGGCGGTGACGAGTTCGCGGTGCTGCTGCCGGCCGATGACCCGGCCGGAGCGGAAGCCGCCGCCGCTCGCTTCCAGGCCACCATCGCACGGCCGTTGGAGGCCGGTGATCAACTGTTCCTCCTGCCCGCCAGTGTGGGCATCGCGGTCGCCGAACCCGGCGAGACCGCCGACGAGGTGCTCCGGAACGCGGACATCGCGATGTATGCGGCGAAGGAGGCCGGGAAGGCGTCCTGGGCCCGGTTCGAACCGCGGATGCGGCAGGATCTGACGCAGAACGCCCGGTTGGCCTCCGAACTGCACGACGCGATCCAGGCCGGTGACCTGCGGCTGCTCTACCAGCCGGTGTACGACCTGGTCACCGGGCGGATGCACGGGGCCGAGGCGTTGGTGAGCTGGCAACATCCGGTACGGGGGTTCATCTCGCCGGCCGACTTCATCCCGGTCGCCGAGCGGTCCGGTCTGATCGTGCCGCTGGGGGCGTGGGTGCTGCGGGAGTCGTGTGCCCAGCTCGCCCGATGGCAGATCGAACAGGGCGCCGCCGCCGTCGAGGCGATAAACGTGAACGTGGCGGTCCGCCAACTGCGGGAGGCGGACTTCGTCGACACTGTCGCCGCGGTTCTCGGCGACACCGGGCTGCGGTCGCGCAACCTGATCCTGGAGGTCACCGAGTCGTCGGTGGTCGACGGCCCGCAGGTGGCGGAGACGTTGCGGCTGCTGCACGAGATGGGGGTACGGCTGGCCCTCGACGACTTCGGCACCGGCCAGTCGTCGTTGAGCCTGCTCCGGGCCTTCCCGGTGGACGTGCTGAAACTGGACAAGTCATTCGTCGACGGCATCGCCGACGGCACCGACCGGGGCCGCCTCGCGGTCGCCGCAGCCGTCGCGCAACTCGTCGAGTTCCTGCAGCTGAAGTCGGTCGCCGAAGGTATCGAGAGCCGGGCCCAGCTGGAACGGCTGCGGGACCTGGGCTATCGCTACGGCCAGGGCTACTTCATGGCCAAGCCGCTGCCGGCCGATGAGTGCGGAGCCCTGATGTCAGCGGCGCCGATGGCCTCGGTGACCTCCGGTTAGTGTCACTCCTGCGGACCGGGAGCCGTTCCGGAGGGGGACCGGCGGGCACCGGCCAGTTCGTCGGTGATCAGCAGGTCGCGGCGGAACAGGCCGGCCCGGTAAGCGGTCCGGCCGACCATGTGTGCCGCCACCGGGGCCGTGACCAGCTGGAATACGCCGACGAGAACCAGGGTCGTGATGTCGACGACGGTGCCGAGGCGGATGGCGGTACCGGCCAGGATCAGAAGCAGACCGAGCACCTGGGGCTTCGTGGCGGCATGCATCCGCGAGAGCAGGTCGGGGAACCGCAGCAGGCCCACACCCGCGGCCAGACTGAGCAGGGCGCCGCCGATCAGACAGATCCCGGAGACGGCGTCGAGCACGCCGGTGACGGTGACACTCATGACCGGTCTCCGTTCGCCGAGTGATGGTTCCGGCCTGCCGAGAGCACCTCATCCGGTTCGGAGGAGATGCCGGTGACCGGTGTGGCGCCGGGTTCCGGAGCGGGCGAATCATCCGGGTCGGCTGCTGTCGCATCACCCAGGCCGGAGTCGACGGGTACCGGTAGCGGTGGTACTGCGGCATCGGTTCGTGCCGGCTCCGGTGCCGCGACATCGGTTCGTGCCGGCTCCGGTGCCGCGGCGTGCCGGTCGTGGGTGTCTCCGCCGGGAGCGTCCTGCAAAGCCGGGTCCGTGGCCGGCATGAAGGCCGAGACGGCGGGATCGGTGGCCCGCTTGGCGGCGGGGTCGGCGAACCGGGCGACGGCGATCGAACCGACCGCTCCCAGCAGCGACAGGCCGAGCAGGATCGGCAGGCCGGTGGCGTCCCGGCTGTAGGCGGCCTCGGTGGCGATCGCGCAGACCGTGATGGCCAGCAGCACGTCGGTGGCGACGATCCGGTCCAGCGTGGACGGGCCACGGACGATGCGGACCAGGGCCATCCCGGCGGCAGCGGCCAGGAACACCGCAGCGACCACAGCGATGACGATCATCGTGGTCCCCTTTCGTCGATTCCGGCCGGGACGACCGGCCGGTCGGAGCCGAGGTGGGTCAGGAGTGCGATCTCGGTGTCCGAGCCGACCGCATGGATGATCCGTTCCTCGATGTCGCGGACGTCCTGCCGGAACTTCTCGATGTCCTCGGGACCGTGTACGTCGAAGACGTGGATGTAGAGGATGCCGGCGGACCGGTCGGCGTCCACGATCAGACTGCCCGGCACCAGGGACACCGCCTCGGCGCAGAACGTCAGGTTCAGGTCGGAGCGGACGGCGAGCCGGACCGCGAGGACCGCGCTGCGCGGCACCCGCTGCGAACGGAAAGCCGTCCACGCCAGCTGGGCGCTCGCCGTCACCAGGTCGGTGAGGAACCGGACCGCGAACCGGAACAGCCCGGCCGGTCGCAGCCGCCCGGCGAAGGTCACCGGCGGCAGCGGGAACACCATTAGCACCAGTGCCGACACGAGCAACCCACCGGCAAGGGTCAGCCAGGAGAACACCCCCCACAGCAGCATCCACGTCACGGTCAGGGCGATCAGGGCGAGGAACCGGTCCCGGGCGCGGGCGATCACGGCAGCACCGCCTCGACGTAGGGAGTCCGTGCCAGCAGATCACCGGCGACGTTGTCGGACAGCGCGTACAACGGCCCGGCCGCGAGCGTCAGCGCCGCTCCCGCGATCACCAGGGCAGCGGTCGGGGTGACCATCAGCCGGGGCGACTTCAGCGGCGCCGCCGGCGGGCTGTCGGCGCCGCCGCGCCAGAACGCCAGATTCCACACCCGGGCCAGCGCGTACAGCGTGAGCAGGCTGGTGATCGCCGACCCGGCCACCAGCATCCAGGCCAGCACCCCGCCGTCGGCGACCCCGGCCTGGATCAGCCCGAGTTTGCCGAGGAACCCGGAGAACGGTGGGATCCCGGCCAGGTTCAGAGCCGGCAGGAAGAACAGCACGGCCAGGACCGGAGCCGCCCGGGCGAGACCACCGAGTCGGTCCAGTGCGGTGCTGCCGCCGCGGCGTTCGATCAGCCCGGTCACCAGGAACAGCGTCGTCTGCACGACGATGTGGTGCAGCGTGTAGAAGACGGCCGCCGCGATCCCGGCCCGGGAGGCCAGGCCCACCCCGAAGAGTAGATAGCCGATGTGGCTGACCAGGGTGAACGACAGCAACCGTTTGATGTCGGATTGCGCCACCGCCCCGAGGATGCCGACCAGCATGGTGGACAGCGCCGCGACCATCAGTAGGTCACTGACGCGCCCGCCGGGGAAGAGCAGCGTCTCGGTCCGGATGATCGCATAGACACCGACCTTGGTGAGCAGGCCGGCGAAGACCGCGGTGACGGGTGCCGGGGCGGTCGGGTAGCTGTCCGGCAGCCACGCCGACAGGGGGAAGATCGCCGCCTTGATGCCGAACGCGAGCAGCAGCATGCCCTGCAGCACCATCCTGGTCCCGTCCGGCAGGGCGTCCAGACGTTCCACCAGCTGCGCCATGTTCAGCGTGCCGGTGGAGGCGTAGACCAGCCCGATACCGCTCAGGAAGATGACCGAGGAGAGCAGGCTGACCACGACATACGTCGTCCCGGCGCGGATACGGGTCTCGGTCCCGCCGAGGGTGATCAGCACGTAGCTGGCGGCGAGGAGGATCTCGAAGCCCACGTACAGGTTGAACAGGTCGCCGGAGAGGAACGCGTTCGTCACCCCGGCCGTCATGATCAGATAGGTCGGGTGGAACACCGACAGCGGATGTTCCTCGTCGCCGTCGGCACCGCCCTGCCCGATCGAGTAGAGCAGCACACACAGGGTCACGGCGGCGGAGACGACGAGCATCAGGGTGGCGAGCTGGTCGGCGACCAGCACGATCCCGAGTGGAACCGGCCAGCCGCCGACCGCCACGACCAGCGGGCCGTCGGCGGAGAGCACGAGCAGCAGCGCCGACACCGCGAGGGTGGCGGTCAGCACGCTCACGCTGATCACCCGCTGCACCCGGGGGCGCCGGAACATCAGCAGAGTGGCGGCCGCCCCGAGCAGCGGCATCATCACCGGCAGAGGCACGAGCCAGGTCATCGGCGTACCTCCTCAATCGTCTCGGCGTCGAGATCGTCGGCGTCGAGTTCCTCGGCGTCCGAGCCCTCGTCACGTTCGGCCAGCTCCCGCACCCGGCGGTCCTCGGCGTCGTCCTGCACCTCGTCGTGGCCGGACAGCCGCCAGCTGCGATAGGCCACGGCCAGCAGGAACGCGGTCATCCCGAGCGTGATCACGATGGCGGTCAGGATCATCGCCTGGGGTAGCGGATCGGTCATCGCGGCGGTGTCGGCGGTGCCGACGATCGGTGGCGCACCCGGCTCGGCGGAGGCCAGCACCAGCAGGTTGGCGCCGTTGCCGAGCAGCATCACGCCGAGCAGCACGCGGGTGAGTGTGCGCTCCAGCAGCAGGGTGGTACCGGCGGCGAACAGCACGCCGACCGCGATCAACAACACGATGCTCGGTCTCATACCAGTTCCTCCTGCGGCCGCTTCTCGTGTGCCTGCACCGCGGGCTGGGCGTGCCTGTCGATCTCGGCGCCGAGGCTGCGCAGCACGTCCAGCACCAGGCCGATGACGATCAGGTAGACGCCGATGTCGAACAGCGCCGACGTCACCAGATGCAGGTGACCGAGCAGCGGGATGTGCAGATCGATGATCGCGCTCTGCAGTACTTCGCCGCCGAGCACCAGCGCGCCCACTCCGGTACCGACCGCGAGCAGCAGACCGGCGCCGAGGACTGCACCGGCGTCGACCGGGGCCGCCGCGGCCAGCTCGTACCGCCCGCCGGCCAGGTAGCGCACGGTCAGCGCCAGTCCCGCGACCAGACCGCCGGTGAATCCGCCGCCCGGCGTGTCGTGGCCGGTGAACAGCAGGTACACCGAGAGGAGCACGATGGCGTGGAACAGCAGCCGGGTGACCACCTCCAGCATGGTCGAGCGGCGTCCGGCCTCCACGGTGTGCCCGGCCATCAGCCACACCGGCTCACCCACGGGCGGATCGGTCGGGGTACCCACCGGGCCGCGCCGGTGCAGCTCACCGGCGTGCCGGAAGATCAGACTGGCCACCCCGGTCGCGACGGCGACGAGCACCGCGATCTCGCCCATCGTGTCCCAGGCCCGGATGTCGACCAGGATGACATTGACGATGTTGTTCCCGCCGCCGTAGGTGACGGCCAGCTCCGGATAGTCGATCGACACCGGGATCGCCTGTCGCGCCGACACAGCCAGATAACCGACACCGGCCATCACCGTGCCGACCGCCACCCCGATCCCGAGCCGGACCCGGCGCCGCCAGGACCCCGGCCGCTGCGAGAAGTGACTGGGCAGCCGGCGCAGCACCAGCACCACCATGACCAGCGTGACCGTCTCCACCAGGAATTGGGTCAGGGCCAGGTCGGGAGCACCGTGCAGCAGGAAGATCCCGGCATTCGCATATCCGGTGATACCGACCAGGATCACCGCTGTCAGCCGCCGCCGGGCCGGGACCGCGAAGATCGCTGCGACCACCGAAACGGTCACCGGCAGCAGGTGCAACGGCGTGTCCCAGAGCCGGAACTGCGACCCGGACGGCCAGCCCGCGATCATCGCCGGACCCGCCGTCGCGATCAGCACCAGCAGGATCGTCGCCAGATAGAACGGCAGCGAGCCGCGTTGCGTCGCCCCGGTCACCTCCACGGCGAGCCGGTCCATCCCGGTCATGATCCGCTCGTAGACCCCGCCGCCGGGCTTCGGCCCGGCCTTGCCAGCCGGCATCAGCCGGAACAGTGCCAGGCCTGCGGCCAGCACCGACACCGAGAGGAGCAGCGGCACACCGAGTCCGTGCCACAGCGCGAGGTGGGCGGTGCTCGGGCCGTTCCAGAAGCCGCTTGTGTACGGCGAGAGCACCGCGTCGACGCCGGCGGCACCCACTCCCGCACCGATCCCGGCCACGGCCAGCACCACCGGGGCGAACAGCAGCGACCCGGCGGGCTTGGGCTCGGTCTGCGCACCGCCCTTGTCCGCGAAGGCACCCCACAGGAACCGGGTCGTGTAGGCCACCGTCAGCACCGACCCGGCGAGCACTCCGGCCAGCACGATCCATCCGGTGGTCCCGGAGTCGAGCAGGGCGGCGAACACCGCTTCCTTGCCGACGAACCCGATCGCCGGGGGCAGCCCGGCCATCGAGGCCGCCGCCAGCACAGCAGCCGTCAGCAGCACCGGGGAGCGCCGGCCCAGCCCGTTGAGTTGCCGCAGGTCACGGGTGCCGGTGGTCTTGTCGACGACTCCGACGATCAGGAACAGGGCTGCTTTGAACAGCGCGTGCCCGAGCAGCATGGCCACTCCGGCGAGAGCCATCTCCGGAGTCCCGAACCCGAGCACCGCGGTCAGGAGACCCAGTTGGCTTACCGTCCCGTACGCCAGAAGCAGTTTCAGGTCGTGCTGGAACAGCGCGGCCCAGCCGCCGACGAGCATGGTGATCAGCCCCAGCCCGACGGACAGGGCCTGCCAGGTCACCGCCGCGGTGCCGCCGGCGGCCACGATCGCCGGAGAGAACCGGGCCACCAGGAAGACACCAGCCTTGACCATGGCGGCAGCGTGCAGATAGGCACTGACCGGGGTGGGCGCGGCCATTGCGGCCGGCAGCCAGAAGCTGACCGGGAAGATCGCCGACTTGGAGAGCGCCCCGGCCAGGATCAGCACCGCGGCGACCACCAGCGGAGTGCCACCGGGCAGTGCACCGGACATCTCCGACCAGCGGTAGCTGCCCGCGTGCTGGCCCAGGATGACGATGCCGACAAGCATCGCCAGGCCGCCCGCGGTGGTCACGATGAGGGCCTGCAACGCGGCCCGGCGACCCGGGCGGGCCGTGCCGTTGTGGCCGATCAGCAGGTAGGAGAAGACCGTGGTCAGCTCCCAGAACACATACATCAGGAGCAGGTCGTCGCTGACCACCAGGCCCAGCATCGCCCCGGCGAAACCGACGAACACCGCAGCGAACCGGCCCAGCCCTTGGTCACCGGCCGGGAAATAACGCGCGCAGTAGGCCAGCACCAGGGCGCCGACCCCGCCGACCAGGGCGACCAGCAGCCAGGACAGGGTGTCGACCCGCAGCGCCAGGCTCAGACCGAGGTCCGGCACCCACGGGATGATCCACTCGCGGGGTGGCCCGCCGACGTTGGCGGCAGCCCAGCCGAAGACGGCCAGCGGCACGGTCGCCAGCAGGTAGAACGCGCGCGGGCCGAGGAACCGGACCAGCAACGGAGCCAGGACCGCCGCGACCAGATGCGCACCGAGCAGGATCAGCACGGCGCCGCCAGCAGGTCGTGCAGTCGCGCCAGAGCGGACGAGCCGCCGATGGCGATCAGCATGTCACCGGGCAGAAGCTTCAGGGCAGGATCCGGGTGGGGGAGCACCCGGGACCCGCGGATCACGGCGACGACCTCGGTGCCGTGTGGTGTCGCGAGTGGCCGGTCGGTGAACGCCGAACCAGCCGGCACCCGGATCCGGACCGCCAGCACTCCACCGGCCGGCTGGACGGGACCGTCGACGTGATCGAGCGTGACCGTCGCGTGCAGCACGTCGGCCACCAGGTGCGCCTCGTCGGGACCGAGCACGACCGACCGGGCCACCCGGTCCGGCTCGGAGGGGTCGTAGAAGGCGATGTCACGGCCACCGTCCGGCCGTGCCACGATGCCCAGCCGCTCCCCATCACGTGTGGTGAGCAGGTGAGACACGCCGACCCCGGGCAGTCCGATCCGTTCCAGCGTCATCGCGGCACCTCCCACTCGTTTCTGCACGTCTCCCATCCAAGCCGCCCTCGCCGCCGCTGCCCATCCGGCTAGCTCTCCATTTCTCGTGTGGGT
>DATMVU010000817.1:0-7874 GCA_035562875.1 Actinoplanes sp. | reverse complement strand
GCCCGGTCCTGTGGTGACGCGCCCGCCCGCCGGGTGGTCGGGAACTCGACCGGTTCCAGGCCGACCTCCTCGCGCAGCCGCCGCATGGCGAGCTCGTGGACGGCCGGGAAATGGGCAGGAGCTGCGAAGGACGGCGAGACCACCGCGACACGGTCACCGGGGCGAATTTTCATGATCCTATTCAACCCGCCCCGGCAACCGGTTTCAGGCCACCGAGGCCGTCCCGAGCACCTTCCCGTCCCGGTCGGTGATCAATATGGCCGAGACCTCGGACAGCTGCGCCGAGCTGGCACCCGTCAGTTTGGCCTCCCCGTCGGGACTGTCGCCCCAGGCGGCGGCCTGCTGGGTGCTGCCGTCCTTCATCTTGACCAGGCACAGGAACGGGCCGTTGCCGGACATCCGGGTGACCGCCAAGGACACCTCGACGCCCCACTTCTTCGGGACCACGGCGGCCCCACCGGTCATCCCGCTGCCGGGGGCCGGCTGGAACTGGGCGCTCACCGCACTGGGCAGCGCCGTCGGCGGGTTCTGGGTACCCGGGCTCTGACCGGTGTTGGTCATGATCCCGTAGCCGATGGCCGCTGCCGCGATCAGCGTGACCGAGGCGGCGGCGAGCCAGCGCACCCGGTTGCCGCGGGACTCCTTGTACTTCTCCGCCCGCATCCTGCCGAGCAGGTTCTCGATGTTCTGTGGGCTGGGGCGGGCGGTCGGCCCGACCGCGAGGGTCGCGCCACCGGCCAGGTTCCGGCCCTCGGGTGCGTGCTGGAGCATGTCCGGGATCGGCGACAGCAGGTCGAGTTCGGCCCGGCAGTCGGCGCAGTCGTGCAGGTGCTCGTCGAGTTTCTCGGTGTCCGCTTCGTCGAGTCCACCGAGGAGATAGCCGCCCAGCAACCGATGCAGAGCGCCGTGTTCGTCGAGGTCGCTCATGACGACCCTCCGCTTCGCTCCAGGCCGTCATGAGGTACCGCGCTGAGCTTGATTATTCGCTCGCTCCGCTCGCTCATCGAAGCATCCCCATCTCTTCAAAAACCGTGCGTAACGCTCGTACGGCGTAGTAGGCCCGTGATTTGACGGTGCCCTCCGGCACCGACAGCTTGCGGGCCGCGTCCGCCACGCTCTGCCCCTCGTAGTACATCGCCTGGATGACCGCCCGGTGTTCCGGCGAGAGCCGCTCGAGGGCCTCCGACACCAGCCAGCCTTCCACCATCTGATCAACATTGTCAGCCGACGGCACCGAGTTGACCGCGTTCTCATCGGCGACCAGGCGTGGTCTGCGCTGTTCGGCGCGCCAGGCGTTGGTCACCACGTTGCGGGCGATGGTGAGCAGGTACGACCTGGTTCGTCCCGGTTCTGGGTCGAGGTGGTCGATGTGCTTCCAGGCCCGCAGCAGCGTCTCCTGAACCAGGTCCTCCGCCTTGTGCCGATCCGACACGTAACGGGAGACAAAGTTGATCAAGACGGCATAGTGTTCGGTGTAGAGCGCGGTCATCAGTTGCTCGTCGGGGCTCACCCGTCGCTTCATCGGCGCCAGCTCTCCCCTCGGGTGGATCCCGTCCACAGGGATGTACATCGTGGCATGTGGACCGGTTCAAGCACTGCCCGCCGAAGCACAGAAAACATCGATGCCCGGCACCCATTCGGGTACCGGGCATCGATCTTGAAGATGCAGGTCAGCAGACTCCGGGGCCGCCGTAGCGGAAGGTACGGGCGGTCACCTTCGATACGGCGTACGACTCGGTGGTGCTCCGGATGAACAGGTCCACCGCGGGACCGTTCAGGTAGGTGACGCTGCTGAACCGCGCGGCGGCGGTGTCCTCCGGGGTCAGCCCGTTACCCATCTGGGTGCACGACTGGGGGGTGGCCGCGGCCACCTCACCGAAGATCTGGATGTTGCCGGTCTTGGTGAAGGTGCCGCTCCAGAGCTTGTCCGGGTAGTAGCCGACCCACTCACTCTCGTAGGCGATCCACCAGGCCCCGTTGGCGTACTGGATGCCGACCTTCTTGACGGTGTCCTGCGGCAGCGTGTCGCCGGGACGGATGTTTGCGCTGTACTGCACGAACCCACAGCCGTTGTAGCAGGTGGGCTTGCCGTCGACCCAGTGGAAGACGAACAGGTGCGGGTCGTCGTCGCCGTTGACGACCCGGTCCACGGTCCAGCCGACCTCGACGACCTGGAGACCGTCGGCCGACTGCACGGCCACCTCGGCCAGAGTGTGGTAGTCCGCCTTGGCCAGTCCCGGCTTGCCGACGGTCATGTTGGCGTAGACACCCTCGGTGACCGCCAACTGCGAGCCCACGTTGTAGTGGAAGTAGACGGTCTCCGCGTTGGTGGGAGCCGCCGCGGCAGAGGTCATCGCCGGCGGCTTCGGCGGAACCACAGTGGTCTGCTCGGACTTCCGGAAGGTCCGCCCGGTGCCGCCACCCTTCGGGGCGTACTCCTCGTCGGCCTGCTGCCCGCTCGTGTCCGGGGCGGCAGCGTCCAGCCCGGCCTTCTTGAGCGACTTGCTGCTGGCGCCGTCCCGGCCGGTCTGCAGATCCTCCGGCTCCTCACCCCAGGGGAGAAGGGCCGGCGGGGCCGGTTCGGCGGTGTCGACGGCCGGCGCCGGGATCTGCTCCGCACCTGCGTCGAGCGTCGAGGCGACCCCGATGGAAGCGACGACCGCTGCGGTGATGCCGGCGGCGAGCAGTCCGCGGCGATGTTTCAACACGGGTCCGTCCTCGGTGTGTCAGGGCCTCACGGCCGGACATCGGGGGCGGCCGCTCGGCAGCCTCCGGCAACCGGTTCACGGCGGCGCTGGTCACCTTATAGCTTCGGGAATTGGGTAGGGACCGGCTGAGCAGCGTATTTCGCCGGAACGGCCGACCGGGGTAGGCCGATCCGGTGACCCATCGACCGATTTGATCAACGCTCCGTACGCATGCGACTGCGTACCGATGTTTTTCGCACCAGCTCTCGAAAGAGGCAAAGTTCACCAAGCCTCTTTCGAGGTGAACACTGGATCACGAAACACCGGACCGAGGCATGGATCTTGTGGTAAAACCTATCAGGTCTATAGGATAACTATCCTAAACCTGGAGGGGCACCGTGGCCGTCACCGGCGTTCGACTCGATCATCTCGCCATCGCTCAGGGCTTCTCGGCAACCGCCGACGAGTGGGCCGTGGCACCCCGGTTCAACCCGGTCGAGCGGTGGTACCACCGGCTCGCCGCCGCCGACGACCACGAGGTGTGGCTGCTCACCTGGCTGCCCGGCCAGGCCACCGAGATCCACGACCACGGCGGCTCGGCCGGCGCCTTCTTCGTGCACGACGGCACCCTCGCCGAGGACACCGTCGCGGTCTCCGGCGGCATCCCCCGCGTCGTCTCCCGGGAGCTGGGCGAGGGAGCCGGCCGCCGCTTCGGCAGCCACCACATCCACCGCATCGAGAACCGGTCGGCCCGCCCGGCGGTCAGCGTGCACGTCTACGGCCCGGCCCTGACCCGGATGACCAAGTACCGGCTGTCCCCGGCCGGCCTGGAGGTCCTCACCGTGGAGCGCGCCGGCGCCCAGTGGTGACCCCGGTCCTACTTCGGGATGATCACGCCGGAGCGCCCGGCGTAGAGGTGCCGGGTGCCGTCCCACTCCCGGCCGGTGTTCGGCGCGTCCAGCCACACGATGTAGGGCGCGCCCGAGGTCAGCCCGGTAATCGTGGTGGTCATCACACACCCCGTCCCGGCGGCCACCGCCTTCCAGGACGGTTCCGGCTGCGGACCGGACACCAACCGCTGCGGTACGGCCGTCACGCGGTAGTTCGAGTCGTACTGCCGCGGCCACTCCACCTTGACCGAGCCGGTACCCACCGTCACGTCGACCGGGATGAACACCCGGGTGTCGGTGCGCGGCCACAGCTTGGTGCAGCCCGGGTCCGGAGTCGGCGCGGCTGTCGAGACCGAGGGTGTCGGGGTGGCGGCCCGGCCGGTCGTCGCGCTCGGTGACGGCGTGGCCTTCCCCTGCTCCACCCGGATCCACGGCTGGCCCATTTCGGCTGTCGTGCCCCCACTCGAGCCGCTCCCCCCACCGGTCCCGGATCCGTCCATGCCCAGCGCGGCACAGCCGCCGAGCGCCAGTGACGCCGTCGCCAGGGTGATCGCGATACCGGTGGTGCGCCGCATGTACGTCCTCTCGGTCGGGGTGTCCCCTACCGTTCGGCCAGTGGTACCCACTCCTTAGCCGGCCGGGCGCAGCCGGTGCCCGGCCATCTCCAGCTCGCCGTGGTGGACGTGCACCGGGGTCTGCAGGCCGGAGTCGTCCCGCAGCACCACCGATTCACCGTCGACGTCGTAGGTGCCCCGGGCCGGGCGGCGGCGCCCGGCCACCTCACCGGCGAAGGTGCCGTCGGTGTGCAGCCGGAGGCGCACCTGCCCGTCCGGGCTGTGCCAGGCGCCGATCACCGACGTGGTGGACATGCTCCGGGCCTGGATCGCCGCGGGGCCGCTGTACGCCGTTCCGCCCATCGCGATGGCGAGGAGCGAGGCGGCGTCGAGAACCGTGAAATCGACGTGCGGGTCAAAAGCGGTGTGCATCGGGCTCGGCTTCCGGTCGGGGCGTGGGACGCCCTTTCCGGTCGGCAGCCGACGGCCCGGGTCGCTGGGTTTCCCCGGTTGCGAAACGGAGCGATCCGGTACCCGAACGGGTGCCGCGTCAGACCGTGGCGCGCAGTGCCGCGGTGACAGCGGCGGTGAACTTGCGCAGATAGTCCTCCTCGATCGGCTCCCGGGCCACGGCGAGCCGCCAGTAGAGCGGGCCGAGGATCATGTCGACCGCGACGCCCGGGTCGGTGCCCTCGGGCAGTTCGCCCCGGTTTATCGCCTGGCCGATCAGTTTCTCGCCGACGGCCGTCTGATGCGTGCGCAGGGCCCGCTGGAGGGTCTCGGCGATCTGCGGATTGCGGGCCGCCTCGGCCATCAGGTCCGGAATGATCTGCGAGGCCATCCGATGCTGGAGTGCGGTGCTCACGATCAGCAGGAGGAGCTGGAGATCGCCGGCGAAACTCCCGGTGTCCGGCAGCGGAACTTTTCGTTCCGCGACATCGGAGACAATCTCCATTACCATCTCGAGTTTGTTGCTCCACCGACGGTAGATCGCGGTCTTGCCGACACCGGCGCGGCGGGCCACGGCTTCGATGGACAACCTGCCGTAACCCACCTCCGCCAGCTCGCTCATGACCGCCTTGCGAATCGCCACGGTGATGTCGCCTCGGAGCACCGCCGCTCCGGCTGGTGCGCGCTTGTTTGTCGCCACATGGCCACTATAGCGCTACGACGTAACGGTTGCGTTCCGCCGCATCGTCCGATACCGTCCACCTCACGTCGATACGAACCCGTTCCATCGACTTCGGTGGGAGCCTGGCATGCTGCATTCTGTGACCGCGCATCAAGCCTCGGAATCCGCCGTCCCCAGCGGGCCGACTAGATCGGAGCACGACCCCATGCCAGAGACGGCGGTCGCCCCGGCCGACTCCGGGCTCTCCCTCAAGGAGCTGGCCCGGCAAAACGGCCTGAGTGCCTCGGGACGGCTCCCCAGCCTCCCGGAGTACACCCGGCAGCTTTTGGCCTACCGGCACTTCATCCAGGCGCACGCGAGCGCCAAGATGACGTCCTCCTTGGGTAACACCAAGCTCGGCGCGGTGTGGCAGGTGCTCACCCCGGTCATCAACGCGGCGGTCTACTTCGTGATCTTCGGACTTGTGCTGAACACGCACAGGTCGATGGAGAACTTCATCGCGTACCTCTGCATCGGTGTCTTCATCTTCCAGTTCACCCAGTCGGTGGTGCAGTCCGGCACCAACGCCATCACCGGCAACCTGGGGATGATCCGGGCACTGCACTTCCCCCGGGCCAGCCTGCCGCTCTCCGCGGCGCTGGTGGAGATCCGCAACTTCCTGGTCGCGATGGTGGTCCTGATGGCCATCGTGCTGGCCTCCGGCGAGCCGGTGACCCTGCAGTGGCTGCTGGTGGTGCCGCTGGTGCTGCTCCAGTCCTTCTTCAACGTCGGCCTGGGCATGTTCATGGCGCGCTACGGCTCCAAGGTCCGCGACGTCAAGCAGCTGATCCCGTTCATCATGCGGTTCTGGCTGTACGGCTCGGCGGTGCTCTACCCGGTCACCATGTTCAAGAACCTGGTGAGTGGCTGGCAGCTCCAGGTGATCGAGGCGAACCCGCTGCTCATCTTCATCGAGCTGGGCCGGCACGCGCTGCTGGAGGACGTGGTGCTCGCCAACCCGCCGACCGTGCTGTGGATCCAGGCCACGATCTGGAGCCTGCTCGTCGGCATCGGCGGTTACGTGTACTTCTGGCGTGGAGAGAAGGGCTACGGCCGTGGCTGACAGCGAGCGCACCCCCACCGTCATCGCGGACAACGCGCACATCATCTACCGGGTCCAGCAGGGCGGCACCCCCAATGCCAGCCCGCTGGCCAGCTTCAAGCGGATGGTCACCGGCGCCAAGTCGGGCAACATCCGCGAGGTGCACGCGGTGAAGGGTGTGAGCTTCGTCGCCTACAAGGGCGAGGCGATCGGCCTGATCGGGACCAACGGCTCCGGCAAGTCGACACTGCTGCGCGCGGTGGCCGGGCTGCTGCCGGTCTCCAAGGGCGCGATCTACGCGGCCGGCCAGCCGTCGCTGCTGGGTGTCAACGCGGCCCTGATGAACGAGCTGCCCGGCGACCGCAACGTCGAGCTGGGCTGCCTGGCGATGGGTATGTCACCGGACGAGGTGGCGGAGAAGAAGCAGCAGATCATCGACTTCTCCGGCATCAACGACAAGGGCGACTTCTCGTCCCTGCCGATGCGGACCTATTCCTCCGGCATGTCCGCCCGGCTGCGGTTCTCCATCGCCGCCGCGAAGCAGCACGACGTGCTGCTCATCGACGAGGCGCTGGCCACCGGTGACGCCAAGTTCCGCAAGCGCAGCGAGCAGCGGGTCCGGGAGCTGCGCGGCCAGGCCGGCACGGTCTTCCTGGTCAGCCACAGCGAGCAGTCGATCCGGGACACCTGCGACCGGTGCATCTGGCTGGAGGCGGGCACGGTCCGCGCCGACGGCCCGACCAACGAGGTGATGAAAGAGTACGAGGCCTTCACCCGTAGGTAGAAGGCCTCGCACTCCGATGGTTCTAGTTGATCGACAGGTGCACGTGGTTGGTGTGGTCGCTGGACGGGTCGCCGCCCGCCCCGCTGTACGACCTCCAGCCATTGCCCGGTAGCCAGATCCGCCGGTACCAGATCACGTAGAGCACGTCGAGCGCGTCCGCGTTGTGGATGAAGTAGTCCGCCAGGTTGTTGCCGTAGGTCTTGTCCGACCCGGTGGCGTCTCCGCCGAAGGTGCCCTTCTCGGCGGAGAAGTCACACGCCCGGCCCTTGGGGTGCTCACCACTGTTCTGGGTGCGCCAGCACTTGGTGAACCGGGTGAAACCGGCGGCCTTGGCCTGCTTCAGCGCGTGCAGGGTGCGCGGGGTGAGGCAGCCGCCGGTCCCGGTCGGGTCGGTCTCGCTGCAGCCGTTGCCGGAGCCGCTGGGAGCCGGCGTCGCGTCATCGCTCTTGCCGCCCCCGGAGGAACCGCCGGCGGCGGCGCCCTGGTTCGCGGCCTTGAGCGCGGCCTCGGCGTTGTTCTTCTGCTTCTCCATCACGGTGACCTGCTTGGTCTGGTCCTTGATGGTGAGGTCGAGGGCGGTCTTGGCCTTCTGCTGGCCGTCCAGGGTGGACTTGAGCTCCTGGATCGCGGTGTTCTGATCGGCCGCGACCAGGGCCAGGGTCTCGGCCCGGCCCAGGAACCCCTCGGCCGAACCAGCGCTCAGCAGGGTCGACATCGTGCCGGCCCGCCCGGCGGTGTAGGCCTGG
>DATMVU010000816.1:0-5268 GCA_035562875.1 Actinoplanes sp. | reverse complement strand
GACGTCCCAGTCGGTCGGCTCGTCGCTGCGGACCAGGGAGCCGACACCGACCGGAGGACCAGGGACCGACCACCGGCGTACCACAGCGGGGTTGCCCACCGCGGCCAGGCTCTCGCCGTCGGAGGCCTCCGCGACCACCACCACCGGATCGCCGAAGATCTGCGAAGCGCCCTCGGCGGCCGCCGTCAGCAGAGCCGGCAGGGTCGGCGCCGAGTTGATCGCCAGAGTGGCCTCGGCCAGCTTGACCATCCGCTGGGCGAGCAGTTCGGCGCGCTGCCGGGCGCGGTAGTAGCGGAGTACGGCCTGGACGGTGGCGATCAGCTCGTCCGGTTCGATCGGTTCGACCAGGTAGGCGTCGGCGCCCCGGTTGAGTCCCTGAGCGCGGTCGACGACGTCCACGGCATGCGCTGACACGTGGATGACCGGCAGTACCCCGTACCGCGGATCGGTCTTGATCTTTTCGCAGACCTCGAACCCGTTCATGTCGGGCAGCTTCACGTCCAGGACGACCAGGTCGATCTCGAGTTCGAGCAGCCGGTCCAGCGCCTCGCCGCCGGTCTCCGCCTCGTGGATCGTGAAACCGGCCCGGCTCAGCCAGCTGACCAGCAGGTATCGCTTCGTCGCGCTGTCGTCGACGACGAGGAGGTTGGCCGGAAACCGGGCTAGTTCGGTCATGAGGTGATCGGGAGCCGGAGGGTGAAGGTGCTGCCCTCGCCGGGGACGGAGTCGACCCGCAGGCCGCCGCCGAGGATGCCGGCCAGCCGACGAGCGTAGGGCAGCCCCAGGCCGGTGCCCTTACCGCTCACGGGTTTGCTGCCGGGCACCTGATAGAACTCCTCGAAGACGCGTTCGTGCAGCTCGGGCGGGATGCCGAAACCGGTGTCCACGACCACGAACTCGGCGTCGCCGCCGATCGGGCGCACACTGAGCCGCACCGAGCCGGACTCGGTGAACTTGATCGCATTGGTGAGCAGGTTGCGCAGGATCTGGGCGAGCAGCACCTCGTCGGAGCGGAAGGTGGCCAGACCCGGCTCCTCCACCACGAAGTCGACCTCGGGACGGGTGGCGAGCGGCCGCAGTGTGCCCCGCAACTGGCCGAACATCGCCTTGAGATCGACCTCGGTCCAGGTCGGCTCGATCCTCCCGGCCTCCGCCTTGGCCAGGTCCAGCAGCCCGTTGACCAGGGTCAGAAGATCACTTGCGGAGGTACGGATGAGTTCCACCTGCCGGCTCTGCTCGGAGGTGAGGTCGTCGGATCCGGAGTCGGTGAGCAGCCGGCCGAGCCCGATGATGGCGGTCACCGGTGCTCGCAGCTCGTGGCTGACGTTGGCCAGGAACCGGCTCTTCGCCTCACTGGCCGCCCGCAACTGGGCCGACTTCTCGTCGAGCTCCGCATAAAGCGCGACCACGCCGCGGTTGGTCTCCTCCAGCTCCTCGGAGAGCTGGTTGTAGAGGGCCATCACCCCGCGGTTGGTCTCCTCCAGTTCGGCGTTCAGCCGGGCCAGCTCGTCACGCTGCGCCCGGACCTCGTCGAGCGCAGCGATCAGCTGCTGGTTCTGGATCGCCAACTCGTCAAGCGGGGTGCCCGGCACGTGCTGGGCCAGCCCGGAGCGAATCTCGTCCATGCGAGCCGGGGTCAGCGGAGGCGCGCCGGTGGGCAAGCGCCGCGACATCCGGACCACCGTGCCTGTCGCGCCATCGTCAACCTCCATCGTGTCGACCAGGCGGCCGACCTGCCGTAACCGGTTGGTCAGCCGGTCCGCCTGCCCGGTCAGCGGGTGCGTCATCGTCACCCGCAGCGAAGGTACCCCGTCCTGCTCGACCGCGAACGTGACGTCGGTATCTCGCCCGCCGGTGAGCAGCTCACGGCCCACCTCACTGAGAGCGGTCGCGACCCGGGTCTGGTCCTGCGACTCCAGACCGAGTGAACGGGCCACCTCCCGGCCCAGTTGACGGACCACGAAGATGTCCTGCTCGACCCGCAGGCGCATGCGCATCAGCGGTTCGGCGGTCATGGGAGTTTGGCCACCAGCACACCGGCGTCGTCCCGGCGGGTACCCGCGTCCCGCAGCACTGTCGCCGCGATCACCTCGGGGGCGTGACTGAGTAGACCCGGGTAGTCCCTGGCCGTCCAGCGGTCCACCACTCCGTCGCTGTGCATCAGGACCGTCGCACCCGGCAGCAACGGGTAGTCGTACTCCCGCACCTGTCGTTTTTGATGTCCGGCGATGCCCGGCATCGAGACCATGCCGCGGCGGCTGCCGTCCGCTCCCAGCACGGTGCCGGAGATGTTGCCCAGGCCGGCGTAGCGGACCACCCCGGCCTGCTGGTCCAACTCGGCGACGGCGAGCGCGGCGCCGCGGGTGTGCCCGAGAGCCCGGTGCAGCGCCTCCACCACCTGGGCGGGGGGTGCGGCAGGCGCCTGGTGGAACGCCCGGACCGCCTCGTGCGAGGCGGCCGCCGCCAGACCACCGTGTCCGAGCCCGTCGCTGACCAGCATCTGCCGCCTGCCCTCGGTCTCCCGGACCGCCCAGGCGTCGCCGCAGGCCGTCTCGCCGGTGATCGGCCGGGTCAGGCCGGAAGCCCACACCGGCTCCGGCACCGCGCCCGGCCACACCTGCAGGGACATCACGGTGCCCTTACCGGGAACGGAGTGCAGGTCCCAGCGGCTGGCCTGGCGCAGGATCGCCCCGAACCCGATCCCCAGGGTGCCGGCGGTGGAGTGCCCGTCGCCGATCGACCGCTGCACGTCGATCATCCCAGGGCCGCTGTCGACCATGATCAGCTCGACCCCGGCCTGGTCCGCGGCTCGCACCGCCCGGACCAGGATGACGCCCTGGACAGCGTGTTTGACCAGGTTGCCGGCCGCCTCGGCGGCGGCTATCGAGAGGTCCGCGATCCGGTTCTCGGGCATGGCCAGCTCGGCCGCGAGGCGTTCGGCGGCCCGGCGCACGGCTGATGCCGAACCGGCCTCCTCCACCCGGAACCAGACCCCGCCGTCGAGGAGTCCTTCGGGTACGGACGCCACCGCGCCTCCGCTCATCGGCACCACTTGACGATCGTAATGGTCGTACCCTTACCCGGTTCGGTGTCGATGTCGAACTCGTCCACCAGGCGACGTGCGCCACTGAGACCGAGGCCCATGCCGCCGCCGGTGGTGTATCCGTCGGTGAGTGCCAGCTCCAGGTCGGCGATGCCGGGGCCCTGGTCGGCGAAGACGATCCGGATGCCGGCGCGTCGGTCGTTCTGCACCCGGGTCACCTCGACCTCGCCGCCACCGCCGTAGACCAGAGTGTTGCGAGCCAGCTCGCTGGCCGCGGTGACGATCTTCGTCTGGTCCACCAGGGACAGTTTCACCGTCACCGCGAAGGTGCGCACCAACTGCCGGACGCGGACCACGTCGCGATCACTGTCGACCGGAATGCGCTGGCTCTCGTCGCTCACGGCGTGGTTACCACTACCGGATCGGGTTCATCCTCGTCCTCGTCGTCGAACAGGTCACTGTGATCTCGGGTGCCGAGCATCGCGATGCCCAGTTCGACGTTGAGCGCCGTCCGGATGCCGGGCAGCGACAGTCCCAGCTCTACCAGGGTGATCGCCACCGCCGGGCGCATGCCGACCACCACCGTCTCGGCGTCCAGCACGCGGGAGACCGAGGCGATGTTGGCGAGAGTCCGGCCCACGAACGAGTCGACGATGTCGAGCGCGCTGATGTCGATGATCACGCCGTGGGTGCCGGTCGTGACGATCTTCTCGGCCAGGTCGTCCTGCAGTTGCAGAGCGACCTGGTCCTCCATGTCGATCTGGATGGAGACCAGCAGGATGTCACCGATCTTCAGAACCGGGACCCGTTCCACGTCAGCGGCCCGCCCGCTTGTTCTTGCTGATCACATGGCGCAGCGCGTCGGCCAGTGACGCCTTGGTGGCGATGTCGCCGAACTCGATGCCGAGCGCGACGATGGTCTGCGCGATCTGCGGGCGGATGCCGGAGATGATGCAGTCGGCGCCCATCAGCCGGGCGGCCACCACGGTCTTGAGGATGTGCTGGGCGACCTGGGTGTCGACCGCCGGCACGCCGGTGATGTCGATGATCGCGTAGGGCGAACCGGTGTCGACCAGGGTCTGCAGCAGACGCTCCATCACCACCTGGGCGCGGGCCGAGTCGAGGGTGCCGACCAGCGGGACGGCGACCACGCCCTCCCACAGCTTGACCACCGGAGTGGACAGCTCGAGCAGCTGCTCGGTCTGGTCGGCGATGAGTGACTCGCGGACCTTGACGTAGGTGTCGAAGGTGAACAGCGCGGCCTGGTCGACGAAGCCGGAGAAGGCCACGTAGTCACGCAGGGTGGAGGCGTCGTCCCGGCCGCCGAAGGCCTCCAGCGTCGCCTCCTTGAGGGCGTAGACGCTGACCGCGGTCTCGGTGGCGGTGAATCCCTGCCTGGCCCGGCTGGTGGAGAGCTCACTGAGCTGGGCACGCAGCTCGGCGGCGGCCTCGTCGCTGACGTCGGCGGCACCGCCCGAGAACGCCTTCTGGAAGGAACGTTGCAGTTCAGCGGTCTGCCGCCGCAACTCGGCACTGCTCAGTCGGCCCCGCAGGCCCGCCCCGACCAGCTCGGCCCAGCGGGCCGACAGGGGCTCCGCCTGATCCGACAACAGATGGGCGAAGCGGCTCGCTTCGTCCGGACTCAGCGACATCGCCGTTCCTCCAGCCACACGATCGTTCGCAACGGCCGGACTTTACCATCAGAGAAGTCATTAGTTGCTGTAAGTCAAATAGCGGACGTGGCTCCAACGACCGTCCCGTTCTGCGCGCAACCGGGTACGTGGAGTACCGTTCAGCAATAACTGGAGGTCGGCGAATGTCCCTGACGGTACAAACGGAACAGCGCGACGACATGGTGGTCGTGTCGGTCGCGGGCGAGCTCGACATGGCTACCGCCCCCCAGCTGCAGGATCAGATCAGTGACCTGCTGGAGAAGGGCCGGACCCGCCTGGTCTTCGACCTCGCTGAGGTGTCCTTCTGCGACTCGACCGGTCTCTCGGTCTTCGTGCGCGCGAAGAACAGCACCGACGACGCCGGCGGCACGGTCCGCCTGGCCGCACCGCAGCGAGGGGTGCTCCGCATCCTTGAAGTGAGCGGTCTCGTCGAGGTGCTGCACACCTACCCGACGGTGGACGAGGCGGTCGCCGCCGAGGAGCCTGCCCTCGACTGAGGCACCGGTCGGCGTAGTTTGTCGTCGACCGGTGACGGGCACCTCCGTCGCCGGA
>DATMVU010000815.1:0-19330 GCA_035562875.1 Actinoplanes sp. | reverse complement strand
AGCAGGACCTTGAGGACGCCGGTGTAGCTGCCCTTGTACGTGGGGGTCGCCACCACCAGCAGGGTCGCCTCGCCGAGGATGGTGACGGCGGCCCGGGTGGCCTCGTCACCGGGGACGAGCAGGCCCGGGCCGAGGGAGCCGGCCTCGATCACGTGTGGCTGCGGCGAGCCGAGCTGGTCGGCGATCGCCTCGCCGACGGCCACGGCCAGTGTCGATGTCCGGGACCCGGCTCTCGGGTTGCCGGACACCACCACGATTCCCGTCATGTCGGTTGCGCCCTCTCTCTGCTGACGTCCACTCCCTGGGAAAGCCCAGCTGTGGAGCTTGAAATATCCTAGTTATCCGATAGGGAACTGTCACTGGCCAGGATATGATGCCCGCCACTACGATCTGATATGCCTATCTAACAGATAGGAAATGTATCCTTGCGGTGCGCCCGGCCGCAATCGGCCCGGTTCCACCCTCGCCAGAGGTCAGAAGGAGTAGTCATGTCCGTTCTCGCCGTCGCGCACCCGCACGCCACCTACCCCCGCCCGGTCCTGCTCAGGCCGGTGCCCGAGCCGCCGCCGGAGCAGCAGTTGGACGACGACCAGGCCCCCGTCACCGTGACGATCAGCATCGCCGGGGGTGCCGGCGGCCGGGAGCGGGTGCTCGCCGCCCTGCGCGAGCTGGTCGATGCCGCCGGCGCCACCACCGCGGTGGAGCTGGGCGGCGCCGAGACGGCCGCCCGCCCGGAGAGCCCGGCCGAGATCCGTCTCGACCCGCGGGCCCGCACCGCGTTCCGGGGTGGCCGGCTGCTCGAGCTCAGCCGCCTGGAGTACGACCTGCTCCTCTTCCTGGCCCGGCACCCGCGTCAGGTGTTCAGCCGGGCGCAGTTGCTCACCCATGTCTGGGGGCACCGGCACACGACGAACCGGACCGTCGACGTGCACGTCAGCCGGTTGCGGACCAAGCTCGACGACCCGGAGCTGATCACCACGGTGTACGGCCTCGGGTACCGGCTCGCGGACGACGCCCCGATCGTCGTCGTCGAGCGGTAGGCGGGTCGTCAAGGTGTGTCGATGTAGGGGCCGGGCCGGCCGGCGACGAAATGTTGCCGGCCGGTTACGCTTCTCTGGACTTTCATCCCGAAAAGGTCATAGGCCCACGATATGGCGCAAGCGTTTCGCCAGCTCACCATCATGTTGATCGATGTTCGGTGATCGTTTTCGCAGGTTGCCAATAGATTGAACAATTTGAATACTTCGAGCACGTGGTATGCCGGACCGGTGTACCCGACCCATTCCCCCTGGGAGGAAACGTGCTCAACCCGATGCTTCGCCGACCGATCGTCGGCCTCGCGGTGGGCTTTCTCGTAGCCGGTGGTCTCGCCGCGTCCCCCGCGTCAGCCGCCCCCCTGACCGCTGACCAGTCCAACGCCCGTTCCGCTCTCGCGCTCAGCCTCGACAGCAAGCTGGGCGGGCGCGACGCCGGCTCGTACGTCGACGCCTCCGGCAAGGTCGTCGTGAACGTGACCGACGCGGCCACGGCCGCCGAGGTCACCGCGTCCGGGGCGACCCCGCGTTACGTCCCGCGCAGTGGCGCCGAACTGGCCGCTGCGGACAGCACCCTCAAGGCCTCCCTGAAGACCCCCGGTACCGCGTTCGCCATCGACCCGGTCAGCAACCAGATCGTGGTCAGCTACGACGAGAGCGTCACCGGCGCCACCCTCGCCGCGGTCAAGGCCACCGTCGCCAAGCTGGGCAACAACGCCCGCGTCGAGAGCATCCCCGGCACCCTGAGCCCCACCATCGCCGCCGGCGCCGCCATCTACACCGGGGGCAGCCGCTGCTCGCTCGGTTTCAACGTCCGCAGCGGTTCCACGTACTACTTCCTGACCGCCGGGCACTGCACCAACGCCGGCTCCACCTGGACCAACGGCTCGGCGACCCTCGGCACCCGGTCGGGCACCAGCTTCCCGGTCAACGACTACGGCATCGTCCGCTACACCAACACCACCATCACCAAGACCGGCGGCTTCACCTCCGCCTCCACCCCGGCGGTCGGCACGGCCGTCACCCGCACCGGTTCCACCACCGGCACCCGCACCGGCTCGGTCACCGCGCTCAACAGCACGGTGAACTACTCGCAGGGTTCGGTCTCCGGCCTGATCCGCACCACCGTCTGCGCCGAGCCCGGCGACAGCGGCGGCCCGCTCTACCGGGGTGCCGCGGCCTACGGCCTGACCTCGGGCGGTAGCGGCAACTGCTCCTCCGGCGGCGTCACCTACTTCCAGCCGGTGGTCGAGCCGCTCAGCGTCTACGGCGTGTCGATCTACTGATCCACCGGCTACTGATCCACCTGGCAGGACGCCGGCCCCCGATCGTCTGATCGGGGGCCGGCGTGTCAGTGTTCGTGCACCCGCTCCTCGCCGCGGCGGCGCAGCATCTTCAGGCCGGGCAGACCCGCGATGGCCAGGTGCAGGTCCTCGGTCACCTCGAGGAGCTTGTGCAGGTCGGGGCCGACCTGATCGAGCTTGCCCAGCAGGGGCATCACATCGGTGATCAGGTGGTGCTGGAGGGCCGGCAACTCGTCGATCATCCGGATCGCGGCGGTCACCTCGTCCGGCGTCAGCTCGGTGACGAAGCGGGCGGCCAGCGGGGCCGCGTCACGCAGCGTCGGGGCGTAGTCGCCGACGAGAGTCTCGACCTCGCCGGCCACCTTGCCGGCCCGATGCGCGATCGCCGTGACCTCGCTCACAGCCCCGGCGGCGTCGCCGACCACCACACCAGCCGCCTCGGCCGTGATCGACGCCCGTCGAACGAGGTCGCCCGCAGTCGCCGAGATGGCAGCCGCCTCCTGCACGGTGAGAGCCGCCACGTCGGCCACCGCCCGGGTCTCGGCCACCGTCGCCTCGGCCGCCGAGACCACCACGGAGACCCTGTTGATCAGCTCCTCCACCTGCGAGACCGCCAGGGTCGCCCGGTTGATCAGAAGCTCGGTCTGCCCGATCAGCCCGACCGCCCGGACCGGGATGGTCGCCGCGCTCGCCGCCGTCTCGATCACCTTGCCGACCGCTGCGGAGGTGAGGTGAACGGCGCCGGACAGAAGATTGAACATGGCTCCATTGTGCGCCCGGTCCGCACCCCGCACCCGGCTCCTCGACGGTGACGCAACGTACGGGCGGCACAGCCGAGCGTCGAAAGTCGGGAATACACAGCAATCCAGCGAGCCACAGGGGCCACCGACACGGCAGTATGCATGGGTGCCCATTTCCCGAAACCTGATCCTCGTGGCCGCCTCCGTGGGCATCCTGGGAGGTTCGGTGCTGGTCGCCCAGGGTCTGCTGGGCGGCGGTTCCGACGGGACCGGCTCGCTGGCCGGCTCCTTCCGGGACGTTCCGGCGGCGGCATCCCCCACGCCGACCGGCCCCACCCCTGAGGAACTCGCCGCCCTCGAGCGCGCCAAGCGGGTCAAAGCGCTCGACACGGCCCTCAAGAAGTACGCGGCCGGCAAGCCCGAGTTCTCCGTCGCCGTCTTCGACAACAAGACCGGCGAGACGTACGCGTTCCGCGGTGACGAGAAGTACGAGACCGCCAGCATCGTCAAGGTGCAGGTGCTCGCCTGTCTGCTGATGACCGCGCAGGACGACGACCGCAAGGTCACCAGCAGCGAGAAGGCGCTCGCCGACAAGATGATCCGGTACAGCGACAACGCCGCCACCTCGTCACTGTTCGCCAAGGTCGGCCGCTACACCGGGCTCGGTGCCTGCAACAAGCGGCTCGGTCTCACCCAGACCAAGGTCAGCAGTTCCTGGGGGCTCACCAAGACCACGGTGAAGGACCAGGTGAAACTGCTCGCCGCGATCGAGGACAAGGACGGCGAGCTGGACGCCACCTCGCGCGCCTACGCCCACAAGCTGATGACCACCGTCGCCACCGACCAGGACTGGGGTGTCCCGGCCGTGGCCGAGGAGGGCGAGGAGGCGGCGGTCAAGAACGGCTGGCTCCAGCGGTCCACCGAGAGCAACCTGTGGATCATCAACACGGTCGGTCACGTGACAGGTGACGAGACCGACGTCTCGATCGCCGTGCTCTCGCACACCAACAAGACCATGGACAACGGCATCAAGCTGGTCGAGCGGGTCGCCAACCTCACCCGGACGCACCTGAAGTATTGATCGTGCGGCGCCGGTCCCACCAGGTCAGAGCCTGATTGACCAGCAGGATCAGCACCACCGCGGCGATCACGCCCTGCCACGGCTCCGGGAAGATCGACCCGCCGGCCAGCCCGATCGCCGCGTAGACGAGCGACCACAGCCCGCAGGCCGGCAGGTTGGCGACCACGAACGTCCGCCACGGGATCCCGGCGAAGGCGGCCGCGAGCAGCACCGGAACGCGGCCGCCCGGGATCAGCCGGGACACCAGCAGCACCGGCACCTGCCGCCGGGTCAGCCGTTCCTTCACCCCGGCCAGATGCTCCTCGTCCCGCAGCCAGCGCAACCGGCGGGCCAGCTGCACCCCGCCGAACCGGCACACCGCGTACATCACCAGGTCGCCCACGTACGCCCCGGCCGCGCCGGCGGCCACCACCAGCACGATCGTGTACGGATGCTCGTGGAAGGCGAGCGCCGCCACCCCGCTGACCGCCGCCCCGGTCGGCACGATCGGCACGATCGCCCCGAACGCCACCACCACGAACAATCCGCCGATGGCGCTGAGCAGGTCGGTCACGCGGCCGGTTCCAGATCCAGCGACTCCCCGTGCGCCAGCACCCGCACCCGGCTGTCCGGCGCCGCCTCGGCCGCGAACTCGGCGAACCTCGGACCCGGCTCGTCGAACATGTGCCGCCGCACCCGGCCCATCCCGATCGGCCACAACGTGCCGTAGTGCACCGGCACCGCCCACGACGCCTTCACCCGGCGTAACGCCTCGGCACCGTCCCGAGCGTCCAGATGCCCGTGCGCGCCGAGAGTCGGGCCCCAGCCGCCGACCGGGATCAGCGCCAGATCCAGCGGCCCCAGATCGGACATCTCGTCGAACAGGCCGGTGTCTCCCGCGTACCAGGCCCGGGCCTGTCCTTCCACGACGAACCCGACGGCGATCGCCCTATCCCGCGACCACGGACCCCGGTTGCCGTCGTGCCGGGCCGGAACCGCCCGCACCCGCACCCCACCCACCGTCGTCTCATCGCCGGGCGCCAGCTCGACACAGCGGCGGGCCGCCTCCGGGCCCAGGGCGCGAGCGGTGAAGTCACCGGCACCCCGGGGCACGATCAAGAGCGGATTGCCGGGTACGGAACGAAGTGACGCGCAGTGGAAGTGATCCGCGTGCAGGTGCGACAGAAGGATCGCGTCCGGCGGCCCGGGCAGCCGGGGTGCCGGGCCGGCCATCCGTTTCAGATGGGCGAGCCGGCCGGTCAGCACCGGATCGGTCAGCAGCCGGGTGCCGGAGTCCTCGAGCCACACCGTGCTGTGTCCCCACCAGGTCACCCTCACCGTTTCACGGTACCCAGGCGGCGCAGGGCCAACCCGCACAGGCGCGCGAACGAGTGCTGGAACACGACAGCGAACGGCCCGGCCATCCGCATCAGCGAACCCGCCGGGCGACTGAACGCGGTGACCGTCAACCACACCACGTCGTGCTCGTCCCGCTCCACCACGAACGCCTCCTCACCGGCCGCCGGATGACCCGGCCGGGTGCCGTAGGCGAACCCGATCCGATCACCCTCCTCCAGCGTCCAGACCACCTCGCACGGCGCGCGCAGCGGCCCGAGTCCCACGGTGAGCAGCACCCCCGGCGCGGCCTGCCCGGCGTCGGCGGTGATCCGGGCGCCGATCGCCCGGTGCATGCGGAACCCGAGGACCGCCGCACCGGCCCGGGCCAGCACCTCCGTCCCGGTGCCGAGGCGGGTGCGGTAGTGCAGATGGCGGTACCCGGCGGGCAGCCGGCCGGTCCTCGTCGACCCCACATGGGGGTACGTCAGTTCGGTCACCCGTTCATGGTGCCTCGCCGGTGTCCGGTCGTGCTCACACGTGTTCGGTCGTACCCGTCGAGTCGCCGCCGTGACATGACTCCGGCACACTGAGCGACGTGACTGGACCTCGCTCCGCCATCGTGTTCAACCCCAGCAAAGTGGCCGATCCCGATCACCTGCGGCGTACCGTCCACGAGGCTCTGCGCCGGGCCGGCTGGCCGGAACCCGCCTGGTTCGAGACGACCCCCGACGACCCCGGCCGGGGCCAGGCCAAGCAGGCGATCGGTGCGGGCGCCGAACTGGTCTTCGCGTGCGGCGGTGACGGCACCGTCACCGCCGTCGCCACCGCCCTCACCGGCACTGACGTGGCCCTGGCCGTCCTGCCGGCCGGCACCGGCAACCTGCTCGCCGCCAACCTCGGCCTCGGCACCGATCCGGCCACCGGGCTGGAGGTGGCCCTGGAGGGCGGCCGGCGGCGCATCGACGTGGGGGTGCTCGGCGACAAGTGTTTCGTGGTGATGGCCGGCATGGGGTTCGACGCGCAGATGCTGGAGGACACCTCGGAACGGGCCAAGAAGCACATCGGCTGGCCCGCTTACCTCGGCGGCGCCGCGAAACACCTGCTGGACCGGCCGATGCGGGCCCGGATCCGGCTCGACGGCGGCCCGCCCATGCCCCGGCGCCCGGCCGCCGTGATCGTCGGCAACGTGGGCCGGCTGCAGGGCGGGGTGAAACTGCTCAGCAAGGCCGAACCCGACGACGGCAAACTCGACGTGGCCATCCTCAGCCCCACCAACCTGGCCCACTGGGCCGCCCTGGCCTGGGCCGTGATCAGCCGCCGGGAGCGGGTGCCGCTGATGGAGACGTACACCGCCTCCCGGGTTGAGATCTACAGCAACCGGGCACAGGCCCGCCAGCTCGACGGTGACACCATTGCCCCGGGCAAGGTCATGAAGATCGGCGTCCGGCCGAAGGCGCTGCTGCTCTGCGTGCCCCAGCCGGACGCCGATCCCGACCTGGCATACGACGCCTCGGCAGTCGCCGAACGTGCGGAGCCGGTCCGGAAAGCGGCTGAGGAGAAGGCTTGAGCAGTACCGAACCCGTCCCCGAGACCCGGATGATGCCGGGCGACAAACTCTCGGCGGACGACGCGTTCCTCGCCCTGCGGCACTACGGACGCTGGCCGTTGCTGCACGACGCGTTCGTCCGGTTCCGCTACGGCGACGGTTTCAGTCACTCCCGGGCGTTCGCCTTCCAGCTGTGCCTGGCCATCGTGCCGTTCCTGATCGCCCTCTCCGGTCTCGCCACCGACCTCGGTGTGGAGGACGGCGGCGAGGTCGTCGCCGACACCGTCCTCGCGCTCACCCCGGGCGCCAGCCGGTCACTGGTCACCGAACTGCTGATGGACGACGACCGGACCGAGGACGCCGGCGAGCTGGCCCTCGCCCTCGGTATGATCACCGGCCTGTTCGCTCTGACCAGCGCGATGGCCCAGATCGAACGCGGCGCCAACCGGATCTACGGGGTCGAACGCGACCGGCCGGCCCTGCCCAAGTATCTGCGGGCCGCGGCCCTGGCCCTGGTCGCCGGGCTGCCCGCGCTCTTCGGCTTCCTGCTGCTGGTCGCCGGCCGGGCCGCCGGCGACTCGGCCGAGGAACACTTCGGCATCTCGCACGGGCTGAGGGTGGCCTGGGACGTGGTCCGCTGGCCGGTCAGCCTGCTCCTCATCGTCTTCGCGGTGGGTCTGCTCTTCCGGCATTCGGTGCGGCGCAACCAGCCGGCCCTGTCCTGGCTGCTGTTCGGCGCCGTGATGTCGACCGTGCTGTGGTGGCTCGCCAGCCTGCTGCTGGCCGGATACATCCGGTTCAGTGACGCCTTCGGCGCCACCTACGGCCCGCTCACCGCCATGATGGCGCTGCTGCTCTGGGCCAACCTGACCGGTATCGCCCTCTTCCTCGGCCTCGCCTTCGCCGCCCAGCTGGAAGCCCGCCGGGTCGGCGTGCCCCGGCCCGCTCTGGAGGACCGCTGGGAACCCGACGACAAGCCCGACATCCCGGCACCACGGGATCCCGGTGTGACAGCCGACCCGACCGGGTAAGCAAGCGCGCACCCCCGACCGTTGGAGTGCGCCGTGACCGAAGACAACCGAGTGGTGGAACGCACCGGCTGGGCGCCGGTCCGGCACTTCGCCGAACGCAGTGTGCTGGGCCTGCTCGTGGTGGCAGCCGTCGGCCTCGGCTTCGGCGTGCTGCTGCTACTGGTCCGTTTCCACTGGCAGCCGCTGCTCGACCTGGACGAGTCGATCGCGCACCGCCTCAACCGGTGGGCGTCCGGCTCCGAGACCACCGTGGCGGTCCTGCAGCAGATCTCCTCGTTCGGCGGCCGGGGAGTCCTACTGCCGCTGGTGCTGCTCTCCGCAGTCGTGCTGTTCCTGCGCCGCCTGCCCCGGCCGGCGATCTACCTGCTGGTCACCGGCGCCGGTGCGCTGGTGCTCGACCCGTCACTGAAAGCGGTGATCGGACGGCTCCGCCCGGTCGTCGAGGTGCCCGTCGCCTCGGCACCCGGCAACAGCTTCCCCAGCGGGCACGCGCTCGGTTCGATGGTCGTCTACGGCATGCTGGTGCTCGTCTTCCTGCCCGCGATGCGGCGCCGGTGGCGGCCCTGGTTCATCGGCCTGGCCGCCCTGATCGTGGCCGCCGTCGGGTTCACCCGGCTCGCCCTCGGCGTGCACTACCTCTCCGACGTGCTCGGCGGCTGGCTGCTCGGCATCGCCTGGATCAGCGTCACCGCGTACGCCTTCCGGATCTGGCGCCGCGAAGCCGGCCACCGCACCCCGCCCCTCACCGACGGCCTCGACCCGGAAGCCGGCCCCGACCTGCGGCTCGCGCCCGCCGAGGAGGCGGTCCTGCCGCACCCGTGGGCCAAGGGCGCCGAGATCCTGGTCGGCTGGGTGTTCGTGTTCGGCCTGCTCTACCTCCTCGGCTACACGGTGAACCGCTGGGAACCGTCCTTCGACGACGGTGTGCCCCAGTGGCTGCAGACCTTCCGCACCCCGGACCTGGACCACCTGAGCTGGCTGGCCAGCAAAGCCGGTGACACCCACGCCATCCTGATCATCTCGCTGGTCTTCTGCCCGCTGGCCCTGGCCGCCTGGCGGCAGTGGCGCCCGGTCCTCTTCCTGGCCCTCACCATGATCGGCGAGCTGACCCTGTTCCTGTGCGCGGCCGCCGCCGTCGACCGCCCCCGCCCCGAAGCGGTACAGATCGACGGCCAGATGCCCACCTCGTCGTTCCCGTCCGGGCACATCGCCGCCACCATGTGCCTCTGGGTAGCCGTCGCGATCATCGTGATGGCCCGCGTCCGGCAGCCGTGGCGCTGGATCTTCCCGGCCCTGGCGGTGATCATGCCGGCCGTGGTGGCGTTGTCCCGCATGTACCGGGGCATGCACCATCCCACCGACGTCCTGGGTGCCACCGTGCTGACGGCGGCCTGGATCACCGTCCTCTGGTGGGTGATCCGCCCCAACGCCCACGCCGAGACCCTCACCGAAGCAGCCGCGGAAGCGCAGAAGGCCACCCACGACCGCTCCCTGGAGACCGTCCGATGACGGTGCGCCTGATGACCTGGAACATCAAACACGGCGGCGGCGACCGCCTGCCCGCGATCATCCAGGTCATCCGGGACCAGCGCCCCGACATCCTCTGCCTGCAGGAGCTGCTGAACCACCGGCGGTCATCCCGGCGCCGCCTCCAGGAGCTGGCCGGCGCCACCGGGATGACCGCCCACACGGCCCCCTCGGCGCTCGCCCAGCCGGTAGCCGTCCTGGTCCGCTCCTCCCTCGAGATCCTCCACCGCTCGTCGGTCACCTGGCGCCTCCACCACGCAGCCGCCGAAGTGGTGGTCCGGACGGAGGTCGGCCCGTTGACGGTGGTGAGCACCCACCTGAACCCGTTCTCCCCCTACCGCCGCTACCGCGAGGCCCGCTGGCTGGCCGCCCGCCACCGGAAAGCCCGCTGGCCGGCGGCCGGTCATGGGGAGACCCGTCAGCCGGTCGCCGGTCATGGGGAGACCCATCGTCCGGCGGCCGGTCACGGGGTGGCCGGCCGCCCCCGGACCGCGGGTGGCCTGGTCGTGATCGCCGGGGACATGAACGGCCTGGACCCGCGCGGCGACCACGAGCAGGAACTCGCGGCCCTGCCCTCCCTCTACCGGCAGCGCCACCTGGCCCCGGACGGCACCGCCGACACCCGGGCGATCGCGGCCTTCCACGAGGAGGGCTACACCGATCTGTGGCACACCGTGGGCGAGGGCGACGGCCGAACCGTCCCCACCGACTACGCGGGCCGTGAGTTCGGCGCCGTCCGCCTGGACTACATGATGGCGAGCCCCGCCCTGGCAGCCCGGGCCGAGCGCCTGTGGTCGGTCCGCGACGAGACCACCGCGACCGCTTCCGATCACTACCCGGTCCGAGCCGACGTCGACCTCTGACGCACTCTTCCGCCGCGGCCGAGCGACGGCTCGCTCACGGGAGTAGACGGGCGACGGCCTACTCGCGGGCGGTCGCCGCCCGGCGGCTCACTCGCTGTTGAACGCCAGCCAGCGGCTCACTCGCGGGCGGCCGCCGGTCAGAGGCTCACTCGCTGTTGGACACCGGTCAGAGGCTCATTTGCGGTTAAACGCCGCCTAGCGGCCCACCCGCTGGCCGGGCGCCGGTCAGCGGGTGACTTGCGCCCGGGCGCCGGTCCGCGGCTCACTCTCCGATGGGGCCTCCGGCGATTTCGGCGACGATGTCGAGGTGGCCGGCGTGCCGGGCATACTCCTGGAGCAGGTGGAAGCAGATCCGCTCCAGAGTGGCCGGATCGGCGCCGGCCCATCGTGGGCCCGGCTGCCCGACCGCCGCCAGGTCGTTCCCGGTGATCACCTCGGTGGTGTGCACCCCCTGGGCGCGCAGGGCGGCGCTGAGATCCGCCAGGCTCTCCGACGGATCCACCTGCCAGCGGCCGTCACGATGATCACCCCACGGCTCGACGACGTCGCGTCCCTGAAAACCCCACTCCAGCCAGCGCAACTCCACGAACCGCAGGTGTTTGAGCAGCTCGAGCGGCGTCCAACCGGATGGCAGGCGACTGGACCGCAGCTCGGCCTCGGGCAGACCGGCGGCCTTGGCGAGCACGGTCTCCCGGTAGTAGTCGAGATACCGGACGAACACCGCCTGCCGCCCGGCAGCCGGGGTCATGGGGGAGAGGAACGGGATCGTCGAGTCATCGGCCATACCTGGATTCTGCCCGCCCCCTCCGACATTTTTCGGCCCCAGCGACGGCGGCCCGGATTGTGATGCGCGGCTCACTGAAGGTGACCCACGCGACCCGAGTGGTGAGGAAGGCGGACGAGAGCCGGGAGAGGGCCGTGGGGGAGGACCAGCGGAGAGGGCCGGCGGGAGGGAGCGGGCGGAGGAGGACCGGCAGAGGTAGAGCAGTGGGAGAAGGAACGTGGGAGAGGGAAAGCGGGGAGCGGGCGGGTGTCAGCCGGCGACGACGCGGTCGCGCCCGGAGCGCTTGGCGGCGTACAGGTTGCGGTCAGCGATCGACAGGAGCGCCGGGAGGCTGGTCTCCCCGGGTTCCGCGGTGGTCACCCCGATGCTGGTGGTGACCGGGAGGGTGCCGGTGACCGGTTCCCAGCCGTGTGCCCGGATCCGTAGTCGCAGCCGTTCGCAGCGCATGGCCGCCTCTTCCGCGTCGACGCCCGGGAACACCAGCAGGAACTCCTCGCCTCCCATCCGGGCGGCGACGGCGGCGCCGGGTGCGGCCTCGGCGAGCAGTTCGGCGACGTGTTGCAGGACGGTGTCGCCGGTGGCGTGCGACAGGGTGTCGTTGATGCGTTTGAAGTGGTCGAGGTCGATGATCGCCACGGACAGCGGCCGGCCTCGGGACGCGGATTCGACGAGTAGTCCGGGGACCCGTTCGTTGACGTACCGCCGGTTGTGTAGTCCGGTGAGGGCGTCCCGGTGGGCCATCTCCCGGAAGTGCTCGCTGGCCCGGCGGGCTTCGTTGGCTTCGAAGACGGCTTGCAGGGCACGGGCCCGGGCATCGCGCTGCACCGACTGGAGAGCTGTCAGGTCGGCGTGGAAGGCCCGGTGTTCCTCGTACGCTTCGGCGTAGCGCCCGGTGTCGGCGTAGAGGGCTGCCTGTTCCTGTCGGACGCGTGCCCCGATCGCCCCGAGTTGTCGTTCCGTGCAGGTGTCCCGGGCCGCGTCGAGGGCTTCCTGGGCGGCGTGGTGCCGGCCGTCGAGCCGCCGGGCGCGGGCGAGGGTGAGCAGGCATTCGGCGACGGCGTCACCTTCGGTGGCGACGACGAGTTCGGTGAGGACCGGGTCGCCGAGGACGGGGGAGAGCAGTTCCTCGACGGCCGTGTACCGCCGGCTCATCAGTTCGACCTGGGCGATGGTGTCGAGTTCGTTTGCGGTGAATCGGTGCCCGTCGCGTTCCTGCACCTCACGCATCTGGGCGACGAGTGCGCGGGCTTCGGTCTCGTCGCCGATCTCGGCCGCGTTGTAGGCCATGTTGTTGAGCATGGCGAGGACCATCTCGTGGTCGCCGGACTGGGCGGACAGGGCGAGGGCTTCCCGGCCGCGGCGTTTGCCGTCGGCGTGCGAGCCGTTGTCGGAGAGTGTGACGGCGAGTGTCATCAGATGCCGGGCGCGCAGGTGGGCGGGCACATCGTCGGTGAGGAAGGCGACACTCTGCACCGCGTGGGTGAGGGCGTCGGAGAAGTCGCCGACGTGCCGGTAGAAGATGGCCAGTTCCCGGTGGGCGCGGGCGAGCAGGTAGCGTGCCTCGTTCTCCTCGGCCCACACCTTCACCTGGAGGGCGAGTTGCCCGCCCGGACCGGTCCGGCCTTCGCGGAGGAGGACTCCGGCTTGGAGCAGGACGGCCCGCTGGACCATTTCGTCGGCGCCGATCTCCTCGGCCCGTTGGCGCAGGGCGGCGGCCGGTGCCCACACGGTCCGGAACTGGGACGGTGGGCGGGATTCGAGTTCGGTGACGGCGGTTTCGAGTTCGGTGAGTTGCCGGGGCGTTCCGGCCGGGACGAGGCTCGCCGCTTCCGTCGTCACTGTGCCTCTTCCCTGTCGTGGCCGTGACGACCCACGGTCCGGGGCGCCGGGAGCGGGCCGGGTCGCGACCGGTTGCGAAACGGTTGCATCACCACGGAGAGCAGGCCGGGTCACCGCCGGGTGCACACCGGGGCGGCGGCCGCGGTGGTGCTCCGGCCGGTCTCGACGGCGACCGTGAAGCAGTAGTCGAGTCCGGTGTCGAGGCTGTAGACGACGTAGTCGGCGGCTCCGGTGGGCAGGTCGGCGATCGGCACCGGGGTCTGTCCGGCTCGTCCGCCGGTGATCAGCACCTCGCCTGTCGCGTCCGGCGGGTAGGTCCACTGGAGGGTGACGCTGTCCCCGCGGTCGCGCAACCGGACGTTCTCCGGTGAGCCGGGGGCGGAGGTGGCGGTCAGCGGGTCGGCGACGACCGGGGCGGACGGCCGGGCCGGTGTCCGGGTGGTCCCGCCGGCGCCGGGCAGGGTGAGGATGACGGCGAACGCGGCGGCGGCGACCCCGGCGGCGAGCAGCGCGGCGAGCAGCAGGCGGTGGCCGGTGCGAGTTCTTCCAGGCTTGCCGGTACGAACCGGCAGGCGCTGTGAGTTGGGCGGATCGGTGCGGGTGCCGGCTGGTGCCGTACCGACGGATAGGGGTTTGCCGTCCTCTCCGTAGTCGGGCGCGCGGTTGCCGGGCAGTGGTGGTGGGGTGTCGGCCCGTGCATGCCGCCCGACCGGGTCGCCGGGCAGCGCGAGGTCGGCGAGGTAGAGCGGCTGCTGGTAGATCGTCCCGTTGGGGTCGGTGGCCCGGTTGTCCGCCGGTGGCAGATCGTCGTAGTAGTCGTCGGGTGGGGCCGGGTAGACGGTGCCCTTGGGGTCGGTGGGCCGGTCGTCGGCCGGCGGCGGCTCGGGTGCCGCGGCCGGGTCCGGCACCGTGGGGCGGCGCGGGAACGCCCGGAAGTCCCGCCGCCCGCAGGTGTGCCGTCCGGACGCGGCGCCGCTGACCAGGGCCGCTGTCTGCCGGGCCAGTGGGTGGTCGGCCGGGAGGTAGCGGGCGCTCAGCTCGCCGGCCAGGGCCAGATGCTCGCGGGCCTCGGTGTCGTGGCCGCACTCGCTTTGCATCGCCCCGAGCCGGGCCAGCATCTTGATGCCTGCCGCGCTGGCGTCACCGTGCAACCGGCGGTGCCGTCGCCAGGCCCGGCCCAGCCGGATCCGGGCGGTGTCGCAGTGCCCGGCGGCGTGTTCGGCGGTGGCCAGGTCGGCTTCGGCGGCCAGGACACGCAGCGAGTCGGGACCGTCCACCAGGGCCAGTTCACCGATCAGGTCGTGGTAGACCGAGGCGGCCCGGCCGTGCTGGCCGACCCGCTGGAGGACTGCCGCGTGCAGGGCTGCCGCGGCGATGGTGCGCTCGTCCCGGCGGCCGTGCAGGCGTTCCTCGGCGGAGTGTGCGAAGGCGGCCCAGAGCCGGGCCGTTTCCGGGTCACCGAGGGCGATGAGCACCCGGGCGTGCAGGGCGGCGGCGACCGCGAGGTCGACGGTGGCCCGGCGGGGGTCGGCGTCGGCGGTGCGGAGCAGATCGTCCAGGACCGCCCGGGCGCCCGCCAGATCGCCCGCCGACGACAGGGTCTGTGCCTGAGCGGTGACTGTGGCGAGCGGAGGGGCCATGTATCCCATAGTGCTCAACCGAACACCCTCGGTACAAGTTTCCGGTAGCGAAGGAGACACGGTAGAACTGCGGTATGTCCATGATCTCTACCGTCAAGCAGGAACTACTCACCCGGCACCTGCATTTCTGGGCGCAGGGTGCCTTGCAGCGCGCTCGGCGGGTGACCTATGTGCACGGCTATGCCGACGATGACGGGGGTGTCGCGGCCGAGGCGGCGATGCGGGTTCTGACCGTATTGCCTGATCTGGCACGGGGTCGTGAACTGTCCATGGTGGCCGTCGGGCGGGACATGACCGAGGCCGGGAAGCGGCTGTCCACGGGGCGGGCCGGACTCAACGTGCTGCCGATCGGCGGGGGGACCGACGAACGGCTGGCCGTCGTGTTGAAGGCGGTCGGCGCGGTGAACGTACCGCTGCTGGGTTATCTGGACGCCTCGGCCGCGCCCGAACCGCCTGCGGTGACCACCATCGGCGCACTCGCCGCCGGGAAACCGGCCGACGTGCTGCTCGTGCTGCCACCGGGAACCGCTCACCAGAGGCCGGACTTCCCGCTCGTCTCGACGACCGCGCTGGCCAACGGCGAGGTGGTGGTCTTCGCCACGACCTCCGGCCGGAACCTGGAGAGTTTCAAGGAGTCGTTGTGGGCGGCCGACCCCGACCGCCGGCCGGACGACGGCGCGCTGCGTGCGGACATCCTCGCGCACCTGGACAAGGCGGGTGCGGCAACGGTGACCGAGCTGCGCACCTTCACCCTGACCAGTACCGATCACCGGGCCGCCGACGCCACCCGGGTGCTGCACCTGCTCGTGGACGAGGGTGCGGTCACCCGGGAACCGGCGGACGGCCGGCTGGGCGGCGACGTGGTGATCAGCCTATGACGACCGGCTCTTGTCCTGCTTCCAGGAGATCGGGCCGGGCAGGTCGTAACGGTGCGCGCGGGTCTTGGAGTTCCAGGACCAGCGACCGATCTTGAGGCTCCACGAGGAGTACCCGTTCTCGGTGAAGTTCAGGACCAGCGGGCCGATCTTCTTGCGCTTGCGGAACACGATGCCCATCGGAGCCTCTCCCATCTGTGTAGCGGATGGTCGAACGTTTCCCGATGGGACCGATTCACAAACGTCAGCGTGGTTGCCAGGCGTCCGGCCTGGTGGTCAGCTTCCGGACGTGAGCCGGCATCCGCCCGCTGAGCAGCTCGGCGAGGCTCACCTCGTCGAGCACCTCACGGACGGCGGCACGCACGGCGACCCACAGGTTCGGCAGGTTCTCCGCCGCACCCGTGTACTGCGTCTCCTCCGGACGGAGGCCGCGCACACCGGCCAGCGGTCCGTCGACCGCCCGGATGATCTGGCCGATCGTCACGTCCCGTGGTGGGTGCGACAGCGTGTAACCGCCCTCGGCACCCCGCTGCGCGCGCACCACCCCGGCGCGGCGCAGATCGGCGAGCACTGCCTCGAGGAACTTCCGGGGCATTTCCTGGTCTTGAGCGATGGCCTGGGCGGACATCAGCGCCGGGTAAGCCTGCGCCAAACTGAGGGCGGCCCGGACCGCGTAGTCGCCGCGCGCGGAGATCTGCACCCGGCTATTCTGCCCCGGCCACGCAATCCGGATGTACATACCCCAGGGTTTTATGGGAATTCACCGTGGGTGAGTGTTCAGTCGCTGGGATGCCGGGGCCCCGGAATCCCGGCTGGACGGTCGTCGCCGAACCGGCCGCGGAACTGTCCCGGGCTCAGTCCGGTCTCCCGATGGAAGAACCGCCCGAAGTTGGTCGGCTCACCGAACCCCAGGATGCGGCCCACCTCGGCGACCGACAGCGAGGTCGCGGCGAGCAGGCGCCGGGCCTGCAACGCGACCCGGTCGTCGACGACCTGCTTGGCGGTACGCCCGGTCAGCGCCAGGCTGGCCCGGGTCAGGGTACGGACCGAACAGCCCAGCTCCGAGGCGTAGTCCTCGACCCGCCGGGTGTTCGGGTACCCCTCCTCCAGCCGGATCCGGAACCGCTCGAACGTCCGGCCCTCGACATGGGTTCGCACGTCGCTGTCCGGATCGTGGGCCCGCAGGCGCAGCAGAAGTGCGGCCAGCTGGTGCCGCAGCAGTGCCGCACCGATCGGACCCGGTGGCCCGGCCGTGTCGGTGATGAGATGGGTGAAGGCGGCCCGGAAGACCTCAGGATCAGGCAGGACCAGCGGCGTACGGGCGGGCCCGGCCGGATCGTCGGGTCTCACCCCCGGCAGCTCGTCCGGGCCGAACAGCCCCGGCCGGAACACGATGGTGACCGGATCGTCCGGTGGCTCGGCGAACCGCACCGCCTGCCCGGGCCGGACCCAGAGCAGTGTGCCCGGACCGGACGGGTACTCAACGAAGTCGATCTCGGCGAGTAGTGGTCCGTCGGTACTGAGCACGAGCGCGTGACAGTTCAATAGGTCGGTGGTGGCGCCGGCGGCCACTGGCAGGACGCAACCCCCGATGCCCGACCAGTCCGGTGGAAGGGCGGCGGGTGCCGGCTCGGTGTATTGAATGAGTGCTGACATCGCGCCTGACGGTAGTCGTCGATGCGTTCCTTCGCATCCACTAGCGCACTGACTGGCCTGAATGTCCGTTTTCCTGCTCGGTATTCGCTATACGTCCGATTCCGATCTGTTTTCGGAGATCGATTGCTTTTCCGGATAAAGGGCGACCCGCACGGACCGGCAGTGTCCGAGCGGGTCGCCCTTCTTCAGTTCGCGCTTACCGGCCGGCCAGCAGCCGATTGACCGCCGCGTCGACGTCCAGGTGGTCGGATTCCCGGCCGCGGGGCACCACCACGTAGGTGCGCCGCAGGAACCGGACCAGGACGCTGCGCGGAACCTCGAACAGCGCGTTCCCGTCCGGAGACGAGAGCGCCAGGGCGACAAAATCGCCCCGCGGGGTGGCCCACGGCCACACCCGGACGTCGCCGATCCCGGCCGGCTCATCGAGCCCGGTCACGAGCAGTTCCCGCGCAAAAGACCAGCTCACGGCTTCCCCACCGGCTGATTCTGCATGGAACAACACGTGAACCGCATAGGGGTCGGCTGGGTCGTAACGCAGACTGGCGCGTACGGGCAGTGCCGTCGCGTCAGGCGCTACGAGCCGCAGCGAGGTTTCGACCTCGACGGTCGTTGGACGAATGGTACTCATGGACGAACTCCCCCCGGCACCGCTGCGAGGCTGGTGAACCCCGCGTTTCCCATACTCAGGTGATCCCTGTCGTTACGCTCCGCCATACGCTGATCTCACCCAGTAGTGGGAAGGCGGTTCCGAAAACGGTTCCAAGCGAGACACAATGAGATATCTTGTCCCGTTCCGCCCAAGTACCCGGTTCCGCCCGGCGTCGGGTGGCCCAGCAGTTGACTTACTCCGGTAACGTCCATTCCTCCCGGGTAGTGACGGGGCCCCCGGACACTGGGGGATGAAATGGGCCTAAAACCGGACGACGGGGTTCTGCGACGTGCGTGTGCTTGACCGTATCCGGTCCAACTCCACTGGCCGGCTAGCTCTGAAGATCGGCGTCGGCATCCTCGGCACGCTGGTGACCGCGGTGGGGATAGTCCTCATCCCGCTACCCGGCCCCGGCTGGGCCATCGTGATCCTCGGCCTGGCCATCCTGGCCGTCGAATTCCACTGGGCCAGAGCACTCCTCGCCTTCACCAAGCGGCACGTCCAGAGCTGGACGCACTGGATCGCCGCCCAGTCTCTCCCGATCCGCGCCCTGGTCGGGCTGGTCGGCATGATCTTCATCAGCTCGGTGGTCTGGCTGAGTGTCCTGGTCAGCTTCGACCTCAACCTCTACACCTGGACCCTCGACTTCCTCGGATGGCGCTGAGGGTGGCACTGCCCCCCTGATTCGCACACCGGGATCGTCGTCTAGTAGAGTTCCATCTCGTTGAGGGCGATTAGCTCAGCGGGAGAGCGCTCCGTTCACACCGGAGAGGTCACTGGTTCGATCCCAGTATCGCCCACATAGTGTCTACCTGCGGAAACACCCGCTGCCATGATCCACGGCGGCGGGTGTTTTGTCATAGCGCGGGGAGCAGCGGCGGTCACATCATGCTGACCACTCCTGAGTTTGATTTGTTCGCTCCCCAGCTGACCACCACCATGTCGCAAATGTGGTCACCGTTCGGGTTCGGATCTGGCGGTGCCCTCCCAGCGTTTTTGCAGGCCATCGCCGAGGCGCTGCTCGACGATGGGGGTGACGTGGCTGTAGATGCCGCGAACACCCGGTAGCCGATGGCCCAGCCGCTTCGCCCGAGCGGCTTCCGGAACGCTGTCCTCGATCATCCAGGTCTTGTGGGTGCCGGAGATCGCGGAAGTGCATGCCGGGGACGACTGGGGCGACCGGTCCATCGGGTGATCCGTCGGTGGCGGGTCGCCCGAAGCGACGGCTGAAGTTGGAGCGCCGGTACAGTCCGCCGTCGTCACCTACGACGACGTGGAAGTGGTCGTGGCTCGCCAGGTGTCCGCGGGGCCGAGCGACCCGGAATGGCGGCAGCAGGATGGCCGGACGGTGAAAGCTCGGTGACCGCCGAGGACCTGACCAGCCTCGGCAGCGAAAGCCTGGTGCTGCTGGCCGAGACACTGGCCGACTGCGCCGCCGCCGGCA
>DATMVU010000814.1:0-4078 GCA_035562875.1 Actinoplanes sp. | reverse complement strand
CCGCTCGCTGACCAGGAGGCGCGGCTCCGTCGATCAGGGCGACTGCTCCTGATCGACGGAGGCCCGACCGCCGTCGTGTGCCCGTAGTCCTCCGCTGACGACTCCGAGCAGCAGCAGGTCGACGAACAGGCCGACGACGGCGGCGAACTGCGAGGCGGCGAACTGGAACACCTGGGTGATGAGCAGGCTGGCAAGCGCGGATCGCTGCAACCACTCCACCGCGCCGCGGCGGTCACCGGTGCGCCACCGCCACCACGCCATGGCGGCGAGGCCCAGTGAGATGACCGTGCCCGTCACGGTTCCCGATGTGACGACGGGATGGGAGCTACTCGCACGCCACAGTACGGCGACCACGAGCACGGCCCCTACCGCTTGCAGTACGAGCAGCGCGCCCACGACTGCTGCCGCGAACTGTGAGGCCGCCACCCGTTTGAATGCCTCCGCGATCCGATGCCAGAGCGACTCGAGGCGTTGCGGGAGCGGTGACGTCCGTGGTTCGAGTGTCGTGAGCAGGTCGTGGAGTTGCTGGGCGCCGCGGGCGTCGCCGACGGACTCCAGTGTGCGCAGGACCTCCTGCCGGCGGTTGCCGGGAAGCCTGCCCGCCAGCCCGTCGACGATCACGTGGGCGGCGTTGGCGACCCTCTCGTCGTCGGTCAGTGGGCGGTGGCGGCGCCAGATGTCGGCACTCACCACGAGGCAGAGGAAGATGACGTACATGATGGCCGCGGCCGGTTCGAAGAAGTAGTCGTTGTCTGCGGTGACGAACTTGCCGACCTCGTCGATGAACAGGCCGAATCCGACCCCGCCCAGCAGCGCGGCGATCGGCCGGGGGCCGCGGCCGATGTAGGCGAATCCGATCACCAGTCCCGCCGCCATCAGCAGGCCACCGGGCAGCACGTGGGCGATGTGCAGGCCGCTGTCGCCGCCGATCTGCGGATATCCGGTCAGCGCCAGGTAGGCGCGGGTGACGAGGATGGTCGAGACGGCGGAGACGACGAACGTCGTCAGATGGACGCCGGCCTTCTCCGACCGTACGAGATCGAGGTGGAGAAGTTGTCGTGTCCGCATCAGATTCCGGCGAGGACGACGACCTGCAGGTCCACGATGGCCTTGCGGACCGCCTCGGCGGCCCAAGCGCTCTCGCGGATCTCCGTCAACCGGGCTTTGACCTGCTCACCCGGAAGGTCACCGAACACCTGTTTCTGCCAGCCGAGGGCCCCGATCAGGGCGCACATGGCGGCGGTACGCGGATCGACCGGCCCGGTGGTGGTCACTGCCGCTCGCATGCGCCGTCGTACGTCGGTCTCCGGTTGCGGCTCGACGCCGCCCGGCGCCGGATAGCGGGTGTACGGCACCACCAGCAGAAACCTGTCCCGCTCACGCTGCAGCACTCCGGAGGCCACCAGCGTGTCGAGCACCTGCGGGCGGGCGTGCCGGCCCAGCCGGTACACCCAGGCCTTCGGTCGGCGCGGGCGGCTCGCTCCGGCGATGCGGCGCAGCGCTTCGTCGAGCACCTCCTGGCCGGTGGGGGTGGGGTCGAGCACCACGACGTTCTTGTCGCGGACGGTCACCCGTTCGGCCAGCGCCAGTTCGAGCAGGACGGCGCCGCCCACGCCGTAGTCGAGCATGCCGCCGCTGCCGCGGGCGATGCCGTCGTCGTGGTAAGCGAGGAGGGCGATTTCCCCGGCCAGCGAAATGATCATGATTCGACGGTAACCGCCCTGGCCGGCTTCCTCCACTCGAGCGCAACGACCTCAGGGAGAGCCCCGGCCGTTCTCGGTGCCACTGGTGAACGCGGCGAACTCCTGCACTGGCATCGGTTTCGCGAACAGGCGGCCCTGGGCCACCGAGCAGCCCAGAATCTGCAGTTCAGTGGCCGGCCGTACTCGCGCTGTCATGATGCGGCCTGCCGGCAAGCGTTCTCCATCACCCAGAGGCCGATGTCGAGGATCTGCCCGACATCGGCCTCGTCCCGCCCGGGCCGGGATCCGGGAGACACGACCTGACGCCCTGGTCAGGCGGCGTCGGCCAGCAGGAGCTCGGCGGCCTGGTGGATGTCCTGGCTGAAATAGGCGACGTCGGTGTAGACCGGGGTCGCCTCCTCGCCGTTCTCCCACTCGCAGTCGCCGCCGGCACTCACGATGCCGACCTGTTCCCATGTTCCGTCGGGGAGCCGGTGCAACGCCGGTCCACCGGAATCCCCGCCGCAGTGGCTCTTCTCGTCCACCGCCCGGCCGCAGATCGTCGCCCGCGGATACGCCGGGTTCTCCTGCCACCACGGGTCGTCGAAGCATTCCGCGTCCGGCTTGACCGGCAGGTCGACCTTGCGCAGGAAACGCTCCTGCTCAGCACCCCAGCGCTGCTTCCCCCAACCGGCCACCGTCAACGTCTGCACGTCACGGGGCGCACTCGCGATACGTACGACAGGAACGTCGATCGGCTCCGAAAGCCTGATCACCGCCCAGTCGGGACCGTCCCACCACTCGGCGCCGCCGCGGATCGCGGCCGAGCCGGTGACTGTGCGGTGCGGATCCTCGAGGTCGACGGCGCCGGAGACGACGGTGAAACTGTCCCCGGGCTGCTCGTCGACGCAGTGCTGGGCGGTGAGGACCAGTTGGGGGTGGATGAGGGTGCCGCCGCAACCGACCGGCAGGAGCCGGACCATCCACGGGAATTCTCCCGCTTCGGCTCGTTCGCCGCCGCTGATGGCAGCAGCCGGTGCGGCACCGGCCAGCAGGGTGGCGGTGACTGCGGCAGCAGCGATCAGGACGCGTTTCCAGCGCATTGATGATTCCTCTCAGTCGGCGACGGTGCAGTGGTCGAGGCCCGGCCGGTCACACGGATCACCGCTGCGCGCCGCCGGCATTCCGTCGGGCGGAAGCCCGGGACGCCCTTCCGTTCTCGATCCACGTCTCCTTGACGCGCCGGCGTCCCGATTCATGCACCGCCCGCCGAGAAATCTTCAATCCATCAGCGTCGCCTGTATGACGACCTCGACTCGTGGCCGTTCGTGGCGCTGTTCACGGCACCGCAGTCGAAGCGCCGAGGCCTCATGGCACAGAGCCGCGGGGCCGGCCATCGTGGACCTCGATCGCCGGAAGACCATCGGCCACAGCCGCAGCACCCTCGACAGGCATGGCCGGCCCGAGGTCTGCCCGTTGTCCGTACGACGCCGGCATCAGTCGATCGTGGTGAGTGTGGGGATGCCGTCGTAGGCGCGGGTGTCGTGGGCTGGTACGACCTGGTAGCGGTCGGCGATCGCGAGGATCCGGAGCAGGTCGTCGCGGACCTGTCTGGTGTTGCTGTCGGCGAGGCGCTGCATGAGCAGGGGACGCTCGACGCGTCCGGTGATGCCGTCGAGTTGCCAGGTCAGGTCGCCGATGAAGGCGTATCGGCGGTCGCCGGGCAGGGTGACGAAGACGACGACCGATCCGGTGGTGTGCCCGGGGGCGGGAACGATCACGACGGAGCCGTCGCCGTGGACGTCGTGGCTGGCCGGGAAGCCCAGGTAGGCGGGGCCGTCGAATCGGTAGGTCCGCAGTTCGTGGTTCTCGGTGACGGTGGTGAAGACCCGGTCCTGTCGGGCGGCATGGGCGTAGGCGAGTTCGTCGTCGTTGATCCACACCGGCACGTCGAGGGAGTCGAGTCCGCTGACGTGGTCCCAGTGGGTGTGGGTGACGAGGACGCCGAGCAGCCGGGACCGGTCGTAGCCGTGGGCGTCGAGTTGGGCGCTCGCGGTGGGGTGCAGGGTGTGCGGGGACCGGCGGTAGGACGGCAGTGACGCGATGTGGGCTCCGGCGTCCGCACCGAGTCCGGCGTCCAGGAGCAGGTCCCCGTGCGGGTGCTCGATCAGTACGGCGGTGGCGGCGAAGTCACGCCGGTCACGGAACGAGCCACCGCGGACGGCGAACGCGGCTGGGGTGGCGTACGTCCCGGTGGGAAGTTGTCTGATCGTCATCCCGGACGGCGGCCGGGCCGGTGGGAGAGGCCCGGTGAACGGTTCCGGAGCAGGAAGCCGCCGGTTTCTGATCATGTGCACACCTCATCAATGCCGTTCGAGTGATACTGACCTACCCGT
>DATMVU010000813.1:0-3903 GCA_035562875.1 Actinoplanes sp. | reverse complement strand
CGGGCCCCCGTCAGACCGGATCAATCCTTGGCGAGACCGGCCCGGCGCAGCGCGTCGGCCATCGCGTCGTTGCCGAAACCACCACCGCCGCCGCCGCGCTGGCCACCACCCTGACGGGGCTGACCGCCGCGCTGACCGCCTTGGCCGCCCCGCTGGCCACCCTGCCCACCACGGGGCTGTCCGCCGCCGCCCTGGCCGCGCTGAGCGCCCCGGTCGCGGTCCTCACGCGGCGGCCGGCCCTTGCCGGGCTCGTCGTTCAGGCGCATGGTCAGCGAGATCCGCTTGCGGACCGGGTCGACCTCCAGGACGCGGACCTTCACCACGTCGCCGGACTTGACCACCTCACGCGGGTCCTGGACGAACTTCTCGGACAGTGCCGACACGTGCACCAGGCCGTCCTGGTGCACGCCGATGTCGACGAACGCCCCGAACGCGGCCACGTTGGTGACCTGGCCCTCCAGGACCATGCCCGGCTTCAGGTCGGCGATCTTCTCGACCCCCTCGGCGAAGGTGGCGGTGGTGAACGCCGGGCGCGGGTCACGCCCCGGCTTCTCCAGCTCCTTCAGGATGTCGGTGATGGTCGGCAGACCGACCGCCTCGGTGACGAACTTGTCCGGGCGGATGCTCTTCAACAGCGGGCTGTTGCCGATCAGCGTCTGCACGTCCGACCCGGCGTCCGCCGCGATCGTCCGGACCAGCGGGTACGACTCCGGGTGCACGCTGGAGAAGTCGAGCGGGTCCTCGCCGTCGCGGATCCGCAGGAAGCCCGCGCACTGCTCGAACGCCTTCGGGCCGAGCCGGGCCACCTTCTTGATCTCGGTACGGTTCTTGAACGGCCCGTTGGTGTCCCGGTGCAGCACGATGTTCTCGGCCAGTCCGGCGGTGATGCCGGAGACCCGGGTCAGCAGCGGTGCGGAAGCGGTGTTGACGTCCACCCCGACGCCGTTCACACAGTCCTCGACGACCGCGTCCAGCGAGCGGGCCAGCTTCACCTCGGACAGGTCGTGCTGGTACTGGCCGACCCCGATCGACTTCGGGTCGATCTTCACCAGCTCGGCGAGCGGGTCCTGCAGACGGCGGGCGATCGACACCGCGCCACGCAGCGAGACGTCCATGCCGGGCAGTTCCTGGGAGGCGTACGCCGACGCCGAGTAGACCGACGCGCCCGCCTCGGAGACGACCACCTTGGTCAACTTGGCGTCCGGGTGCCGCTTGATCAGCTCGGTGGCCAGCTTGTCGGTCTCCCGGGACGCGGTGCCGTTGCCGATCGCGATCAGCTCCACGTTGTGCTTCGACGCGAGGGCGGCCAGCCGGTGGATCGACTCGTCCCACTTGTTCTGCGGCACGTGCGGGTAGATCACGGCGGTGTCGACGCACTTGCCGGTCGCGTCCACCACGGCGACCTTCACGCCGGTACGGAAACCCGGGTCCAGTCCCATCGTGGCACGGGTGCCGGCCGGCGCGGCCAGCAGCAGGTCCCGCAGGTTGGCCGCGAACACCCGCACCGCCTCCTCCTCGGCCGCCTCCCGCAGCCGCACCCGCAGGTCGGCGCCGAGATGGATGAGGATCCTCGTGCGCCAGGCCCAGCGGACCGTGTCGACCAGCCACTTGTCGGCCGGCCGGCCGTGGTCGGTGATCCCGTTGCGCCCGGCGATGCGGCCCTCGAAGTAGCCCTCGTCCTCTTCCGGGTGCGGTTCCATGGTGAGGTCGAGGACGTCCTCCTTCTCGCCGCGCAGCATCGCCAGGATGCGGTGCGAGGGGAGCTTGCCGTACGGCTCGGCGAAGTCGAAGTAGTCGGAGAACTTGGCGCCGTCGGTCTGCTTGCCGTCGCGGACCTTCGCCACCAGGCGGCCCCGGGTCCACATCTGCTCGCGCAGCTCACCGATCAGGTCGGCGTCCTCGGCGAACCGCTCGATCAGGATGGAGCGGGCCCCGTCCAGGGCGGCCTGCGGGTCGGCGACACCCTTGTCGGCGTCCACGAACGCGGCGGCGGCCGCCTTCGGGTCCACCGTCGGGTCGCTGAGCAGACCGTCGGCGAGCGGCTCCAGACCGGCCTCGCGGGCGATCATCGCCTTGGTCCGGCGCTTCGGCTTGAACGGCAGGTAGATGTCCTCCAGGCGGGCCTTCGTGTCGGCCTCGAGGATCTGCCGTTCCAGCGCGTCGTCGAGTTTGCCCTGGGAGCGGATCGACTCCAGCACCGCGGCCCGCCGGTCCTCCAGCTCCCGGAGATAGCCCAGCCGCTCCTCCAGGGTGCGCAACTGGGCGTCGTCGAGGGTGCCGGTCACCTCCTTGCGGTATCGGGCGATGAACGGCACCGTCGCCCCGCCGTCGAGCAGCTCGACCGCGGCGGTGACCTGCCCTTCCCGTACCCCGAGCTCCGAGGCGATGCGCTGATGGATAGCTGTCGTCACGTCGACGATTGTCACCGACGGCGCGGTGGCTTGTCGCGCCGCCCCGGACTGTCACCCCACCGCGATCATCAAACGCACGTTCGGGAGTACCTCTCGCGGGGGATGCCCGGGTCGATCATGAACCGCCCGAAGCGGTGCGTCCGTACCCCGATGTCGCGAATGTCACTTCGGCTCTTCGAGCCGGATCAACGAACTCTTCCGCCGCCGTACGCCGGTGCGAGGCGCTGTGAACGGCCCTCCGGCGGCTCCCGCTGACCTGTGACCTGCGCGATCATCCGGTCACCGGGGGTGGGCGGCACGCCGGGGCGGGAACCGGCAGTCGCGACACTAGGTAGGAGGTACTAGAGACAACGGAATTGGCCTTTGGCACTCTTACGGCATGACGCTTGCTGTCCGGGCGGTCGCCGCCACTGATCAGGGCCTGGTCCGGTCCAACAACGAAGACGCCGTCTTCGTCGGAAATCGACTGTTCGTGGTGGCGGACGGCATGGGAGGGCTGCCCGCCGGGGAACTGGCGAGCGACATGGTCGTGCAGACGCTCAGCTCCGTCGACACCGCCCCCGACAACGGCGAACCCCTGCAGGATCTGATCACCGCCCTGGAGGCGGCGAACCAGCGGATCGAGGCGTCCGTCGCCGAGGACGCCGACCGGGACGGCATGGGCACCACGGTCACCGCCCTGCTCCTGTCCGGCGACCGCCTGGCCGTCCTGAACGTCGGCGACTCCCGCTGCTACCTGCTGCGCGACGGCGAGTTCCAGCAGCTCACCCGGGACGACACGTACGTCCAGGCGCTCGTCGACCAGGGCGTCCTCACCCGCGACGACGCCCGCCGCCACCCGCAGCGCGCCCTGGTGACGCAGGCGGTCCAGGGCGGGCCGTACCGCCCGGCCGGCCGCACCATCCCGGCCCGGATCGGCGACCGTTTCCTGCAGTGCAGCGACGGCCTGTCCGATTATGTCGAGGACGCGGTGATCGCCCAGACCCTGCGCGAGGTCGCCGACCGCAAGGAGTGCGCCGCCGCCCTGGTGAACCGCACCCTGGAGAACGGTGCTCCGGACAATGTGACGGTGATCGTCTCCGACATAGTCGACGCCTGAGCCCAACCCGCCTCGTCGGATTGAGTCCAACCCGCCTTCTCGGATCTTGGTCGCTCCGCCACCGTTTTCGGTGGTCGATCAATCAAGGTCCGCGGGATGCTGCCGTAGTTCTGCCGACCTCAAATACCTTTCCACCGTTTCCGGTGGTTGATCGACCAAGATCACGGAAGGGCGGCGGGGCGCTGGGAGCGACCAAGGCCGGCAAAGGCGCGGCGGCCTTCTATGGATCTTGGTGAGCTGGCTACCGGCAACGGATTCTTCTCCTTGGTGGGCTGGCTACCGGCAACGGATTCTTCTCCTGAGACGAGCCCGCCGGGCGCGATTCCCCAGACGACTGACCGGGCCTCACGCGGATCTTGGTTGCTCCGCCACCGTTTCCGGTGGTTGATCCCT
>DATMVU010000812.1:0-5364 GCA_035562875.1 Actinoplanes sp. | reverse complement strand
CGTGCTCGGCTGCGACACCGGTCCTCCACAACGGGTCTGGAAGTGCCGGCTCTCGACGAGCCGACGCTCAAGACTTACACGACATACGGCAACACACGGCTGAGAGGTTCCTAAGAACCGAATCCCGTTCCGCTGCCCGGCAGCTTAGAGAGCGCCGTCATCATCGCCGGATCCGGATGTCTTCGCAGCCCGGACTGCCATCGGCCGAGTGTGTTGATCTTTCTACGCGATCCGCTGGAACGGGCGGGTCACCGGGTGCATACGCACGTGTGTGAAGCGTGTAGCATTTGTCTCGTCGCCGGGCGGCTTCCCCCGTGGCCGCCCGGCGCTCAAACTCCCATTCCGTATGGTTGCGGTGTGGTTGAGGAAACCGATCTCGCTCCCCAGTGTTCCGCCAAAGGCTGCCGTGCCACTGCCGTCTGGCGCCTGCAATGGAACAACCCGAAGATCCATACCCCGGAACGCCGGAAGACCTGGCTGGCCTGTGACGAGCACCGTGCCACCCTCGGATCCTTTCTCGACGCCCGGCGATTCCTGCGCGAGGTCGTCCCCTTCACCGCACCGGACGGGACTGCGCGTGAGGGCATAGGCTTCACTGCGTGAGTGAGCCGTCCGCGCCGATCGTCGTCGATGCCCTCGAGCCCTGGCCGGGAACGGTCGACTGGCGGCCGGTCTCCGGCCGGCTGATCGCCGTGCACCTGATCGGGATCGCCACCTGGACCGTGTTGCTGCTGGCCGGCGCCGTCGCCGGAGCGGTCCTCTGGGAGCAGGTGATCTGGTACTGGGCGATGGCCGCGGTGCTGCTCCTGGCCGTCTGGCGGGCGGTCGTCGCGGTCCGCGCGGTCCGCGCCTGGGGCTACGCCGAGAGGGACAACGACCTGCTGGTACGGCACGGTCTGCTCGTCCGGCACCTGTCCATCGTGCCGTACGCCCGGATGCAGTACGTGGACGTCACAGCGGGCCCGTTGGAGCGGGCGTTCGGCCTGGCCACGGTCCAACTGCACACCGCCGCGGCGGCGAGTAACGCCCGGGTCCCGGGCCTGGCGCCGGAGGAGGCGTCCCGGCTGCGCGACCGGCTGACCGCCCTCGGCGAGGACCGGGCCGAAGGCCTGTGAGCGACACCGGCCCCCTCCAGCCCACCCTGTCCCCGCCACCGGTTCCGGAGGAGCCCCGGCAGCGGCTGCACCCGCTCAGCCCGCTCCTGAAGGGGGCCAAGAGCATCGCGGTGATCATCGCGGCGCTCTCCTGGCAGACCCTCGGCTCGGTCGGGTTCACCGACTTCGCGCTGATCGTTCTCGGTCTTGCGGTTGCTGTCGTGGTGTTCTCCGCGATCGGCTGGTGGAACACCGGGTACCACATCGTCGGGCGGGAGCTACGGATCACCGAGGGTCTCGTGTGGCGGCGCAACCGGGCCATCCCACTCGACCGGCTCCAGGCCGTGGAACTGCGCCGGCCACTGCTCGCCCAGCTCACCGGCCTGGCCGAGCTCCGTCTCGAAGTGGTCGGTGGCGGCAAGACCGAGGCACCGCTGGCGTATCTGACGGTGCAGAACGCGTCGGCTCTACGGGAGCGTCTGCTGGCCTTGTCCGGGCGTACCGAGGCAATCGTTTTCGCCCCTGCCGAACCCGGAGCACCGGCGACGCCGGCCGAACCGCCGCCTCTCTTCCAGGTTCGCAACCAGGATCTGCTGGTCAGCCAGCTCCTCACCCCGCAGGCCTTCCTGCTGCCACTCGGCATCGCCTGGGTGATCACCCAGTTCGCGATGGAGGGGTCGTGGACGTTCATCGGCATCGGCGGCACCGTCACCGCGATGGCCGGTGTGCTGCTCCAGCCGATCCGCAAGGTGCTGCGCGACTGGGACTTCCGGCTGATCCGCGGCGAACGGCTGATCCTGCACTACGGCCTCACCGAGACCCGCAGCCAGGTGGTGCCGCCGCATCGGGTGCAGGCGGTGCGGATCACCTGGCCGTTCCTCTGGCGGGCCAAACGCTGGCTGCACCTGAGTTTCGACGTGGCCGGCCTGTCCGGTCCCGAACCCGGCGACGACAACCGCTCCGACCGCCTGATGCCGGTCGGTGACCCGGCCACCGCGCGCGCCCTGGTCGAAGCCGCCCTGCCCGGCGTCGACCTGGTCACCCTCGCCACCTCGCCACCCCCGGCCCGGGCCTGGTGGCTGCACCCGTTCGGGCTGCGCTTCTACGGTGCGGGGCTGGCCGCCGACGTCTTCGTCAGCCGTTCCGGGCGGATCACCCGGGAGATGACCCTGGTGCCGTACGCCCGGCTGCAGAGCGTCCGCGTCGTCCAGGGCCCCCTCCAGCGCCGCCTGGGCCTGGCCACCGTCTACGCCGACACGGCGGGCGGCCGGGCCGGCGAAGCCCGCGACCGTGACCTGACCGAGGCCTACGCCATCGCCGACCAACTCTCGGCCCGTGCCCGCCAGGCCCGCACCCCGGCCCCCACCGGCCGGCCCGCTCCGTCCCCCGCGCCCGGCCGGCACATCTCCGGACCCGATTCGCCCGGAGATGTGCCGCAAGTGCCGGACGAACCGGTGGACGACACGTTCTGGCAGCGCCCCGGTCGGACATAGGATTCGATGATGGAGATTCCGGAGTTCGCACCCGGTCTCGGCGCCCGGGTCGAGCTGACGGTCACCGACGCCGACACCGCGCAGTACCTGGGTTCCGGCGATGTGCCGGTGCTCGCCACCCCACGACTGCTCGCCCTCGCGGAAGCGGCCACCGTCGCCACGACGGCCCGGCAGATCCCCGGCGGCATCACCACCGTCGGCACCCGCGCGGAGGTCGAACACCGCGCCCCCACTCCGGTCGGCCGCCGGGTCACTGCGCAGGCCACCCTGACCAAGACCGACGGCCGCACCCTGTTCTTCGAGGTGACGGTCCACGACGGCGACACCCTGGTGGCCGAGGTCCGGATCGAGCGCGTGATCCTGGACCGCCAGCGCTTCATCGCCAAAGCCCTCGGCGACTGACCGCCCCGGCCCGGCACACGTCGACGAACCCCTCGGCGACCGGGCCCGGCAGATCCGCACGATCCGCTGACCGGGTCGCCGCATCGGCGCCTTCTTCCCTGCCGAGCCGGGGCCCGGTTGAGGCGGGTCAGGCGGCGGGCCAGCGGGATGCCAGCTCGGCGGGGGTGGGCATGGCGGTGGCGCCGCCACGGCGTTCGCAGACCAGGCCGGCGACGGAGAGGGCGAACCGCACGTTCTCCGTCCACCCGCGCAGGTCGGCGGGGCGGCCGCCGGCGAGGAGCCGGCTGATCAGGGCCGCCATCACCGAGTCCCCGGCACCGGTGGCGTCGATGGCGTTCACCGTGGGGGCGGGCAGGTCGGTGCTGCCGGCGTCGGTGGCGACGTGGGCGCCGAGGGGTCCGCGGGTGACGACGACGGCGGCGGCTCCGAGTTTCCGGATGTGGGCGGCTGCGGCTGCCGGGTCCGCGTCGCCGTACAGCGCCTCGGCGTCGACGACACTGAGTTTGACCAGGTCGGCGGTGGCGAAGAAGGATTCCGCCAGGTCGCGCAGGGCGTCGGTGGCGGCGGTGTCGGGCAGCAGGGTGGTGCGCACGTTGGGGTCGAAGACGCGCAGTGGCCCGTCGACGGCCCAGGCGGTGCGGGCGGCGTCGGCGAACGGTGCCCGGAGCAGGCTGATGGATCCGGCGTAGAGCACCGACGCGCCGGCCACCGCGTCGAGGTCCAGGTCACCGGGACCGAGTAACGCGTACGACGGTGGTTCGCCGTAGAAGGTGAATGTCGGTTCGGCGCCTTCGAAGGTGGTGACGGCGAGTGTGGTGGGGACCGGGACGCGTTTCACATCCTGCCGGCCGACGCCGGAGTCGTCGAGGAAGGCGGCCGTCCGGTCGCCGAGGACGTCGGTGCTGAGGGCGCCGGCATAGCGGACGTCACCGCCGAGGCGAGCGACGCCGACGGCGACGTTGAGTGGTGCCCCGCCGATCGCCTGCCGGTAGACCTGACCGCCGTCGATCTCCGCTTCGAGCAGGTCGATCAGCGCTTCACCCATCACCATCGCGTAGCCCACGGCAACACCCTAATGAGTTCTAGGAGCGAGCCCGGACCGGGGAGATCCGGGGCACGCGGGGGTCACGACAGCCCGATAGGCGTGACCCTATTATCCGATTTGGGATAATTCGAGGATGAGAGTGAGACTGTTGGCCCTCGTGGCACCCCTGCTCCTCACCGCCGCCGCCCCTGCTCCGGCCGCCGACTTCGAGGGCACCTTCCAGCCCTGGCGATCCGGCTCCACAGCTGTCACCTACGACCAGGCGAAGGTCCCGGCCGGTGCGCGGGCCCGGGTCGTCCTCGAGCACACCCCGGCCGGCGTACGGGTGATCCTGCTCGCGACCGGACTGCAGCCGGGCCATCCGTACGGCGCCCACCTGCACACCGGCCGTTGCGGGGCGAATCCCGCCGACGCCGGCCCGCACTACCAGCACCGCCCGGATCCGGCAGCGGCACCGGGCAAGCCGTCGGTGGATCCGGCCTACGCGAATCCGCGGAACGAGATCTGGCTCGACTTCGTCCCCGACCGCAACGGGGTCGGCCGGGCCACCACCGCCCAGGAGTGGGCCTTCGACGAGGCGCGCCCGCCCTGGTCACTGGTGTTGCATGCCGAGCACACCCACACCGGCGCGGGAGTGGCCGGCACCGCGGGCGCCCGGCTGGCCTGTCTGACCAAGGACCCGGCGTCCGGCTATCACGGCGGCCCGGCCCGGGGGTGATGTCGATCAAGGCCGGGCGGCGCGCCCGGCCTTGCGGTGGGCAACTGGTCAGACGGTAACGTCGGGGTACCGAGAACGGAGGCACCCCACGATGGCCGAGAACAGCGGCAGCAACCAGCCCGCGCCGAAAACGGAGTCCCACGACCCCGACTTCCCCGAGGCGTTCCTCACCTTCATGCGCCAGGGCTGGCGGGAGGATCCCCTTGCGGTCGCGCCGCTGCCCGAGGTGCCCAACTACGCCAAGCGCCGGGCCGCGCTCTCCGAGGCCTTCCCCGGCGAGACGGTCATCATCCCGAGCGGCAACGAGAAGGTTCGGGCCAACGACACCGACTACACGTTCCGTCCCGGCAGCGACTTCTTCTACCTGACCGGTGACCGCGACCCGGACAGTGTGCTGATCCTGCACCCGAGCGGGTCCGGTCACGACGCGGTGCTCTACACCCGGCAACGCAACTCGAAGGACACCGACCGGTTCTTCCGGGACCGCAACGGCGAGCTGTGGATCGGGCGCACCCACACCCTGGCCGAGAAGGCCGATGAGCTGGGCCTGAGCACCGCACCGCTGGGCGCGCTGGGCGGGGCGCTGGCCGGCACGGCGCCGGGCCGGGCGCG
>DATMVU010000811.1:0-3118 GCA_035562875.1 Actinoplanes sp. | reverse complement strand
GTACGGCCAGGCCTACGCCGTCGACATGTTGATGCCCTCCCCCGACGCCGCCACCAAGATCAGTTGGTCGTTCACCACCCGCGACCCGTCGTCGTATCCCTGCTTCGGCGCCCCGGTCCTCGCCATGGCCGCCGGCCGGGTGGTCCGCGCCACCGGCGGCCAGCGTGACCACCGCTCCCGCGACACCTGGCCCGCCCTGATCTGGATGATGACCGCCGAGGGCCTGGCCCGCGAGCTGGCCGGCGCCCACCGCATCCTCGGCAACCGCGTGATCATCGAACACGACGACGGGACCTACGCGGTGTACGCCCACCTCCGCCAGTCCTCACTCACGGTGGCCGAGGGCGACCGGGTCACCGAAGGACAGCAGTTGGCCGAGGTCGGGAACACCGGCAACACCTCCGAGCCGCACCTGCACGTCCAGCTCGTGGACAGCCCGCACCCGACCGCGACGGCCGGCATCCCGATGCACTGGCCCACCCTGCACGTCCTGGCGGACAAGGCCCCCCGCTGGACCACCGGCGACCCGAAACCCTCCGCCCTGCCCGGCTACCTGGAGAGCGGCCACGTCTTCGAGACGCACCCGGCACACACCGCCCCCGGCACCCCCTGAGCCGGAGTCCCTCAAGCGCGGGCCCGGCGAGCCGATGGGACCCGCCGTGCCCGTGCTGATCGTTCTCGCCCTGATAGTGCTGGGTGCTCTGGTAGCCACCGTGACCGGTGTCATCGGGGCGGTCGTCTGGCCGGCTCTGGCGGTGCTCTGTGCCGTCGCGGCGGTCGGCGGCTTCCGGATCCACCGCACCGTCACCGCCTCCACCGGCGAACGGCGGCTGTGGGGTGCGGTCGGCATCGCCGCGACGGTCTTCTCGGTCAGTGACTCCTGGCAGTTCGTGGAGTACCTGCGGGATCCCGCGAGCACGGCGGCGGCGATCGGCGGGCCGGTCTACAGCGCGGGCATCGTCGGCGGCACCGTCTGCATGGTCGGGGCCCTGCTCGCGATGCCGTTCGGGATCGTCACCCGGCACGAGCGGGTGCGTTTCCTGCTGGACGCGGCCACCGTGCTGGTGTTCGCGGCCACCCTGGGCTGCTACTTCACCGTGACGGCGGGCGCCTCCGGGACGGCCGGGGCGGGTCGTACGATCTCGCTGCTGTTCGGCCCGGCCATCTACATGGTCGGGGTGTTCGCCCTGATCAAGCTGCTGCTGATGCCGGTCAAGCCGTTCACCCCGCTGGCCGGCGGCCTGCTGTCGGCCTCCGCCGCGCTGGAGGGGGCCGCCACCGGGTTCCGTCCGATGCTGATCACCCACGGCCTGGTCCCCTGGCACCAGGCCGCCACCCTCGTCGCCGTCGCCGCGCTGGCCGGGGCGGTCTGGGTGCAGCACCGGCAGACCCGGATCGGGCCGCCGACCCGGCCACGGACCACCCGCCGCCCGTACAGCTTGCTGCCCTATGCCGCCGTCGCCGGCACATTCGCGCTGCTCATCGGCGTGCTCGTGATGGACGGATGGCAGTCCGCGACGTGGATCACGATGGCCGGCGCGGTGTCGAGTTCGGCGCTGGTGCTGGTCCGGCAGGTGATCGCGTTCGCCGACAACGCCCGCCTGCTGACCCTGCTGGACGCGAAGGTCGCCGAGCTGCACCGTTCCCTCGCCGAGCGGGACCGGCTGGCGTCCGAACTGGAACACCTGGCGTTCCACGACGCACTGACCGGGCTGGCCAACCGCGTGCACTTCCAGCGCGAACTGGACGGGCACGGCGCCGGGCGGGCGGTCCTGCTGATCGATCTGGACGACTTCAAACCGATCAACGACACGTACGGTCACGCCGCCGGTGACGCGGTGCTGGCCGCCGTCGCGCTCCGGCTGCGTGCCGCCGCCGGCCCCGGCGACCTGGTGGCGCGTCTCGGAGGTGACGAGTTCGCCCTGCTCAGCGCCGGTCCGTTGACCGAGGACGAGGCCCACGCCAAGGCCGAGGCACTGACCGCGCAGATCCGGCTGCCGATGACGGTACGAGGCCACGAGGTCCGGGTCGGCGCCAGCATCGGCTTCGCCACCGGCGCCGACGGCCAGACCGGCGAGGCCCTCCTCCACGAGGCCGACATCGCCATGTACTGGAACAAGAGGTCAGCCTCGGCGCCGGAACAGGACGTACGTCGCGGCGAACCGATCACCCGGGTGCGCCGATGAACACACCGCGCCCGTGACACGCTATCGCCGCCACCCTGGCTGGTCACCGCTGGGCTGCTCGCGCACCTCGTGCTCGTCGTACCGCTCGCGGTCCAGCTCGCGGACATGTCACCGCCGTCGATCACCGGTGGCGGGCGGAGCACACCGGATCCCGGCATGATGTATCCGATCATGCTGTGCGCGGTCCTGGCCGTCCCGTCGTTACTGGCCGCGGCCTTCCACCGCGCCGTCTGGACGAGGCTGCTCTGGGAGTCGATCACCCCGGCCCGGCTCGCTCTCGGAGCGGCGATCCTGCTGGCGACGATGGTACTGGCGGCACAGCCGGCCCGTTTCGTACCCGGCGGCGGAATCCTGGCGATCCTGCTCCTGGCCCTGCCACCGGCATATCTGCAGATGCTGCGCCTCATCCGGACCCCACGGCCATCAACCGGGATCACCCATCAGACTCACCAGTGAGCCATCTTCATCCTGAGTAGGCCGGGCGGGGTGGAAACCTGGCGAGCAGAATTCGGGCGAGCGGAATTCGGCGAAGAAGCACTCTTCGAGGCACTGATCTAGGACGTCAAGGTCGGCCGGGCGGGCCCTGATCGACGGCCGGGCCCGGTCGAATCCGGCTGAACCGCGATCCCGCATCCCGGACGCTCGAAACGACAAAAGGCCGACCCTGAGGTCAGCCTTTGATCAAAAAACGACAATGCGGCTCGCGCAATGCCGAACATGGTGGGCGATACTGGGATCGAACCAGTGACCTCTTCCGTGTCAGGGAAGCGCGCTACCGCTGCGCCAATCGCCCGGGCGTGATGCTCGGATACTGCCAACCATCTACTGCGAGGTGGAGACGGGATTCGAACCCGTGTGGACGGCTTTGCAGGCCGCTGCCTCGCCTCTCGGCCACTCCACCGCGTCGGCCCCTGTCCTCGTCCGGTGTGAGC
>DATMVU010000810.1:0-2212 GCA_035562875.1 Actinoplanes sp. | reverse complement strand
CAGCCGGTGGCGGGCCCGGGCGCTGGCGGCCAGCACCCGCCGCGGCAGGGCCGGCCACCCGCCGGCGAACCCGGGTCGCAGCGTGTCGGAGGCCTCCGGTCCGACGAGCGCACGTCGCTGGTCGGCGTACGTCGTCGAGAGCAGCGTCGTCATCGGCACGTCCGTGTGGTCGGGGTCGCCGTACCAGGCGTCCCGGTCGGCGAGCGCGAGCTTGGCTCCCTCGACCACCGCGTGCACCAGCTCGGCCGAGCCGGGCCGGGTGTCGGCCAGGTCCGTCCCGGCCAGCAGGAGGAGCTGCTGGAGCAGGGCGGGGCCCTGCCCCCACGGCCCGGTCGTCGCGACGGTCCGTCCGAAGGCCTCCACGGCGGTGGCCGGCTCCTCGCGCACGTGCCAGCCGGCCAGGTCCGCGCCGGTGAGCAGCCCTCGGTGCGCCCGTCCGGAGGAGTCCGGCACCGGCGGCCCGGAGCAGAAGGCGTCGACCGCCGCGGCCACGAAGCCCTCGTAGAACGCCGCACGGGCGGCCTCGATCCCGGCCAGCCGGTCGCCGTGCGCGTCCGAGGCGGCGACGAGTCGTTCCAGGGTGTCCGCCAGCGCCGGGTTGCGGAAGCGTGCGCCGGGCGCGGGCGGCCGGCCGGCCGGCAGGTAGAGGGCCGCAGAGGTGGGCCAGTCCCGGGTGAACAGGTCGGCCACCCGGGCGATCGTCTCCGCGGCCCGGGGGAGCAGCGGGTGCCCGTCCCGCGCGTACCCGAGCGCCGGGGCGACGACGTCGCGCACGGACCACGTGCCGTACCGGGCCAGCAGGTCCATCCAGGTGCCCCAGGCTCCGGGCACGACGGCCGCCAGCAGGCCCGTCCCCGGGATCTCCTCGAGACCGAGGTCGCCGAACGCCTCGATCGTCGCGGCGGCCGGCGCCGTGCCCTGTCCGCAGAGCACGAACGGCCCGCCCCCTCCGGCGACCGCACCGATCACCGGGACGTCACCGCCCAGGCCGTTGAGGTGGGGCTCCACCACGTGCAGCACCAGGCCGGTCGCGACGGCGGCGTCGAAGGCGTTGCCCCCGCGCTCGAGCACGGACATGCCCGACTGCGCGGCCAGCCAGTGCGTCGCGGCCACCATCCCGTGGGTGCCGACCAGCTCGGGTCGGGTCGTGACGGCCGGCGTGGAGCTCACGTCCGGCATGGTCGCACGCCCGGTCGGCGCGCGGGACCGCCGGGCCGGCCGGCCGCGGGTGGTTTGGTCGCGCCCCCGCGCTCCGGTAGAGTTCCCCGCCGGTACGCCGTCCGGTCCGGGACCGCGGATACCTCCCGCGGGAGGGTCCAGCCCGATCGAGTCGGATACCCCATGGGGTATGGTGTAATTGGCAGCACGAGTGATTCTGGTTCACTTAGTCTAGGTTCGAGTCCTGGTACCCCAGCGCGTGCACGGCTGTGACCTGCGGGTTCGTGGCCAGGTGCCGATGCTGTATGGTTGTCCGCGGTCGATCCCCGACAGGGGTGCGACCGAGTCCAGGCCCCCATCGTCTAGTGGCCTAGGACGCCGCCCTCTCACGGCGGTAACAGGGGTTCGAATCCCCTTGGGGGTACCCGTCGAAGCGGCCCGGTCACCAGGTGACCGGGCCGCTTCGCTGTCCGGGGCGTCGTCGTCGGCGCGGCGCGACGCCCGACGGCGGGCGTCAGTCGCCGGTGCGGCGCAGCACCTCGGTGAGGCGGTTGGCCGCCGCGACCACGGCGCCGGCGTGCAACCTGCCCGGCTGCCGGGTCAGCCGCTCCACCGGTCCGGAGATCGAGACCGCCGCGACGACGCGACCCGACGAGCCGCGGACCGGGGCGGACACCGACGCGACGCCGGCCTCGCGCTCCGAGACCGACTGGGCCCACCCGCGGCGACGGACGCCGGACAGGATGGTCGCGGTGAACCGGGCGCCCTGGAGGCCGCGGTGCAGCCGGTCGGGCTCCTCCCAGGCCAGCAGGATCTGCGCGGCGGAGCCGGCCTGCATGGTGAGCGTGGCGCCGACGGGGATCGAGTCGCGCAGGCCGATCGGACGCTCGGCCGCGGCGACACAGATCCGCTGGTCACCCTGCCGGCGGTAGAGCTGGGCGCTCTCCCCGCAGTGGTCCCGCAGCGCGGCCAGCACCGGGTTGGCGGCGGCGAGCAGCCGGTCCTCACCGGCCGCCGTGCTCAGCTCCGAGAGCCGCGGGCCCAGGACGAAGCG
>DATMVU010000809.1:0-7773 GCA_035562875.1 Actinoplanes sp. | reverse complement strand
CGCCGCCCGCCCACCTGTGCGCCGCCCGCCCACCTGTGCGCCGCCCGCCCACCTGTGCGCCGATCCCTCTTCGCGCAGTCCGTTCATTCCGCGTTGCTCGGCCCTCCCGCGCGGCCGCTCCGCGTTCCGTTCCTCCCGCGCGCCTCTCCGCGTTCCGTTCCTCTCTGCGCCGTTCCTCTCCGGCTGCGCCGTTCCTTTTCCGCGGTCCTCGCCCTCCGCGCGGCCGTGAGGCGCGTCACGGCCGGCGAGTGTCGCCGAGCTTGCGGCCGTACGGCCGGTGAACGGCTCTGCAACGCACATGCACCGGGACGCCTCCCCGATCCGGCACGGTCGCTGCCGATCGGGAGCATCGTGCAAACCGAGCTGCTTCTCGCCGAGGCCGACGCCCTGCTCGCCCGCGGGCGAGCCCACAACGCCGCCCGTCTCCTCGCCCCGGTCGTCGGCCGTGAGCCGGAGAACGTCGGCGGCTGGCAGCGGATGGCCCGTGCCCGCCTCGACCTCGGCGACCCGGCCGAGGCGCTGCTCGCCGCCCAGGCCGCGTGGCATCTCGACCCGTACGGCACCGAGTCGCTGCACTGGCTCAGCGCCGCCCACTCGCACCTCGGTGACCACGCCGAAGCCATCGCCGCCGCGGTCGCAGCCTGTCGCGAGGACCCCGGCAACCCACGCCTGCACAACCGGCTCGCCCAGGCCCAGCTCGCTGCCGGCCTGCCCACCGACGCCGCCGAGGGCCTGCGCTGTGTCGCCGGTCTGGCCGACTACGACGCGGACCTGATGGTCACCTACGGCATGGCGCTGTTCGCGGTCGGCCGCCCGCTCAGTGCCCGGGAAGCCGTCGGGCGGGCGCTCGCCATCGACTTCACCCACGCCGGTGCCCGAGCCGCCCTGCAGGCCTTCGAGAAGGCGATGAGCACCGCCGTCGACGCCGCGTCGCTGTCGCTGGCCGCCGACGAATACGCCGAATCGCTGCGCATCCACCCCGGCCGCCCGCCCCGCCGTGAACCGGGTGGGGCCCGGTCCGCGGCCGCCCACGTGGCCCGGGTGGCAGTGCTGTGGTTCCTGGCGGTGCTGATCGTCGCCGGCCTGCTCGACAGCGCCGGCCTGCTCACCGTGCCGTCCAGCCTGTATCTCGCCCTGCTGTGCGCGGCCGGCGCCGCGGGATGCGCCGGAGCCCTGATGGACCGTCCCCGAACCCGGCGGTGACAGCCGCCCGTCGTCCGACCCGCCCGGCGAGCGATCGCCGGGCGGGTCCTCGTCTCCTGTCCCCCGCTCATGCCGGCCATCTTTCCCCCGGGGTGTGACACTTTCCCGGATCCCGGACAGGTGGGTGGCATGGACCAACAAGAGCGGTTCCGGACGCTGCACCGGGACACCTACGCTGATCTGCTGCGATTCGTGGAACGGCGGGTTCCGGCGGACGAGGCGGAGGACATCGTCGCCACCGTCTTCCTGACCGCCTGGCGTCGGCTCGCCGACGTCCCCGAGGACGCCCGGCCCTGGCTGTTCGGGGTGGCCCGGCGCACCATGTCCAACCAGACCCGCGGCTGGTTGCGGCGGCAGGCCCTGGACGTACGCCTCAGCGGTGCCGAGCCGCATCAGCCCGACGACGCGGCCGGTGCCGCCACCCGGGTCGACCTGGAACGCGCCTGGAGGACCCTCACCGCCGGCGACCGCGAGGTGCTCGCGCTGATCGCCTTCGACGGGCTCACCTCCGAACAGGCGGCCACCGTGCTGAACTGCCGCCGCACCACGTTCGCGATGCGCCTCACCCGGGCCCGCAAGCGGTTGCAGGCCGCCCTCGAACCCGTCGCCACCCCCACCCTTCTCGTGAAGGAGCAGCAGTCATGGACGAGCGCATGAACGACCACCGCACCCCTGCATCCTCGGCCGGCGACCGGGATCTGGCACGGATCGCCGTCCTCGACCCGGCTCGCGGGCGGGAGCCCAGCGCCATGGAGTGGGCGCGGTCCGAAGCCTTCGTCGAGCGGGTGATCGACGGCACCGCAGTGGCCCCCGGATCCCGGTCCCGGAGCGGGGCGCCGGTCCGGCGCTGGGCGGTCGCGGGGGTGGCCGCCCTGGCCGCCGGGGCGGTCGCCGCCGTCGCGGTGCCGGCTCTGGTGCCCGGCACCACCGAGAAGGCGGTCGCGTCGTGGACCGCGATGCCCACCTCCCGCAGCGCTGACCAGGTGCTGCCGCAGGCGCGGGTCTGTGCCGCCGGCGACGTCGGTGGCGCGACCACACCGCAGGCGTCCGACGTGCTCCTCGCCGAGCAGCGCGGCGAGGCCACCCTGCTGATCATGCGGAAGGCCACCGAGATCGTCGAGTGCCTGATGGTCGACGGCGAACGTGCCGCCTCGATGGGCCTGTCCGGTCTGGAGGGGCTGCCCGCGCCGGCCGCCGGGACGATCAACCTGGAGACGATGAGCTCCTACGGCGACGACGACGACATGTGGTCCAACATGGTCGGCCTGGCGGGCCCGGGCGTCGACGCGGTCGAGATCAAGCTCGACAGCGGCGCGACACTGCAGGCCAGCGTCAAGGCGGGCTGGTGGGCGGCGTGGTGGCCGGGCACCGAGGGCGGCGAGGCCGACGCCCTGACTGTCATCGTGCACTCCGGCGGAGAGACCACCACACACCGGCCCTCCGACCTGCCCTGACCTATCCGGTCCGACGGCTGCCGCTGAGTGCGTCCCTTCCCTCCGCGGTGACCTGTCCGGAAGCGTCACCGGTGGCCGCCCGGTTCTCCGGGTGGCCGCTCTCGTCGTACCCAAGCAGGGGTTTGATCTTTGGAGAGGCTGGTCAGCGGGAGTCGCGGAGCTCGTTGAGGATGCGGGAGAGCTCGGCGCGGTCGGCGGGGGCGAGGTGGGCGAAGAGGCGCTCGCCCTCGGCGGCCCGGGCCTCGCGGATGGCGCGGGCGGTGCCGGCGCCCCGATCGGTGAGCACCACCAGGGTGGCGCGCCGGTCGGACGGGTCGGGGCGGCGCTCGACCAGGCCGCGGTTCTGCAGGTCGTCGATCACCTCGGTGGCCGAGCGGGGTGCGATCCGCAGATGCTCGGCCAGGGCGCTGAGACGCATCTCACCGTGTCTGGACAGCACCATGACGGCGCGGGACTGCGACGGCGAGACATGCCAGGGCTCGAGCGTGATCCGGGTGTGCTCGCGCAGCTTCCGGGACACCGCCCAGAACGCCTCCAGCAGGTTGTCCTCCTCCACGGGAACAAACTACCAGCGATTACCGTTGTTCCCTCATGGTGAGGTAACCTCAGCATGTCTCCCGGACCGCCGGGGGACCTGTTTCCTGCAGAGCGGCCCTATCTTTCAGAGGCACTGCTCTGCACGGAAGCACTGCTCTTCAGAAAGGCACTGCTCTTGGCCGAAATCCCACGCCGCGGCGCGGCACGCACCCCGACCCCCGCGGAGAAGGCGCAGGCTCGCGCCGTCTCGTTACGCCGCATCGGCGCCCTCTTCATCGGTCACCGCCGGCAACTCGCCGTCGTCGTGGCCGTCATCATCGTCTCGTCCGTCATCTCGATGGCCTCCCCGTTCCTGCTCCGCGAGATCATCGACGTCGCCCTTCCCGAGTCCGACCTGCGCCTGCTCTCGTGGCTGGTGGCGGGCATGGTCGGTGTCGCCGCGGCCACCTCGGCGCTCGGCGTCGTGCAGACCTGGATCTCCACGACCGTCGGCCAGCGGGTCATGCACCGGCTGCGCACCGACGTCTTCGCCCACCTGCAACGGCAGTCGGTGGCGTTCTTCACCCGCACCCGCACCGGCGAGGTGCAGTCCCGCATCACCAACGACATCGGCGGCATGCAGCAGGTCGTCACCTCGACGGCCACCTCGGTCGCCGCCAACCTGACCACCGTCATCGCCACCCTGGTCGCGATGACCGCCCTGTCCTGGCAACTCACCCTGGTGTCGCTGGTCGCGCTGCCACCGGCGATCTACTGGACCCGCCGGGTCGCCCGGATGCGCCAGGCGATCACCGCGCAGCGCCAGCGGGAGCTGGCCGACCTCAACGTGATCATCGACGAGGGCCTGTCGATCAGCGGTGTGCAGCTCGCCAAGACGATGGGCGCCACCGGTGCGGTGACCGAGCGGTTCACCGCGTCGTCGGCCCGCCTGATCGACCTGGAGCTGCGCTCCGAGCTGGCCGGCCGCTGGCGGATGGCCACGATGAACATCGTCTTCGCCGTCATCCCGGCCGCGATCTATCTGGCCGCCGGGCTGCCGTTCGCCGCGGGGGCGATGAGCATCGGCACCCTCGTCGCGTTCACCGGGCTGCAGGCCGGGCTGTTCCGGCCGCTGATGAGCCTGCTCGACGTCGGGGTCACGCTCACCGCGTCGCTGGCCCTGTTCCAGCGCATCTTCGAGTACCTCGACCTTCCCGTCGACATCCGGGAGCCGGACTCCCCGGTCAGGTTGACCGAGCCACGGGGGCACCTCACCTTCGAGGACGTGACCTTCGCGTACGGGGGAGGCGCCACCGCCGCCCTGGCCGGTGTCAGTCTCGACGTGCCGGCCGGCACCTCACTGGCCCTGGTCGGCGAGACCGGATCGGGCAAGAGCACCATCGCCGCCCTGATCGCGCGCCTGCACGACCCGACGTCGGGCCGGGTGACCATCGACGGTGCCGACATCCGTGACCTGTCCCTCGACGATCTGGCCGGCCTGGTCGGTGTGGTGAGCCAGGAGACGTACCTGCTGCACACCACGATCCGGGAGAACCTGCGGTACGCGAAACCCGCTGCCACCGACGCCGAGATCGAGGCGGCGACCCGTGCCGCGCAGATCCACGACCTGATCGCGGCACTGCCCGACGGCTACGACACGATGGTCGGCTCGCGCGGTCACCGGTTCTCCGGCGGTGAGAAGCAGCGCATCGCGATCGCCCGGACTCTGCTGCGCAACCCGCGCATCCTGGTCCTGGACGAGGCCACCAGCGCCCTGGACAACGAGACCGAACGTGCCGTCCAGCAGGCCTTCGACTCCCTTTCGGCGGGCCGGACCACGGTCACCATCGCCCACCGCCTGTCCACCATCCGCAACGCCGATCAGATCGCGGTGATCGACCACGGCCGCATCCTGGAGACCGGTACCCATGACACCCTCCTCCATCAGGGCGGTCACTACGCCACCCTGGCCCGCTGATCATGAAGTCCCGGCGGGGCTTTATCGTCGGCGTACGTGAGCTTCCACTACGAGGTCGTCGTCAGCTGTTTCCTTGAGGCACGCACTCCGGACACGGTTTTGAGCACGCTGTTCTGGCTGCTGGGCATCTCCGACGAGCGGCCCCGCCACCTGGACGACGACACCTTCCCGTACCAGATGTTCGACCCGGATCCGGACAGCCGGCTCCCGGGCGGTGACCTGGCCGTGCTCCGGCAGCAGAAGCGGGGCCTGCCGACCTTCGGCGAGGTCACCGAGTGGGGCCTGCACGTCCGGGTCCTGGTCCCCGACGAGGGCCTGGGCGAGATCTACGAGTTCCTCGAACTGATCGAGCCACACGTCGCCGGTGACGGCTACGCCGGCCACATCCGGGCCGAACACGACACCACCCAGATCGAACTCCTCTTCCTCGACGGCGCGACCGCTCGATCCGGCGGCGGGCCGGGCACCTTCGTCGGCGGCGTCGTCCAGCCCGACGGGTGGCCGGCGAACTTCGACACCGCTGCCGACTGGGCCGGCGGTGAGCTGAAGAATCTTGACGGCGGTGGCGGGCGGCCGGGGAACTTTGAGGGCGGGACTGGGCGGTCCGACGGTGGCCTGGGCCGGTCCGAGGGCGGGGCTGGGCAGTTCGAAGGCGGGCAGTTCGAAGGCGGTCCTTTTGAGGGTGGGCCTCGGCAGTTCGGTCAGCCGGGGCCGGTGGGGTGACCTTCTGGCGGGTGGGTGCCGTGTCTGCGGTGGAGATTCGGCGGCGGGGCGGTCTGCTCCGTCTCGGTGGTGGTGTGCAGACTCTCCGGGCGGTTCGTTCGGTCAGTCGTGTGCCAGGAGCAGGGCTTCGAGGTGTTCCGGGTGTGTGCGGCGGGGTTCCAGCAGGCAGGTTGCCGCAGCCAGTTCGATCAGGTCGGTGCTCAGCCGGTCGCCACCCGCGCGCTGGGCGAAGCGGGCCAGGACCAGGGCGGGAGCCCGGATCGCTGCGGCACTCCCGGCGGTGATCAGCTCGTCCCGGCGGACGAGCGGGGCCGCCACCCGGACCAGGCGCTCCAGGGCTTCGAGGAAGTCGTGGTCGACGGGCAGCCGGCCGGCCCGGCGCGACATGAACCCGACCCGGTCCGCGAGACTGCTGAGGCTGATCCGGAAACGATCCGCCTCGGCCGGCAGCAGAGCCGCAGCCACGGCCCGTACCGGCTCGGCAGTCGACTCCGGCAGCGGCAACCTGATCTCCTCGTAGTCGACGGGCGTCAGCATGCTGTCGATCCGGGACGCCCGGCCGGCCGGCGGGCGCAGCCCGTTCGCCACGTCGAGGCACTGTTTCACCAGGTCGGGGACCTTCCGTAGGTCGGCTCGGATCTTCGCCCGGCGCAGACTCCGCCGGACGGCACCGTTGCCGTCGGCGACGTCGAGACAACGGTGGACCGGCTCGAGGTCGAGGTGACCCAGGATGTTGCGCACCAACTGCGCCTGCGACTGCCCCAGACCGGGCAGGACGGACAGGACCTCGTGGAGGGCCAGCACCGCCGCCTGCACCTGCTGCACCGAGGACTCCAGACGTTTCACCGTGTCGACGGCCCGGGCTTGCAGCAGTTCCTCCTCCCGCAGCGCTTCCGGGCTGGAGCTGCTGGAGACGCGCCCGAGTTCGCGGACCGTCCGGAACAGGTCGTCAGCGACTGTCTTCACGTAGGTGACGCGCCTCGGGACGGCTGCGGCCCCACGTACCGCCAATTCGTTGAGCCCTCGATCGAGAAGACGGGAACCATCGAGGTCGGCGGCGAGTGCGGTGGTCAGGACCGCGGCGGTGACCTCGTTGCGGCGGCCGTCCGGGGACCAGAACCGGATGCTGCCGCCGGCACTGACCCACAACGGATGGGCGGGCCGCACCGTCGCGATCTCCGCCCGGGTGGGGAGCCGGAACGTGACATCGGAGGCGTTGTCCGGGCCGGAGCGGAGCATGCCGTTCACCCAGTCGACGAAGGCCTTCGCGTCGTCGCGCCAGATGCCGCGGGCCGGGGTCTCCGGGTCCGCAGGTTCCGGGCCCTCGACGAACGGGGTGCCGGTGTCGGAGCAGAACAGCTGGTAGAGCTCGGTGGTGACCGGCCGCCGACCGACCCGGGTGCCCTCCGGGGTGAATACCATCCGGCGCAGCATCTGTCCGATCAGCACGTTCACGGCGAGGATCCGGTCCGCGGTACGGGCGCCGGCCTGCAGTCCCCGGTGCAGGACCGCCTCGAGCGTCGCCTGCAGCGCCGGATCGACCCGGGCCCCCGATTCGTCGATCCTGAAGGCGAGCGCCCGTGCGGTCAGTGTGTCCGAGTCGAGGGCGCTCCGGACGATCGGATTCGGGTCGTTTCCGGCGGCGTACAACAGAATCGTCTCGCCCCACCAGGGATCGTCGACCATCTCCGGTAGCAGATCGTCGAGGCCCTCCTCGGCGATGTGCCGGGCGGCCAGATACTCCTGGAAGGTCTGATGGGTGAAGGTGTACTGCCGGGGTCCGGGGGAGAGCAGCAGCCCGGTGGCCTCGATCTCCCGCAGGAACCGTTCCGCTGTCACATCGGGTGCCGTCTCCGCCAGCCACGGGCGCACGGTGGCCAGCAGAGCCCGCTGGTCCGC
>DATMVU010000808.1:0-4103 GCA_035562875.1 Actinoplanes sp. | reverse complement strand
CCACTCCACCGCCGACACCGGATAGGTCGGCCGCCCCCGGTGATAGGCCCCGGCCACACTGCCGAACGACGCCGCGTGCAATGTCTTCGACCACCGCCGCGTCGCACCCTGCCGGGTCATCCCGCACGCCTGCCCGATCTCGTCCCAGCTGGCGGCCTGCTCGCCGCGCAGCCGCCCGACGATCCGGGTCCGTTCACTCTCCATGTCCCGGATGCTCCCGGTGAGCCACCGCAGCCGGTCCAAGCCGTCGTCCCGCACGTCCTTCATGGACGCAACATATGTTGCCTTTCAAAGGATTTCAACCCCGGCGCCGTACGCCTACCGGGCCCTTCGCCGAGTCACCACTCCCGCCCCCACCGCGCGAGCCAGGCGTACCTCCAGACCACCCCGCGCCCGCCGGGCCGAATGCGACACTCACCGGCTATCCCGATCAGCAGGCAGTCCAGCAGCAGTCGATCGTGGTGCTTGGCGTCACGACCTACTGACGTTCGTCGCGCGCCAGGACGGCCAGTCCCGGGGCCAGGTGTCCGGCCAGTCGTCGCTTCGAGCGGGGGCGGCGACACCGAGCACATCGAGTGCGGCCTTCGCCAGTCGCTCCGATATCTGGCCGATGTCGGTGGCGGTCAGATGGGCCCAGGCGGAGAACCGGTCATCGATGACGTCATCGATGAGAGCCCACGCCTCCTCAGGGGTCACACCCTTCGCGGTGAGGAACCACCGAAGGACCCGGTGGCACGGGCCCTGCCAGTCATCACCATCGGTACTGCGCGCAACGACATCGGCGATCAACCGGGCGATGGCCGTCTCCCACTGCGCGACGAGATCCCCCGGGACGGTCCCGTGCCCCGGATTCGGCCGGGCCACCTGCTGGAACTGCACCGCCAGGCTCTCGAGCCAACGCCGCCAGCCGGTCAGCTCGTGGGTGACGAACGCCGTCACCTCGACCGGCATCGGGATACGGTCGATCACCCAACCGCCGTGCGGATTCCGGTCGAGCGCCCAGTGCCAGTGATACGCCCACGATCCGAAATGCCCGGCCAGCGCTTCACTGACCCGGACAACCCAGTCCCAGACCTCGGACTCGTCGGTCCATCCCCCGCGGCACCAGTCCGCCCGCGGCGGGGCCGTCATCCGCAGCGCCACCGCCACCCCGGCCGGGTCGAACGGATGACACCCGGGATCGACCTCGGCCCACGCCCCGAGAGCCGGCGGCGTCTTCGACTCATCGTTCACCATATGCGCCCATTGTCACAGCAGCCGATTCCGTCCGGATGCCACAACGCGTTCCAGGCTCGACGTGGACCATCTGGGCGAAGAACTGCCGCTCGGCCACACCGAGATCAGGATCCCGGCCCGGACCGGGACGATGTTCGCCGCCCCGAGCCTCATCTGGCACTACGTCACCACCCACGGGTGCCGCCCACCAGCCGACTTCGTTGAGGCCGTGAAGAACTACGACAGCGGCTGGACGACAGGGCCGAGCCCGTGGATCCCGCAGGACGCCGACCGGATCGGGATCGAATGAACCCGGGCCCGGATGCCCTGCGGTTGGTGCGTCACCCGGTTGTCGCCGGCAGCCGTATACGGTGCCGATCATGCGAGCTGTGCAGTGTTCCCGTTTCGGCGGCCCCGAAGTCCTGGACCTCGTCCCGGTCCCAGATCCGGTAGCGATCGACGGGCAGCTGCTCGTGGAGGTGAGCGCGGCAGGGGTCAACTTCGCCGACACCAGCCGCATTGCCGGGTCCTACCAGCCGGTGCCGGAGTTGCCGTTCATTCCCGGCACCGAGGTGGTCGGCCGGGCCGCCGACGGTCGTCGCGTGCTCGCACCGACCTTCGGCGGTGGCGGCTTCGCCGAGCGAGCGGTGGTGGAGGCTGCCGATGCCGTGACCGTGCCCGAAGGGGTGGGCGATGCCGAGGCGCTCGCGCTTCTCGTCCAGGGGCTGACCGCCTGGCACGTGCTGAGGAGCTGCGCACGGATGCGCGACGGCGAGACGGTGGTGGTCAACGCGGCGGCTGGCGGTGTCGGTTCGCTCGCGGTGCAGCTCGCCAAGCATTTCGGTGCCGGGCGGGTCATCGCGACAGCCTCCACTGAGGCCCGGCGAGACCTGGCACTGTCCCTGGGCGCGGACGCCGCGGTGTCCAGCGACGCGGACGGGTACGCCGAGCGGATCCTCGACGCCAACGGTGGAACGCCGGTGGACATCGTTCTCGAGTCGATCGGCGGTCGTGTCTTCAGCGCCGGCCTGGAGATCCTGGGGAACTTCGGACGCCTGGTCACCTTCGGGAACGCCTCCCGCGAAGGTCGCCCACCCGTCGACCCGGGAGCCCTCTCGAACCGCAACACGGCAGTCATGGGCTTCTGGCTGCGCCCGGCCCTCACCGTGCCCGGCGCCTACGCCGAGCCCCTGTCCGAACTGTTCCAGCTCACCGCGGCCGGCGTGCTGAAGCCGATGGTCCATGCGGCGTATCCCCTGGAGGATGCCCGTCGCGCTTTCGAGGACCTCGTCACTCGCCGAACCACCGGCAAAGTAACCCTGCGCCCTTGAGCAGCCGCTCATCGCCGCAAGCATGGCCACGCACTAAGGTCGATGCATGCCGCTGATCGGAAAGTTCAACTCCCCGATCAGCGGGGGCGTGTTCTACATCGGTGCGGACGGGGAGGCCGGCGAGGAGCCGGGAGACAGCGACCTCCATCCCCTGCTGGAGGTCTGGCCCGCCCTGATCATCGTCAACGTCGAGAACGGCGGCCTTGACAGAACCCGTGTCCGGATCGCTTCCACCGCCATCGACGACCCGGTAGGACCGGCCGTCTTCGACGGAACACTGCAGGTCGCCGGCGGGCGCTTGCGGATCGGTGACGCGGAGGACGAGACGGTGGTCTGGCTGCCGGTTCCACCCGGCGAACTGCGGGTGCGGCTGCACGTCAGCGACGCCGGGCCGGAAGCCCACCGGAGCCGCAAGTGGTGGTTGAGCGGAAACCTTCCGAACCGGCTGGACATCGTTCTGCCGGAACTCTGACACCTACGGCGAGGGCCCGCTCGTATCGGCAGGGCACACTGGTTCGGTGACCCAGGAGCTTCCGTACACGACCGCAACCCTCGCCGCCGATCTGCGGCGGCTGGGGCTGACCGCCGGTGATGTGGTGATCGTGCATTCGGCTCTGGGGGCCGTCGGGTTCGTCGCCGGGCATGTGCAGGCCGTCGTGGAGGCGCTGCTGGAGGTGCTCGGGCCGGACGGGACCCTCGTCGTTCCGACGCACACGCCCGACAACTCGGATCCGGCCGGGTGGCAACGCCCGCCGGTTCCGGAGTCCTGGTGGGCGGCGATCCGGGAGCAGGCGGCCGGTTTCGATCCGCTGCTCACGCCGAGCCGGTGGGTGGGGATTCTGCCGGAGACGGTGCGGACCTGGCCGGGGGCGCTGCGCAGCAATCATCCGGCGACGTCGTTCGCGGCGCTCGGGCCGCTCGCTGCGACGATCACCGGGACGCATCCGCTGGAGCAGGGGCTGGGTGACGAGTCGCCGTTGGGGGCGGTCTACCGGGCCGGCGGCAAGGTTCTGCTGCTCGGCTGCGATCACGGCAACAACACGTCGCTGCACCTGGCGGAATGCCGGCTGACGGATCCGCCGACCGAGGAGAACGGTGCCGCGGTGCGCAACCCGGACGGCACGAACAGCTGGGTGACGTGGACGGCGCCGCTGGCCGACGAGACCGACTTCGACGAGATCGGGCGGGCGTACGAGAAGACCGGCCCGGTGTCGGCGGGCCGGGTCGGTAACGCCGAGTCCCGGCTGATGCCGCAGCGGGACCTGGTCGACTTCGCGGTGACCTGGATGACCGAGAACCGGAACAGCGTGGGGCCGGGAGACGTCACGATCTAGGGCCAGATGTCGTCGACCGGGATCCAGCGGTCGCCGAGAGCATTGCTGCTCAGGTGCAGTGCGACGGCGATCAGCACCGACAGCAGTACTCCGGTGGCGATCCCGATGAGCCAGCCGTCACGCCGTTCACCGGGCGTGGGCGGCCGGTTCGCCCAGGGCCGGTCGCGCAAGACCCAGAAGACCAGGCCCAGCCCGTACGGCATGATCGCCCCGATCCAGAACC
>DATMVU010000807.1:0-1587 GCA_035562875.1 Actinoplanes sp. | reverse complement strand
TGAGCGCGCCGTCGGTGGTGACCATCCGATAACTATCCGGTTAAACGGACAAAGAGCCGTGAACGGATCAAAAGGTGTGAGGTTACGGGTGAGTCGGATACTCACCTCGTTAGCGGACGCGACACGCCGCTCCGGGTCTTTGGCTCCGGAGGCAATGCCGCATACGTTGCCTCGAGAGGTTCGAATGGTTGACATAACACTGAACCTCTAGTAGAGGGTGAGGGTTTCCTCGCCCTCCCTTGTACGGCAGCGGATGTCGAAGTGCGGTTCCCGGGACCGCAGGGGCCGTCGACATCCGCCAACCCCGGAAGGGAAGGCTGAGCCCGATGACACCTCCGCACAACTACCTTGCGGTCATCAAGGTCGTCGGCATCGGCGGTGGCGGTGTGAACGCCGTCAACCGCATGATCGAGGTTGGGCTCAAAGGCGTCGAGTTCATCGCGATCAACACCGATGCCCAAGCGCTGTTGATGAGCGACGCCGACGTCAAACTGGACGTCGGCCGGGAACTCACCCGTGGGCTGGGCGCAGGCGCCCAGCCCGAGGTCGGCAAGAACGCCGCCGAGGACCACCGGGACGAGATCGAGGAGGTCCTCAAGGGGGCCGACATGGTCTTCGTCACCTGTGGTGAGGGCGGTGGCACCGGTACCGGTGGCGCGCCCGTGGTCGCCAACATCGCCCGCAAGCTGGGCGCGCTGACCATCGGTGTGGTGACGCGGCCCTTCAACTTCGAAGGCAAGCGGCGCCAGGTTCAGGCCGAGGCCGGTATCGACGAGCTGCGCAACCAGTGCGACACCCTGATCGTGATCCCGAACGACCGGCTGCTCGCCCTCGGCGACCGCGGCATCAGCATGATGGACGCGTTCCGTCAGGCTGACCAGGTGCTGCTCTCCGGCGTGCAGGGCATCACCGATCTGATCACCACCCCGGGTCTGATCAACCTGGACTTCGCCGACGTGAAGAGCGTCATGAGCAACGCCGGCAGTGCCCTGATGGGCATCGGCAGCGCCCGTGGCGACAACCGCGCGGTGGAGGCGGCCGAGAAGGCGATCTCCAGCCCGCTGCTCGAACAGAGCATGGACGGTGCCCGCGGTGTCCTGCTCTCCATCGCCGGCGGGTCGGACCTCGGCCTCTTCGAGATCAACGACGCGGCACAGCTGGTGACCGATGCTGCCCACCCGGACGCGAACATCATCTTCGGTGCGGTCATCGACGACGCACTCGGTGACGAGGTTCGGGTCACGGTGATCGCGGCGGGCTTCGACGCGGGTTCGCCCTCCTACAAGCCGGCCGAGACGGTACGCAGCAAGGTCCCGTCGCCGTCCACCGGAGGCGCCACCCTGCCGCCGGTTCCGGCTCCGGTGACCCCACCGCCGGTCACGACCACGCCGCCGCCCCGGACCCGGGTGCTCTTCGACGACGTGGACGTGCCGGACTTCCTGAAGAACGGTTCCTGACGATCCGCCCGTACCCCCCTCAAGAAGGTTGAACCTTGACCGACGCCGGACGGCGCGCTGAGCTCGCCGCCTCTCTCGAACGGGTGCGGGATCGCATCGCGCGTGCCTGTGCGGCGGCCGGCCGGCCGCC
>DATMVU010000806.1:0-10327 GCA_035562875.1 Actinoplanes sp. | reverse complement strand
GCCTCGTCACTCGCCAGGAACAGCACCGCGTTCGCCACCTCCTCGGGCCGGCCCACCCGCCCGAGCGGGGTCACCTCCACCAGCGGCGAACGGTCGGTGTCGCCCATCATCGGCGTCTCGATGAATCCCGGATGCACACTGTTGACCCGGATGCCGAGCGGCGCCCACTCGATGGCGATGTTCTTCGTCAGCGTCCGTACCGCGCCCTTCGCGGCGTGGTAGGCCGGTGACGCGCCGAACCCGCCGGACGCGGCGAAGATCGAGCTGATGTTGACGACCGAGGCGGCCGTCGCGGCCTTGAGCAGCGGCGCGAACGCCTTCGTGCCGAGGAAGACGCTGGTCTGGGTGACCGCGATGACCTTCTCGTACGTCGCCAGGTCGGTGTTCTCCAGCACGTCCCGGTCACTGATGCCGGCGTTGTTGACCAGGATGTCCAGACCGCCGTACGTCTCCTGCACGGTCGTCACCGCGTGCGCCCAGGCGGCCTCGCTGGTGACGTCGAGGCTCAGGTAGAGCCCGCCGATCTCCTTCGCCGTCAGAGTGCCGAGCTCATCCTGCACGTCGGCGACGATCACCGTCGCGCCCTCGGCGGCCAGCCGCTGCGCCGTCGCCTTGCCGATGCCGCCGGCCGCCCCGGTCACCAGCGCTGTCCTACCTGCCAGACGTCCCATCACAACCTCCATGTGCAAGCAATACCTGTACGGTACGTCTCGTATAGGTATAAGGTCCCTGTGATCTGCACGATGACGGTGAAGGGGACCGATGGCCGGCCGGAAACGCGACCCCGAGGCGCAGCGGGCGGCCCTGGCCGCGGCGGAGGAGCTGCTCGCCGAGATCGGCTACCACCGGGTCACCATGGAGAAGATCGCCGAGCGGTCCGGCGTGGCGAAGATGACGCTCTACCGCTGGTGGCCTAACAAGGCGGCGGTCGTCACCGACGCGGTCCGCGACAAGCTGGCGCCGGCCGAGGAGATGCCCGGCGACGCCCTGACCGTGCTCATCCAGTTGAGAGACGCCCTGACCAGATACGGCGACGCCAGCGTGGTCGCTGCCGCGATGAGTTCCCGCGGCGAGGCCGGCCGGGCCGATCTGCGGGACATCCTGCACCCGTGGGAGCAGGCGCTGACAGCGGTGACCGGTGATCCGGTCACCGCCCGCGCCCAACTCGGTTACGTGGTCTACCGGGTGGTCTTCCTGTTGGAGGAGATCACCGAGGGCGACCTGGTCACACTGCTGGAGAAGACCTCAGGACCACCTTCCCGCGTACGTGACCGGTCTCGCTGAGCCGGTGCGCCTCGGCCGCGTCCTCCAGTGCGAACACCCCGGCCAGCGGCACGGTGAGACCGGGCACCTCGGCGGCGAGCACCAGCGCGTGCCGGGACTGTGGTCCGGCGCCGGGCCCACCGGTCCGGGACATCCGCACCCCGTGGTCGGCACCGGTGAGGTCGGCGATCGTCACCACCCGCTCCGGCCCGCCGGCCACCGCGACCAGCTCGGCCAGTGACCCGGAGCCGGCGCAGTCGAACACCGCGTCGACCGGGCCGTCGAGGCGGCCGGCCAGCCCCGGGCCGTAGGTGACCGGAGTCGCGCCCAGCTCGGCGAGGAACGTGTGGTTGCGGGTACTCGCGGTGCCGATCACCCGGGCGCCCCGGGCCTTGGCGAGCTGGACCGCCAGACTGCCGACCCCACCGGCGGCGCCTTCGATCAGCACCGTCTCACCGGGTTCGATCGCGAGCAGGTCGAGTACCCGTACCGACGTCTCGGTGTTGCCTCCGGCGCCGCCGGCCTCGTCCCAGCTCCAGGCCGCGGGCTTGGGACCCCAGAGGGTGAGGACCGCGAAGTCGGCGTTGGCGCCGCCCATCCGGGCCAGATCGGCCATGCCGTAGACCTCGTCGCCGATCGCGACCCCGGTCACCCCTTCGCCGATCTCGTCGACCACACCCGCCGCGTCGATGCCGAGGGTGTGCGGCAGGGTCAGCGGGATCATCTGCTGGAAGGCGCCGGACCGGAGTTTCCAGTCGGCCGGGGTGACGCCGGAGGACCGCACCGCGATCCGGATCTCGCCGGGGCCGGGGTGCGGCTCGGGGACCTCGGTGACCCGCAGCACGTCGGCGGGCCCGTACTCGAAGAACTGCAGTGCTCTCATGCCCGGGACGCTATCCGGAACACCCCGTCCACTTGGCTAAAGTGAGAGCCATGGCCGTGAAGATGACTCAGACGCTGCGCTCGGACGCCCGCGACAACCGGGACCGGATCCTGACCGCCGCCCGGGAGCTTTTCGCCGAGGGCGGCCTGGACGTGCCGATGCGGGAGATCGCCAGGCGTGCCGACGTCGGCCCGGCCACCCTCTACCGCCGGTTCCCGACCAAGGAGTCGCTGGTCGTCGAGGCGTTCCGTGAGCAGACCCAGGCGTGCGTGGCGGTTCTGGACCGGGCCGCCGCCGACAGCGACCCGTGGCGAGGGCTGTGCCGGCTGATCGAGGAGTTGTTCGACCTGCACGCCCGGGACCGGGGGTTCACCGCGGCGTTCCTGGCGGCGTACCCGCAGGCGGTGGATCGGGCGGCCACTCTGGAGCACGGTTACCGCAACGTCGCGGACCTCGCCGTGCGGGCCAAGGCCGCCGGGAGGCTGCGCGCGGATTTCACCGTCGACGACTTCCTCCTGGTGCTCCGGGCCAACAGCGGTCTACGGCCGGCCGAGTCGCGCCGGTTCGCCGAGCTGACCATCAAGAGCTTCCGCGCCTGACCTGGCCGCAGGTGCCGTGCGGCATCGTCAAACCCGTCGATGGCGTACCGGGGAGCACAGCCCCGCCGCCACTTTTGCGGATCTCGGAAGTTAAACCCGGTTGTGGCACATATCCCCAGAATCGGTATGAAAGCCCTGCGCCGTGTGCTGGTCGCCGCGACCGTGACGATCGCCGCCACCGCCGGGGATGCGGCGTCCGCCGAGGTCGTCTCCTCCGACCCGGTCTCCTCCCCGTCGTTCAACGGCCCGGTCTACGCGGTCGCCTACGCCGGTGACACCGTCTACGTCGGCGGCAACTTCACCGTCACCTCGGTCAACGGCCGCAACAGTCCGCGCACCCGGCTGGCCGCCTTCGACGCCCGCACCGGTGACCTGCTCGACTGGCGGCCCACCGCCGACGCCAACGTGCGCGGCCTCGCCGTGTCCAACGGTGTGGTCTACGCGGCCGGCGACTTCGACCTGATCAACGGGGAATCCCGGGACGCGCTGGCCGGCATCGACGGCGCCGACGGCCGGGTCACCCCGATGCGCCACACCGTGGCCGGGCAGCCCAACACGATCACCGCCGGGCACGGCCGGATCTACCTCGGCGGGCGGATCACCGCGATCGACGGCGTGCCACGCGCCAACCTGGCCGCGTTCGACGCCGCCACCGGCCTCCTCGACCCCACCTGGCGCCCGGCCACCGACGACACCGTCAACGCCCTGGCCGTCGGCGAGGACCGGGTCTACGTCGGCGGCAGCTTCCACAAGACCAACGACGTCCGGTCCACCCTGCGGCTCACCGCAGTGCACCCGGTCACCGGCGAACTCGACAAGCGGTTCCAGCCCCGGCCGGTGTCCCAGGTCCTCGCCCTGGCCGCCGACGTGGACGGGGTCTTCGCGGCGCTCGGCGGTCAGGGCGGACGGGCGGTGGCGTACAACCGGGACGGGCAGGCCCGCTGGACCCGGGTCTTCGACGGCGACGCCCAGGCGATCACCGTGCTCGACGGCACCGTCTACGTCGGCGGCCACTTCGACCGGGCCTGCACCACCACCAACAACGGCATCCGCGGGCTCTGCACCGACGGCTCGGTGGCCCGCGGCAAACTCGCCGCCGTCGACCGGGACGGCAACCTGCTCGGCTGGGCCCCGCAGGCCAACGGGGTGGCCGGAACGAGGCAGCTCGCCGCCAGCGACCGGCTCGGCTCGGTCAGTGCGGTCGGCGACTTCACCCAGGTCGGCGGGCTGATCCGGAAACGGTACGTCGAGTTCCACCGGGCCGCCCCGATGCTGGAGAAGGCGGTGGCCGGGCCGGTGGCGGCGTACAACTTCGACAGCACCGTCAACGACGGGACCTACGACGACGGATCCGGGCAGGGGCACGTGCTGCACACCGTCGCCCGCAACGGCGCCACACCGCGGATGGTCCCGCACGGCCGCGGCCACGCCGTCGGCTTTCCCGCCAAGTGCTCCGGTGGTCACTGTCCGCGGCTCGTGCTGCGGGCCGGCGACACCACCGGTCTCAACCCCGGGACCGGACCGTTGCGGTACGGGGCCGGAGTGCTCCTGTCCCCGACCGAGACCGGACGGGGCGAGAACATCCTGCAGAAGGGTTATTCGACCGGGGGCGGGCAGTACAAACTGCAGGTGGACGGCCGGTCCGGTCATCCCAGCTGTGGCATGAGCGACGAGGCCGGAACGGTGTACGTGGTGCACAGCGCGACGACTGTCGCCGACGGGAGGTGGCACAGCCTGGAGTGCCGTCGCAGCGGCGCCGACCTGACCATCCTGGTCGACGGCCGGCTCGAGTCGGTCACCACGATCCCGGCGACCCTGTCGGTGAACACCGAGCATCCGATCACCATCGGCGGCAAGGGCGTCGGCCGCAACAACGACCAGTTCCACGGCACCCTGGACGACGTCTGGGTCCGGATCGGCTCGTGACCTCAGATGTTGTGCCGGGTGTAGGCGGGCTTGCGCCAGCCCAGCATCGCCTCGGTCATCCGGACCGCGTCGTAGTGGGCCCGCACGTCGTGCACCCGCAGGATCCGGGCACCGTGCAGGATCGCGAAGACCGCCGTCGCCAGGGTGCCGGCCAGCCGCTCCTGCTGCGGGCGGTCCAGGGTCTCGCCGATGAAGTCCTTGTTGCTGAGCGCCGCCAGCATCGGATAGCCGATCGCCGCGATCTCGTCCAGCCGCCGGGTCAGTTCGAGGGAGTGGACCGTGTTCTTGTTCAGGTCGTGACCCGGATCGATGATGATCTGGTCCGGCCGGACACCCCGGGACAGCGCCAGCGCGACCCTCTCCCGCAGGAAGTCGCCCACCTCGGCGGTCACGTCCCCGTATCGCGGGCTGGGGTACTCGGTGCGCGGCGCCGCCAGGCTGTGACAGATCACCAGTTGCGCGCCGGTGCCCACTACCGCGTCGGCCATCGCCGGGTTCCGCAGGCCTGACGTGTCGTTGACGACCCCGGCGCCGGCCTCGATCACCGCGCGCGCCACCTCGGGCCGGAACGTGTCGACCGAGACGACGGCCAGCCCGCGGGCCGCCTCCACGACCGGCATCACCCGGTCCAGTTCCTCAGCGGCGCTGACCTCGGGGCCAGGCGCGAACGGCACCCCGCCGATGTCGATCCAGTCGGCGCCCTCGCCGGCCGCCCGTTCGACCGCCTCGGTGGCTTTCTCCAGCGCGAACGTGCGGCCCTTGTCATGGAACGAGTCGGGCGTGCGGTTCACGATCGCCATCACCACGACCCGGCGGGAGAAGTCGTAGGTCCGGCCGCCGATGTTCCGCTCGCTCACGAGAACCGACCCTAACAGCAGCGGCCGGCCCGTACCGCTTGCCTAAAGGCTTTAGGTGATTAATGATGCCTTTAAGGAAAGGGGGCGGCGATGGTACGAGCGGGGCTGACCGCCGCGAGTGTGGTGCGGGCGGCCGCCGAGCTGGCCGACGACCTCGGTTTCGCCGAGGTGACCGCGTCCACCGTGGCCCGGCGACTCGGCGTCAAGGTGCCCAGCCTGTATTCGCACGTCGGCGGCACCGGCGACCTGCGGACCCGGGTCGCACTTCTCGCTCTGGCCGAGCTGGCCGACCGGGCGGCCCTGGCGGTGGCCGGCCGCTCCGGCAAGGACGCTCTGGTCGCCCTGGCCGACAGCTACCGCGACTACGCGGGGGAGCACCCGGGGCGGTATGCCGCCACCCGCCTGCGCCTGGACCCGGAGACCGCCGCCGCCAGCGCCGGGCCCCGGCACGCCGCGCTGTCCCGGGCCATCCTGCGTGGCTACCACCTGTCCGATCCGGAACAGACCCACGCGGTCCGGCTGATCGGCAGCGTCATCCACGGCTTCATCGACCTGGAGTCGGCGGGCGGCTTCGCCCACAGCCTCCCCGAGTCCACCGAGTCCTGGCACCGGGCCCTCGACGCCCTCGACGTCGCCCTGCGTGCCTGGCCCTCATCGCTTCGTCAGGAACGATCGTGATCATCTCCCCCATCACCCCCGAGCTGCTGATCGGCGCCGCCGAGCTGGAGCCCACCGAGCACGGCCTGCTCCCGCACCGCCTGCCCGCCTGGGCCCGCGCCCAGACCGGCGACCCGCAACTGGCCATGGTCGAGGCGCAACCGTCCGGGGTCCGGCTGGTGTTCCGCACCCGGGCCACCGTCGTCGAGCTGGACACCCTGCCCACCCGGCGGGTCTTCACCGGGCTGGCGGACCGCCCGCTCGGCGTCTACGACCTGCTCGTCGACGGGCGGCTGACCGCCCGGGTCAGCGCGCCCACCGCCACCGTCATCACCGTCGACCTGGCCCGGGGGACCGCCGACCGCACGGCGGGGCAGCCCGGCACCGTCTCCTTCACCGGGCTCGACGCGGTGGACAAGACCGTCGAGATCTGGCTGCCGCACAACGAGGTCACCGAGCTGGTCGCGCTGCGCACCGACGCGCCGGTGGAGGCCGCGCCACCGTCCGGCCGCCCGGTCTGGCTGCACCACGGCAGTTCGATCAGCCACGGTTCGGACGCGGCCGGGCCCACCTCGACCTGGCCCGCCGTCGCCGCCGCCGCGGCCGGGCTGGAACTGATCAATCTCGGCCTCGGTGGAAGTGCCCTGCTCGACCCGTTCACCGCCCGGACCATGCGGGACACCGCGGCCGACCTGATCAGTGTCAAGATCGGCATCAACCTGGTGAACCTCGACCTGATGCGGCTGCGTGCCTTCGGGCCGGCCGTCCACGGCTTCCTGGACACCATCCGGGACGGGCATCCGGACACCCCGCTGGTGGTGATCTCGCCGATCCACTGCCCGATCCACGAGGACACCCCCGGGCCCGGCGCCTTCGACATGGACGCGCTGCGCGAGGGCCGGGTCCTGTTCCGTGCCACCGGCACACCCGCCCCCGGCCTGCTCACCCTGCGCGTCATCCGGGACGAGCTGGCCCGGATCGTGGCGCAGCGGGCCGCCACCGACCCGCACCTGCACCTGCTGGACGGCCTCGACCTCTACGGCGAACAGGATTCCACCGGGCACCCGCTCCCGGACCGGCTGCACCCGGACGCCGACACCCACGTGCTGATGGGCGAGCGGTTCGCCGCGTGGTTCGCTCAGAAGTCCATCCAGCCGTCCAGCGGCGGTCTGCGCAGGTAGGGGGCTTCGTCGTAGTCGATGGCGGTGAGCCAGCGGGCACCGGGCAGCGGCCGGTGCCCGAGGCTCCCGGTCAGCTCCCGGACCACCAGGGGGATGTGGTTGGCGCCGAAGACGACGGCCACCTCGATGTCCTCGGCGGCGAACTCGGTGTCGATCTCCCGGATCGCGGCGATCAGCAGGTCGTCGCGTTCGACGTCGGCCGGCTGGCGGGCCAGCACCGTGTGATCGTGATAGTTCATGTCCAGGCCGGTCATCCAGTCGTCGCCGGAGCGGGACATCTCCCAGGCCAGGAACGGGGCCAGCACCGCCGCGCCGAAACGCTGATCGGCGGGCAGCTCCCGGTCCGGGCCGAGGACCAGACCGGGAACCGCGTCCGGGAAGACGATCGGCACCCCCAGCGCGCTGTAGTCGATGTCCTGGTGGACCAGGTCACGGCTGGCCCGCTGACGGGCGAGGCGCATGGCGTTGGCGTACGCCAGGCCGGTCGAGCTGGGGCCGTCGTACCGTTCCGCGATCACCACGTCGGACGAGCGCAGCCGCTGCCAGATCGCCCAGTAGTAGTCCGCGTGCCCGACGTGGATGGTGGGGATCACCACCCAGCGGATCCCACCGGCCGGCCGCCGGAACTCGGCCACCACCGTCCGGAAACCGGCGGCGCTCATCTCGGTGATCTGCACGATCCCTACCAGCCGTCCGGCTGCACGAGATCGGGGCCACCCGGGTGCGGGGTGCGGACGAGGCGCCGGACCTCCGTGGTGTCCTGCCGCTCGCCGGAAGAGGTGCTCACGCTCCCGAATATATCGACGGCGTCTATGGTCACCTCATGATCAACCGGAGAGTGCAGTCGGCGACGGTGGGGGAGTTGGCCGCCCTGGCAGCCGATCCGTCCCGCGCGGTCCGGGTCGCGGTGGCGGCACGGCCGGACGCGCCGCCCACGGTGCTGCGGCTCCTGGCCGCGGACAAGGCCTGGCAGGTACGGGAGGCGGTCTCGCAACATCCCGGCGTCACCGCGGAGACCCTGATCGGGTTGATCGCCGACACCGCGTGGCAGGTGCGCTGGTCGATTCCGGACAACCCGGCCGCTGACGTGTCGGTGCAGCACGCCCTCTGCGACTCGCCCGACGCGGATCAGCGGCGGATGCTCGCCGAACGGCCCGGCCGGCCGCCGGAGATCACCGCGCGGCTGCTCGCCGACCCGTCGAAGGAGGTCCGCGGCGGGCTGGCCGAGAACACCACCGACCCGGCCGCCCTGGCCCGGCTGCTGGCCGACCCGGAGCCGCGGGTCCGGATGGGCGCGCTGGCCAACCGGCTGGTCACCGAGGCACAACGGCGGGAGCTCACCCGGGACCGGATAGCCGACGTCCGGGCCACCGCGATGATCCATCGGGCGGCGTACCTGGCCGCGGTGCCGGAGGAGGACCTGCTTCGGCTCGCCCGGGACCGGGCCGTCAGCGTCCGGACGGCCCTCGCCGGTCTGCCCGGGGTGCCGCGAACCGTGCTCGACCTGCTCGCGTCCGATCCTGATCAGGCCGTCGCCGATCTGGCCCGGAGCCGGGGCGGGCGCCCGTGATCAGACGCTCCTTCAGCAGAGCCGCTCCGGGGCCGCTCAGGTCGGGGAGCGCGGCCGGGCGGCCGGCCGCGGCCATCCCGAGGGCCTCGATCGGGCCGCTGACCAGGGCGCCGTCGCCCGCCGACCAGTCCAGGCCGGTGGCGGTCAGGCGCAGCCCGTCGAGACGGCCGGGCGGGGTCAGGGCCGGCGCCGGAGCGGGCCCGGTCAGGTAGTCGAGCAGGATCCGCCAATGCTCGGCCGGCACGTCCACGTCCAGGCCGAGCGGGCGGGCGATGTCCCGCAGATGCACGCAGGTCTCGGCGAACGGGCCCATCGGACCGACCCGTGGCGGGTTCAGGCGGTCGCCGGCGTGAGCGCGCAGCAGGCTGATCAGTTCCGGTCGGGGCCGTCGCGCGAGCCGCCTGGTGAAGTGGTCGACGGTCCGGTCGGTGTCACCCCGGTAGCGGATCGACACCAGCAGGAAACGACCGAGATTCACCATCATCGGCTGTACGAAGTGAGCCGCCATGTGCTGGACCGTCCACCCGTCCGAGAGGGTCGGCGTGGTCCAGGCAGACTCGTCCAGCCTGTCCAGGAAGTCGGCGATGAGCAGACGGTTCACGCTGGTCAGCGCGTGGATGTCGGGGCTCATCGGAGTTCCGTGGCGCGGTGGCGTACATCCCGGTTGAGACTCTCCAGGACCCGCGCGGCGGTGGCCAGATCCGCGGCGCTGTGCTCGGCGGCCATCGCACCGAGCCGGGACAGCTCGTCGGCGCGGATCCGGGCGAACAGGGCGGTACCGGCCGGGGTGAGGGCGATCAGCACCGACCGGCGGTGTGCCGGGTTCGTCCGGGACTCGGCCAGGCCCAGAGTGATCAGGTCGTTGACGTGCCGCTGGATGCCCTGCCGTGCCAGGTCCAGGCGGTCGCCGATGTCCGGGACGGTGATCGGCCCGGACTCGGACTCGGCGAGCGTCTCCAGCACGGCTCGCATGCCGACGCTCAGACGATCGTCGCGCAACGACGCCTCGACCACGCGTGCCGAGTTGAGGACGAGTGGCCGGGTTTCGCGGAGTATCGCGTACACCATCGCGCCTCTGTCATCGTTCTTGCGTTCATGCATCATGACAACGATGATGTCATATTTTCTAGAGTCGATACCACCAGTTCTGGAGCTCGTCGTCCATCACGTCCAGATGCTCCGGCTCGGGACGCCGGCCGTACGGCAGTTCGAACCGGTGCGCGTTCGTCCGCTCCACGATCGCCCGGAGCTCGGCCACCCCCGGCACCTCCGCCAGCTCCTCGACGTCGAACGGTGTGCCGTCGACAAGCGCCTCATGGCCGAGCGCCCACCAGAACGCGATCGTCTCCACATCACCCGCCCGCTCCGCGGCCGCCGCCACCGCCGCCACC
>DATMVU010000805.1:0-4441 GCA_035562875.1 Actinoplanes sp. | reverse complement strand
GAGTCGGCCCGCACGAACGTGTGGCCCTTTCGCTGCACGTCGACCACCCGATCCGGATTCCGCACCCGAAGGTCGGCAGCCAGGTCGTCGAGGACGGCGCCCAGGTCGACCGGGGCCAGGTCCAGGGCACCCCGGTCGCTGAGGGCGGTGAGGTCGATGAGATCGTCGACGATCCGGCCCATCCGGGTTGCCTCCGCGTTGATCCGTCCCATCGCGTCGGCCACCTGGTCGTCGGAGGCCAGCCCACCCTGGGCGTACAGCGAGGAGTAGCCGCGCAACGTGGTGAGCGGGGTGCGCAGCTCGTGGGCCACGTCGTTGACCATGGCCCGGCGCTGGGCTTCGGCCCGGTCCCGGCGGTCGGCGGACTCGTTGAGGGCGCGGGCGAGCCGGCCGATCTCGTCGCGTCCGCCGGTGGGCACCGGCGCCTGCCCGCCCGCAGCCTCGGTGAGGGCCCGCAGCGGCCGGACCAGCCGTCGCCCGACCAGCACGGTGACCAGGATGGTGGCGAGCAGCACCGCGGCTGTCACACCGGAAATCCGAACCAGATTGTCGTACGAAAGGGTGAATGTAGTGAAATCACCTCCGGTGTCGGGGTCGGTGACGAACAACAGTGCCGCCGGAGCCACGTATGGCTGAAGCTGGGTCCTTCGTGATCTCTCCAGGCAGGACGCGGCGCGCGCCGGCTTCTTGACGGCCTCGGCCGGTGAGATCCGCAGAGCCGGATCCGCCGGCACCATGACCATCGAGAGGTCGGTACGGATGTACAGCTCCCGGTCCGCGGGCAGGTCGAGGCACCGGGCGGTGAGCCGAGCCAGGGCACGCAGCGCAGCCCGCTCGGTAGGCGTGGTGTTGTCCGCATATCTCGCCACACACTGCGCCACACCGTCGTACGGATCGCCACCGGTCACCTCTGCTACGAACCGCCCACCCGGCTTCTCCACGACAGCACCCTCGACACCGAACGTCTCCAAACAGTTGACCTGGTCGGAGGCCCACTTCCGGTACGTGTCCCGTTCCGCCGCAGGCAGCTGGAACGGCCCGACCACCCGGGCGTCGATCCGGTCGGTGCCACCGGTCAGCCCCAGATCCAGATCGAGCGGATCGACCGTCGCCGACGGCCGCGCGGCGTGCAGCGACGGCCCCGGCCCGGACTCGACGATCACCTGCCGGTCCGCTGTCATCAGGGTGATCCGCCGCCCCAGCTCGGCCGCCCGCGCGTCGATCAGGTCGTGCGCGCCGGACCAGTCGGGATGGGTGGCGGCGTACCCGATCAGCATGTCGTAGACGCCCTTGTCGTCGGTCAGTGACCGCCCCTGCTCCTGGCGGATCGCCCGCGTCGCGGTCTGGGTGGCCAGCCAGGCGGTGGTGGCGATGGCCGCGACGGCGATCAGCACCGAGGTGACCAGCAGCCGGGTGACCAGGCTGTGCCGCATCGGCACCCGGGCCGGGCTCACGCCCCGGCCACCAGCTTGTACCCGATGCCGTAGACGGTGACCAGGCGCTGCGCCCCGATCTTGCGGCGCAGGTTCATCACATGCATGTCGATGGTGCGCTCGGTGGAACTGCGGTCGATGCCGCGGGTGTGGTGCAGCAGCTGGGCCCGGCTGAACACCCGGTCGGGCTGCCCGGCCATGGCGGCCAGGATCGCGAACTCACCCCGGGTGCACTCGATCGGCTCCCCGTCGACTGTCACCTGGTGCGTGGTCTGATCGACGCGGATGCCGCCGGCCTGCCCGGACGACGGGGGCCGCCGCCGCAGCAGGGTCCGGATCCGGGCGGTCAGCTCCCGCGGACTGTACGGCTTGACCAGGTAGTCGTCGGCCCCCAGTTCGAGGCCGAGCAACAGGTCGTCCTCGGAGCGCCGGGCGGTCAGCATCAGCACCAGCACGTCCGACTCGGCCCGCAGCGTCCGGCACACCCGCAGCCCGTCGAGTTCGGGCATCATCACGTCGAGGACCACCAGGTCCGGCCCGAGCAGCCGGGCGGTGTCCAGGGCGGCCCGCCCGTCGTGGACCACAGTCGTCTCGTGGCCGTCGGCGGCCAGGTAACGCCGGATCACTTCGGCCTGGCGGGGATCGTCCTCGGCAACCAGGACCTTCGCACACATGGCAGCGACTATAGGAGTGCCGTCCACCGATCCGGCCGTTCTCCGGTCAGACCTGACAGCTTTCTGATGATCTCCGGCCACGCTTCTGCCGCATGACCCCGAGGAGAAGACGGTGGCCGGCCGTGGCCCTGGTTCTCGTGCTGGCCGGGGCGGGTGCGGCGTACGCCGTGACCCGTCACCGGGCCGAGCCGGAGCCGCCACCACCGGTACCGGTCGCCGCGACCACCGTGATCGAGCGCCGTGACCTGGCCACCACCAGAACCATGCCGGGCGCCATCGGGTACGGCACGTCCCGCCCGTTCACCGGGCACCGGGAGGCCACCGTCACCTGGCTGCCGGCACCCGGCGCGAAGATCAAACGGGGCCGGCAGCTGTACCGCGCGAACGACCTGCCGGTGCCGTTGTTCTACGGGGCGATGCCGCTCTACCGGCCGATCACCGGCAAGGGCCTGACCGGCCGGGACGTGCGGATCGTGGCGGACAACCTGCGGGCGCTCGGCTACCGGACCGGTCCGGTCAAGGGGGAGGAGGCGGAGCTCACCGACGAGCTGATCGCGGCGATCAAACGCTGGCAGAAGGACACCGGACTGCCGGAGAGCGGGACGATCGCGGTCGGCGACGTCGAGGTCCTCTCCGGCGCGGTACGGGTGGACACGGTCACCGTGCAACCCGGCGGCCCGGCGACCGGCGAACTGATGACGGTCACCTCCACCCGCAAGGTGATCACGGTGCCGGCCGAGTTGTCGCACGCGTCGTCGATCGAGCGGGGCCAGAAGGTCACCGTGATCCTGCCCGACGAGCGGGAGCTTCCGGCGAAGGTGCTCGCGATCGGGCGTACCATCGCCCCGCCGGAAGGCTCGGACTCACCCAGGCTGACCGTGACGGTGGTGGTCGACGACCCGAAGAAGATCGCGAAGATCGACTCGGCGGACGTGCGGATCGCCTTCGCCGGCCGGGTGAGTGAGGACGTCCTGGCCGTGCCGGTGGAGGCGCTCATCGCGCTGGCCGAGGGCGGTTACGCCGTGCAGTTGCCGGACGGCGGCCTGATCGCCGTCGAGACGGGCCTGTTCGCAACCGGGTGGGTCGAGATCAACGGCGACGGGCTCAGCGAGGGTACGAACGTGGTGGTCCCCGCATGACTCGTCCAGTCGTGTTGTCGGTCCGTGGCGCGAGCATGGTCTACCCGGGCGGGGTGACCGCACTGGCCGGTGTCGACCTGGACATCCTGGCCGGGGAGATGGTCGCCATCGTCGGCCCGTCCGGTTCCGGCAAGTCCACCCTGCTCAACATCATCGGCACCCTGGACCGGCCCACCGCGGGCACGGTCCGGGTCGCCGGCCACGACATCGCCACCCTCAGCGACCGGAAGCTGTCCGCGCTGCGGGCCCGCGAGATCGGTTTCGTCTTCCAGCAGTTCCACCTCTCCGACGGCCTGAGCGCCGCCGAGAACGTGGCCACCGGCCTGCTATATGCCGGAGTTCCGCGCCGGCACCGCCGGGAGCGCGCCCTGACCGCGCTGTCCCGGGTCGGCCTGTCGCACCGGGCCGGGCACCGCCCGCACGAACTGTCCGGCGGTGAACGGCAGCGGGTCGCCATCGCCCGCGCCCTGGTCAACCGGCCGTCCCTGGTGCTGGCCGACGAACCCACCGGGGCCCTGGACACCGCCACCGGGCAGACCGTCCTCCACCTGCTGCGCGACCTCAACGCCGACGGCACCACGATCGCCCTGATCACCCACGACCGGGACATCGCCGCGTCGATGCCGCGCCGGGTGGAGATCCGCGACGGCCGGATGGTGACGGCATGAACCCGGTGGACCTGCTCTCCTTGGGCCTGATCGGGCTGCGTACCCGCCCCGGCCGGGCCCTGCTCTCCGGCCTGGGGATCGCCATCGGCATCGCCACGATGATCGTGGTCACCGGCATCCCGGCGTCCAGCCAGGCCGCTCTGCTGGACCGGCTCAGCGCCCTCGGCACCAACACGTTGCAGGCCACCGCGCTGACCGGCCAGAACCCGCCGGCGGTGCTGCCGGAGTCGGCGGTGGCGATGGTGCGCCGGATCGGGCCGGTCACCGCGGTGAGCGCGGTGGCGAACACCCACACCGTGGTACGGCGCAACGACCGCACCGCCCCCGACGACGGAGCCGGCCTGACCGTTCTGGCCACCCGCCTCGACCTGCCCGAGGTGATCAACGCACGGGTACGGTCCGGCCGGTGGCTGAACGCCGCGACGGCGAAGTTCCCGGCGGTGGTGCTCGGCTCGGTGGCCGCCGAACGGCTCGCCGTCACCGAACTGCCCACCGGCCGGCAGGCCCCGCTGGTGATGATCGGCGAG
>DATMVU010000804.1:0-1613 GCA_035562875.1 Actinoplanes sp. | reverse complement strand
ACGAGCTGCGCACCCCGGTCACCGTGATCAAGGGGTATGCGGACACCCTCACCAACCACTGGGGCAGCCTGGGCGAGGCCGGCCGGCGCGAGGCGGTCCGGGTGGTCGGTGCCCGGGCCGGTGAGCTGGCCCGGCTGGTGGACCGGCTGCTCTCCGTCGCCAGCGAGGAGGACGGTGCCGTCGGTGCCGCCCCGGCCGGGCCGTTCGACCTGGTGGAGGCGTTACGGGAGGCGGCCGCCGAGCTGCCCGCGGATCTGCGGGAGCGGCTGCTGCTGTCGCACCTGCCGGCCGATCTACCGAAGGCGTACGGGAGCCGGGACTCGATCGCCACCATCCTGACCGAACTGACCACCAACGCGGAGAAGTACTCGGAACCGGACAGCATCGTCGAGGTCTGTGCCGGGACCGACGACGACACGCTGCGGTTCCGGGTCTCCGACCGGGGCGCGGGCATCGCCCCGGAGCACGTCGAGCACGCCTTCGACAGGTACTGGCAGGCCGACTCGGGGCACCACCGGGCCGGCGCCGGACTCGGCCTCTATCTGGTTCGCCGGCTGGTGGAGCGACAGCACGGCTGGGTGTCGCTACGTCCCCGAGAGGGCGGCGGCACGGTCGCCGAGGTACGCCTTCCCCGGGCTTGAGAAGCGCCACCGGTGGGCCACGTCACCGGATGACCGAGGGGACCGCTTACGCTGGTTCCCCGTGAGCAAGCGTCGCAAGTCCCGCGAAACCGCACCGAAGACGAAGGTGCGTGACATCTTCGTCGCCCGTCCCTTCGAGGGTCTGGCCGACGAGCCGGAATGGGTCGCGCTGAGGGAGCTGGTCCCGGCCGCTTCCGCGCGGCTGACCCTCAAACCGGAGATCGCCGCCGAGTACGGCGACCGCCCGGTCACCCTCTCCACCGTGCTGCCGATGGCCTGGCCCGCGATGTCCCGCCAGGACGGGCACGTCCTGATCGGCCTGCAGCGGCACGTCCAGTCCGGTGACGTCTCCCGGGATCTGGCCGTGGCCGTCCTGAACGCGCTGGGCACCGAGCCCGGCGAGACCGTCGCGGTGCCGGCCCTGCCCGGTGAGGGCCTGCGCCTGCAGGACATCCTGGCCGACGGCCCGCTCGAGATCACCATGCACGAGGGTTTCGAGTACTGGCTGGACCCGGAGCAGATGCAGGACGCCACCGTGAAGGCGTCGCTGGAGCGGGCCAACGCCTCGATCTACCCGACCGTGCGGCTGGCGGCGGCCAAGGCCGCGTACTGGTGCCGGGTCGCCGCGGACAAGAGCCACGTCCGCTGGGTGCTGAGCGAGCCGGAGGACCGGGCACTGGACGCCCTGTCCCGGCTGTCCGCCTCCGGGGAGCTGCTGCTCGGTGCGGACACCAAGTTCGCCGGCATGTTCCGGGCACACGGCCTGCTGGTGCCGGTCTGGGACGTCCCCGGGGAGCCGGAGGCGGCCGACTTCGAGGCACCCCTGGCCGACTTCGCCAAGCGGTACGCCGACATCCTCGCGGTCGACGAGCCCCTGGACGCGGCGGCCCGGCGGGCGAAACAGGGCCTGATCGGACGGCAGCTCACGCTGCGCTGACTCCGGTCGTACCCAAGCAAGGTTATTGATCTTCG
>DATMVU010000803.1:0-20648 GCA_035562875.1 Actinoplanes sp. | reverse complement strand
GTCGGCGGCCCGCTCCTCGTCCAGCGGCAGCACCGCCTCCAGCGCGGCCCGCAGACCGTCCAGGCCGAACAGGTCGCCGCCGATCTCGAAGGCGCGCTCCACGATCCGGTCGTAGACCGCCTTCTGCGCGGCCACCAGGATGTCGTCCTTGCCGCCCAGGAAATGCGCCAGCACACTCAGCGAACAGCCCGCCTCGTCGGCGATCGCCCTGGTCGTGGTGCCTTCGACGCCACGGGTGCGGACCACCCGCCACGCGGCCGCCAGCAGTTCCGCCCGCCTCAGGTCGTGATCCACCAGCCTCGGCACGGCCACAGCTTAGCCACCGTCCACCACCTCAACCGACCGCTGGCTGAGGCGCCGTCAGATGGCGCAGGCGGCGGGCCAGCGGCAGAGTGGCGAGCACCGCGACCACCGGGATCAGGAACGCCCACCGCAGGCCGACCGGCTCGGACAGCGCGCCCAGTAGCACCGCGCCCAGCAGCGCCCCGCCGTAGTTGAACAGGTTGACCTTGGCGATCACCTCGTCGCTGCTGCCCACCGCCGCCTCACCGGCCGCGCTGAACGCCAGCGGCACCAGCACGCCCACGCCGATCCCGGCGATCGCGAAACCGGCCACCGCGGCCGGCACCGCGGGCATCGTCACCACCAGGGCACAGCCGAGCCCGCACAGCAGGAGCGCGGCGATCGCCACCGGGAGACGGCCGGCCCGCGGCACCACATGGTCCGCGACCAGGCGGCTGACCAACACGGCGCCCTGGTAGGCGGCGTAACCCAGCGGCGCCACCGAAGCCGCCGCCGACAGCGAGTCGTGCAGGTAGACCGAACTCCACGTGCTGATCGCCGAGTCCACCAGGAAAGCCGTGAAGATCAACATCCCGCAGACCAGGACGATCGGCCGTACGCCCCGAGCACCACCGTCATGGGCCACACTCGACCGTTCGGTGCGGCCGGGCACGAACGAACCCCAGCCCACCAACCCCACCAGCACCGCGAACACCGCGGCCACCGCCACCGCCACCGAGGCGCCCGCACCGGTCTCCAGCGCACCCGACATCAGCAGGGCGGCGGCGATCGCGGCAGCCGTGTACGCGGCGAACAACCGGCTCATCACACTGCGACCCAGCCGGGCCTGCACCAGCACCCCCTGCATGCTCAGCGACGCGTCGACGGCGCCCAGGCCCACCCCGTACGCCAGAAAGATCATTGCGAAGACCGCGTTCGGAGACCAGAACGTGGTGCCCGCCAGCCCCGCACCCACCAGGAACAAGCCGGACGCCAGCGCATGACGGCTGCCCCAGCGGGCCGCCACCTGATCGGCGAGCACCGATCCACCGGCCGCCGCCACCACCACCAGCAGCAGGACCACCGAGACGAACGTGTCGTCGATACCCTGCCGCTCCTTGAACGCCGGCAACGCCGTGACCACTGCCGCATACCCGAGGCCCTGCGCCGCGTAGCCCGCCCCGATCAGCCGGGCCCGGGTGCCGGCGCTCACGTCCTTCATCGGTGCCTCGCTCCGGAGTAGACGGCGAAAGGGTGTTCCCGATCACACGTGTTCAGCGCAGCATGACGCCAGAGATCCCGGACGGCAACAACTTCCTTGTAAACGCTTTCCACCCGCCTCGAACGGCCACCCCTGTCCCGTCCGATCCCCGCCCGGCAAGCGCTCCGCCCATCGCGCCGCCACCCGAACCCGGAACCCCGGACCCGCAGTCACCACACGTCAGGCCGCCAGCCCTCACGTGCCGGGTCGGGGCGCATTTCGAGCCGTAAGTCGCCACGCGGTCGGGCGGGCCTGGTGTGGTGGTTCGGGGTCAGGGAAGGGTGTTCAGGGCGGGGGCCGCGGACCGTAGGGCGGCGAAGGCGTCGGCCAGACGCCAGGCGGCGCGGTCGCGGGGACCGACCGGGTTGGAGATCGCGCGCAGTTCGGCGAACGGGACCCCGGCGCCCTCGGCGGCCACCGCCACCCCGTAACCCTCCATCGCCTCGGCCACCGCCTGCGGGAAACGGGTCGCGAGCCGGTCGGTGGTCTCGGCGGTGCCGGTGACCGTGGCCAGCGTGAGGACGTCGCCGCAGACCGCTGACGACAGGGCGTTGTGGAGTGCCTTGACCAGGACCGGGTCGGCTTCCAGGACGCTGCTGCCGAAACCGAGCTCCTCGATCGGGAGGAAACCGTCAGGGGACTCGGCACCCAGGTCGGCGGCGATGCTGCGAACTCCGATCGTCAGGCCGCCGACCTCGGCCCGGCCCGGGAAACCACCGGCGATTCCGGCGCTGATCACCGCACGGTAGGGGCGGGAGGCCAGCAGGCGCGCGGTTCCGGCCCCGGCCGCGGCCGGGCCGACACCCACGGCCTCGACCACGATGCGGTCCGGGTCGAGGTGCTGCCGGAAGGCTTCGGCTTCGGCGGTCACCGCGGTCACCACCAGGATCGGGTACGAGCTCACAGGTCCTCACCATTCGTGCGGCCGGGATTCCGGTTCTCGGTGCCGGGGTCCTTGGTGCCGGCGTCCTCGGTGCCGATGTTCTCGGTGCCGGTGTCCTCGGTGCCGGCGGAGGAGGGCCGGTAGACGTGGTAGCCGGGCGGAGCCGTCGAGGGCCCGGCGGATCCGCGGCTGGTGGCGGGCCCGTCGGCCGCCGCCCCATGCCGGCCGGATCCGTGCCCGGCCGCTGAAACATCACGCCCGCCGCCGGAACCAGAGCCGGAACGGGTGGCCGGCTCGTCGTCGTGGCCCGCCGCGCGTTGCCGTCGAACGGTGGCCGGTCGTGAGGTCGCGGTGCTCTTGCGCTTGCTCTGCCACCAGCGCCGGCCCGTCGGCTCGGGGTCGTCGTCCAGCCGCTGGGTGGCGTCGACCGGATGTGTCCGGCCCTGGGAGGCCGTGGGTGTCCGGTCCCGGGAGGCCGTGGGTGTCCGGTCCCGGGAGACCGAGGGCTGGCCGGTGGCGTGGTCGAAGTCCGGATAGTCCGGGACATTCCACGGCTCGGACAGCCGATCCGTGCCGGCCCACGGGTCGACGGGAGTGCCGGCGGAGTGATCGGGAGTGCCGGCGGAGTGGCCGGGGCGGGCGGGTGCTTCCGGCGTACCGGCAAGTGGATGTGAAGTGTCCTCGGAGAGGAGGTCGTCGGTGGGTGCGGATCCGGGGCGGCCGGCCAGGCGCTCGTTGTGCAGGCGGGTGGCGTTCCCGACGGCTAGTCCGGCCGCGAGGACCGCCAGCAGGGCCGCAAAGCCGAGACCGAGCCGTCCGGCGACCGGGATCAGGCCGAGGCCGCCGCCGGCCACCCACGCCAGCATCAGGGCGGTTTCCGAGTGGGCGAACGCGGTGGCCCGCTGTTTCTCGCCGACCCGTTCCTGGATGCTGGCGTCGACAGCCAGTTTGGCGATGCCGCTGAAGATCGCGGTCAGCAGGGCCAGCAGGGTCACGGTGGCCAGGTTGTAGAAGACCGTGGTGAGTACGGCAGTGGTGGCGGTGACGACGAGGCCGGTCGACTGGAGGGCCAGTGGGCGGCGGATGCGCAGGCTGGTGCCGGCTGCGGTGGACAGGAAGGTGCCGAGGGCGAGGGCGCCGCCGACCAGGCCGACGGCGGTGCCCCGGCCGGGTTCCCAGCCGCCGATGGAGATGTCCACCTGACCGCCCATGATCGCGAAGGTGGCGAAGAGCAGCAGGAAGCCGTAGAGCAGCCGGAGGCTGGAGCTGCCGATCAGGGTGGCGACGACGAGCTTGCCGGAGAGCGGCCGGTCGGTGCCGCGGCCGATGCCGAGCACGGTGCGCCAGGCCCGGGGCATGGCCTCCGGTGGGTCGGAGTCGGCCCGTGGCGGCAGGCGCAGCGCCACGACCATGCCGACCAGGAAGATCACCGCGGCGACCCGGAGCGGCCACTGTGACCCGAATCTGAAGGCGAGCAGGCCGATCGGGGCGACGAGTGCGCCGGCGAAGGTGCCGTACACGCTGGCGCGGGCGCCTACCTGGGACAGGCCGACACCGTCGGGCAGCAGCCGGGGCACTGCTGCGGAGCGGGCCACCCCGTACGCCCGGGAGAGCGCCAGCACCCCGAACGCCGCCGGATAGAGCCCCCAGCCGAGCAGGTTGTCGGCCATCACGTAGGCGAGGAAGGCCCGGCCGAGGAAGGTGGCGGCCAGGGCGTAGCGCCGGCCGTGCCGGAAGTGGTCGAGCAGCGGGCCGACCACCGGCGCCAGCAGGGCGAACGGCACCATCGTGATGAGCAGGTACAGCGCGACTTTGCTGCGGGCCTCACCGAGCGGGACGCTGAAGATCGTCCCGGCCAGCCCGATGGCGATCAGGGCGTCCCCGGCGCAGGAGACCGCGTGCAGGTCGAAGAGGCGGATCATGCCGGCCTCGTTGGCGGCTCCGCGGGCCCGGGCCGAGCCGATCCGGCGGGTGGCCCAGGCGCCGCCGCGCACCGAGCCGCGCACCAGCAGCCGGGCGGCTTTGACACCGGTGCCGACGGTGCGTCCGAGCGTGGGAAGCAGCGGCATGGGAACCATCCTGACTGATGTGGGCGACCCGCGTCCTGTTCCGGTGCCCGGCGATCCGCAAGGCCCTGGCTGTCCGGGTTATCTGGGGAGTCGTTGCGGGCTCCGGGGTTCGGTAGGCAACAATGGGCGGGTGACGTCCAGGACCGCAATCCGCGCCGCTCGACTCGACCAGGTCTGTGCCGATGCCGTCGGGGTGGCGCGCGGTGCCATCACCGAAGTGGACCCTTCGGACATCGGCGAGCATCTCGATGCAGTTGCCGAGGGTGACCGACTGGTCACTCATTTCTTCGAAAGTCATCTCGACGGCTATCAGGGCTGGCGGTGGGCGGTCACGGTGACCCGTGTCCCGCGCAGCCGGCACGTCACCGTCTGCGAGACGGTGCTGCTGCCCGGCCCCGGCGCGCTGCTCGCTCCCGGCTGGGTGCCGTGGAACGAGCGGGTGCAGCCCGGCGACCTTGGTGTCGGTGACCTCATGTCGACCGCGCCGGACGACGATCGGCTCTCCCCGGGCTACGTGCTCAGTGACGACGCCGCCGTCGAGGAGGTCTCCTGGGAGCTAGGCCTGGGCCGGTCCCGGGTGATGTCCCAGGAGGGCCGGATGGAGACGGCGCAGCGGTGGTATGACGGTGACGCCGGCCCGGAGGCCCCGATCTCGGCGGCGGCACCGCGGAACGCCCGTTGCGGCGCCTGCGGCTTCTACCTGCCGCTGGCGGGTTCGATGCGGCTGATGTTCGGCGTCTGCGGCAACATCTACGCGCCCGACGACGGCCGTGCGGTGGCCGCCGACCACGGCTGCGGTGCCCACTCGGAGGCGCTGATCAGCACCACCGAGCAGCCGGTCGACGAACTGCCCACGGTGTATGACGACAGCGAGGTCGAGGCGGTCGCGGTCAGCCGCGGGCACGGCTCGGTGGAGTCCGGCGAGCCGGCCGAGGACTACGGCCACAGCTAGGGTTTCTGCTCGACCACCTGGAAGTCCGGGTGGCTGAGCGCCCGGCGGCGTTTGCGGTTCCGGTCGTGCACGACCATGGTCAGTGTGCCCGGCAGGCCCCAGCCCAGGCCGGCCAGGCAGATCTGCACGATGTTGTCCGGTGCCCCGCCCAGCCAGGTGGCCAGCAGGGCCACCGCGAAGGCGGCGACCCCGGCCAGGGCGAACGGGACCATGGGCGGGTCGAGGGGTGCGGGCCGCGGTTTCGTCCCGGTCACCACGGCGAGGGCCGGCAGCGGGTGCCCGGTTTGCGTGGCGGGAGACAGGTCAGTCACTCCGTCAGGGTACGACCATTACGCATCGCATCCGCGGCGCACGTGAGAGTTGTAACATCGCTCAGTTTTTGTCGCGGAAACCCGGGTCTGGAAACATGCGCGCGTTCCTTCGCGCAAACCCGGAAGGGTCTCATGTCCACTAGCGCTGCAACCGAGAAGAACGCCTTCGACAGGTTCTTCGAGATATCCAAGCGTGGCTCGACGCTGAGCCGCGAGATCCGTGGCGGTGTCGTCACGTTCTTCACGATGGCCTACATCGTGGTGCTGAACCCGCTGATCCTGGCCGGCGGCATCGACAAGGCCGGGGCTCAGCTGCCGATCACCGCCCTGGCCGCGGGGACCGCGCTGGTGGCCGGTCTGATGACGATCCTGATGGGTGTGGTCGGCCGGTTCCCGCTCGCGCTGGCCGCCGGTCTCGGCGTGAACGCGCTGGTGGCCTACGAGATCGCGCCGGAGATGACCTGGGCCGACGCGATGGGCCTGGTCGTCATCGAGGGTGTGCTGATCGCCATCCTGGTGCTGACCGGGCTGCGGACGGCCGTCTTCAAGGCGGTCCCGACCCAGCTGAAGACCGCCATCGGCGTCGGCATCGGCCTGTTCCTGATGATCATCGGCCTGGTCGACGCGGGCTTCGTGCACCGGGTGCCGGACGCCGCGAACACCACCGTCCCGGTCGAGCTGGGCACCGGTGGCAAGCTGATGACCTGGCCGATCGTGGTCTTCGTGATCGGCCTGATCATCACGCTGGTGCTCTTCGTCCGCAAGGTCAAGGGTGCGATCCTGATCGGCATCCTGGGCACCACGGTGATCGCGATCATCGTCGAGGCGATCGCGAAGCCGGGCGGCTGGTCGCTGAACACGCCGACCATGCCGGACCAGATCATCGACACCCCGGACCTGTCGCTGCTCGGCAAGTTCAACGTGCTCGACTCGTGGACCACCGCCGGTCCGCTGGTCGTGCTGATGTTCATCTTCACGCTGCTGGTGACGGACTTCTTCGACACCATGGGCACGATGGTCGCGGTCGGCCAGGAGGGTGAACTGCTGGACGCCGAGGGCATGCCGCCGCGTACCAAGGAGATCCTGCTCGTCGACTCGGTCGCCGCAGCGGCCGGTGGTGTGGCCAGCGTGTCCAGCAACACGTCGTACGTGGAGAGCGCCTCCGGTGTCGGCGAGGGTGCCCGGACCGGTGTGGCGAGCCTGGTGACCGGTGCGCTGTTCCTGGTGGCGATGTTCTTCGCGCCGCTGGTGAAGGTGGTGCCGTTCGAGGCGGCGTCGACCGCGCTGGTGGTCGTCGGCTTCCTGATGATCACCACGGTTCGGCAGATCGACTGGTCGGACTACACGATCGCGGTGCCGGCGTTCCTGACGGTGACGCTGATGCCGTTCACGTACTCGATCTCCAACGGCATCGGGGCCGGGATCATCACGTACGTGATCCTGAAGATCGCGACCGGCCGGATCAAGGAGATCCACCCCCTGATGTACGGCATCGCCGCCCTGTTCGTCCTGTACTTCGCCCGGGGGCCCCTGGAATCCTGGATCCTCTGAGTTTCGTTCTTCGAGAAAGACCAGCCGTCACCGGGTGCTCGAGCCCGGTGACGGCTGTCATACGAGTAAACAGATGTCGTTAGCCATGCTCATTAGCTAGGCTAAGGACTGTGATGGAGCGGGTGATGACGACGGAGCGCACCACGGCCGACACGCTGGCCAAGACGCTGCGGGATGCGATCATCCGGTTCAGCCGGCGAGTCCGGCAGGCCCGCCCCGTCGGCGATCTGACGTTCAGTCAGCTCTCCGCGCTGACCAGCCTTCAACTGGCCGGTGCGCTGACTCCTCGTGAGCTCGCCGACATGGAGCGGGTCCAGCCCCCGACGATGACCAAGATCGTCGGCAAGCTGGAGGAGCGCGGGCTCGTCGCGCGGACCCCCCACCCCACCGATGGACGCCAGGTCATCCTGGCCGCCACCGAAGAGGGCCGGGCGGTCTACGCGTTCAATGAGCGGGCCCGCAACGAGTGGCTGGCCGCCGAGTTGGAGCGGCTCACCCCCGAGGAACGGGAAACGCTGGCGCGCGCCGCGGAGATCATGCAGCGCGTCGCCCGCGGCTGACACGGCCCGGTCGTTCCGCTTCGTCACATGTGGCGATGACGCGTACGACGAAGAGGGGCTGTCTTGGGCACCACTTTCCGATCCCTAGGGGTACCGAACTACCGGCTGTTCACGATCGGTCAGCTGGTCAAGCTGGTCGGCGTGTGGATGATGTTCACCGCGCAGGACTGGCTGGTCCTGGAACTCTCCGACAACTCCCCGGGCGCCCTGGGTGTGGTGACCGCGCTCCAGTTCGTCCCGGTGATGCTCCTGACCCTGTGGTCCGGGCGCCTCGCCGACCGCTACGACAAACGCAAGATCCTGATCGCCGCGAACGCCGCCTTCGCGCTCTTCGCCATCGTCTTCGCGATCCTCGTCGCCTCCGGTGTCGTCGAGCTCTGGCACGTGTTCGTCTCCGCACTGTTCCTCGGCATCGCGAACGCGGTCGAGACCCCGGTCCGGCAGTCGTTCGTCTCCGAACTGGTCGAACTGCACCTGCTGCCCAACGCCCTCGCCCTCTCCGCGGCCACCTTCAACGTCGCCCGGATCGGCGGCCCCGCCCTGGCCGGTGTGCTGCTCGCCCTGCTCTCCACACCGGCCGTGTTCCTGATCTCGACGGTGCTGGCCATCGCGCCGGTCTTCACCTACCTGCGGATGCGGCCCGCGAGCCTGTACCGCACCGAACGCAAGAACCGTGGTGACGCCCGCGTCATCGACGGCCTGCGTTACGTCGGCAAACGCCACGACCTGCTGCTGCCGATCTTCATGATGTTCGTGATCGGCATGATCGGCTTCAACTTCCCGGTCACCCTGGCCGCCCTCGCGAAGATCGAATTCAACGCCGGCCCGTCCACGTTCGGCCTGCTCACCACGGCCCTGGCGATCGGTTCGCTGGGCGGTGCCCTGGCCGGCAGCCGGCGCAGCGCCCGCCCCGGCCCGTACCTGATCATCGGTGCCGCTCTGCTCTTCGGGGTTTTCGAGATCGCTGTCGGGTTCGCGCCCGACTTCGTCACCGCCGCACTGCTGCTCGTCCCGACCGGATTCTTCTCGATCTACCTGGCCCAAGGCTGCAACCACCGGGTCCAGATGGGTGTCGACCCCGAGTACCGCGGTCGCGTGATGGCCCTCTACGTGCTGGTCTTCCTCGGCACCACGCCGATCGGGGCGTCCCTGTCCGGCTGGTGGGGTGAGCACTTCGGGGTGCCGTCCAGCATCTGGGCGGCCGGCATGGTCAGCTTCCTGGCCGCGGTCGGCGCCCTGGTCTGGGAACTGAAGGCGAGCGGCGACCGCCTCCAGCTGAGTCTGCGCCCCCGGCCCCGGATGAGCGTGCTGGTCCCGGCCCCGGTGGTTCCCGAGGTTGACATCCCTCGGCCCCGCGAGCGTTCCGGCATCCCGGTCTGATCTCTCCCGGCAGGGGAATCCGGCTTGCTCCGGATTCCCCGATCAATCGTCCAAGATCACTATCTTGATCGGTGTATGGGGAGGTCAATGTGGGTGATGTTGGCACAGTCGGCTCCCCCGAACGGGTATTCCGACCCGGCCGGTCAGGGCCTAGCGTCTAACCGTGGCGATCGTGCACATAGCTGTGCTGTCGGCGGCGCTGTGTGTGCTGCTGATCCTTCAGTGTGCCGCGTTCCTCCGCGGCAAGCCGTCCCCCAGCCGTCCCGCCCCACGCGCCCGGCACCTGGCCCCCCGCAACCAGCTCCGCATCATCCGGGGCCCCCGCGGCCGCGGTTCGCTGCGGCGCCTGGACCGGGGCATGCGCTCCTGGGACCAGGTCCGCCTGAACGCCCTCCGCCTCCCCCCGATCGAAGAGATCGCCCACGAGCTGCGCCGTCTCAACCGTCAGCGCCGCAACCCGGCCTTCCACTCCGAGGCCCTGCTGGCCGCCACCATGCGCAGCTACGACGCCCGGCTCAGCCTGGCCTGCCGTTGCCTGGGCATCAACGAGTCACTGGCTCCACTGAACGGCCACGACCGAGACGCCGAACGAGCCCGCGTCGAACACGAACTGGCCGCCGCGGGCCTGGTCTTCCGCCACGACCCCACTCCCTGACACCCGCTATCCCGCGGCCTGTGCCGCCGCCGAGGTGATGGCACGGCTACCAGTTCTTCTGCCTGCCGTCCCAGTTCGTCGCGCGCAGCCAGGCCTCGAATGTCATCAGCTCCGGGTGCAGCTTTTGCAGAGCATCGATGTCGCGGTCGCAGACGGCGATGTCCCGACTCTGGAAGAACCGGAACATCGCCGCGAAGTCATGGCCGATCTGGGGGATGGCGTCGCGCAGGGTGGTGAGTGGCAACGGATGGTAGGCCGAGGGGACTCCGGTGACGCGCTCGAAGACGGACGCGATCTGCTGCCCGGTGAGACTGTCGCCCACCACGGCCAGGTCCCGCTCGCCCCAGCCCTGCCAGGACTCGAACATGTGGCTGACGAACCACGCGATGTCGTCCAGCGCGATCAAGGGCCATCTGCCGTCACCGAGGGCGAGCGAGAACAGCAGGCCGTCCCGGCCGTCGGGCAGCGGGCCCTCCTGCGGCGCGAGCAGATACAGATTCTCGAAGTACGGCGCCGTGACGAGCACCGACACATGCTCCGTGTACCAGCCGTCCTCTTCCTGGCGCATCATCTCGTGCGCACGCATGAGATTGATGTGCGCGGCGACAGCCGCCTTCGTGTCGTAGTGCGGAACCGGATTCGTTCCCCCGGTCAGCGTGGCCGCCGCGTCGAGCGACGACCAGACGAAGCGGTCCACGCCGGCCGCGCGTGCCGCCTCGAGCAGGTCGATTCCCTGCCGATACTCGGTGAGCACGTCGGCCGCGGCGAAGAAATTGGTGTTGGCGAAGACCCGGTCGATGCCGCTCATGGCGGCCGCGTCCAGGGCGCCGGAGAACAGGGTGACCCGGCCGGCGCCGAGCTCGGCCAGCCGTACCGACCTGGGCGAGTCCGGATCGCGGGTGGGGACGACGAGCAGATCGTCGGAGGTCGCCAAGAGGCGGCGCACCACGCTGCTGCCCATCGCGCCGGTGCCACCGACCACCAGGACCGTGCGTGCGGAGTTTGAAGATCGCATGACGACCAAGCTAGGAGGGCGGCCGGAACCTGTTGGTAACGTCGAGTGATGTACGGATGCGCACCCAGCGGCTTCGTGTCGGACTGCCCGGCCCGGCTCGCCATCGAGATTCTCGGCGACAAGTGGGCGGTACCCGTCGTCTGGTCACTCAGTCGGGGCCCGCTGCGTCACGGAGAGATCGCCGACGTGATTCATGGTGTCTCCCGCAAGGTGCTCACCCAGACCCTGCGTCGCTTACAGGGCTATGGTCTCGTCGCGAGCGACCCGCGACCGCAGGCCGGATATCGCCTGACGGAGCTGGGCAGGACCCTGATCGAGCCGATCCGGGTGCTGACCGACTGGGCAGCGCAGAACAGCGAGGCCGTGGTCGACTCGCAGGAAGCGGCAGCGGTCAGGGCACGGGGGTGATGGTCTCGCAGTCGACAGTGGTGTCGCCGGGACGGGTTTCGGCGGTGTCGCCAGCTCGGTGAGAGCCTCCGTCGAGGGCGTCCGGCGCGGTGTCGTAGGTCGTGCCGCCGACCCGGTCGGCTGAGCCGTTCAGCAGGTCGTCGCCGTCGTCGCCGTAGAGGCGGTCGGCGCCCGGGCCGCCGTGGATCCGGTCGTCGCCCTCGGCCCCGTAGATCACGTCCGCCCCGGGGCCGCCGGAGATCCGGTCGTTGCCGAGGCCGGCGTCGACGTAGTCATCCCCCGCGGCGTCCAGGACGGTGTCGTCGCCGTCTCCGGCGTAGGTGTAGTCCTTGCCGGTGCCGGGGAAGACCAGGTCGTTGCCGTCGCCGGCGTTCAGGTAGTCGTTTCCGGGGCTGCCCAGCAGGGTGTCGTCGCCGACGCCGCCCTGCAGGACGTCGCCGCCACCGGAACCGGCACCGCCCAGGAGGAAGTCGTCGCCGACACCGCCGTAGATCCGGTCGGCGCCCCGGTCACCGTTCAGCAGGTCGGTGCCGGAGCCGCCGTACAAGCGGTCCTTGCCGGTGCCGCCGCGCACTTCGGCGTACATCGCGGTCTTGTTGGCGAAGACGTCGTTCTTGTCGCCGAGCCGGACGTCGACGGTCACCGCGTTGCCGGATCGCACCGGACAGCGCACCTTCGTCGCGTCGCCCCGGACCGCCTTGCAGCCTTTGCCGGCTCTGATCCGGTGCCGGTCGTCGAAGGTGACCGTGTTGCCGGAGCGGAAGACCTCGACCTGGTTGGCTTTGCCGGTCCCGGCGGTGAACTCGACGAACTGGGTCGCGCCGGAGGTGAAGACCCGGGCGAGACCGGTGGACGCGGCCTGAGCAGGGGTGGCGGTCAGCGCCATCCCGCCGGCCAGCACCGCCCCGACGAGGGACAACCGGGTCAGGTGTGACATCGGACCTCCCACGGATCACTGCACGGCATTCATCCGGTCCACAGCCGATGGTATTCCCCGTCGAGGCTGCTGACCAGGGAGAACTCGTCAACTGTCCAGGTGGGGCCGGCATATCCTTCGAGCGCGGCAGCCAGCCGCCGGTCGAACCGGTACGAGACCGTCAGATGGGGTCGGAACGGCCGTGGATCCGAGGGCGGAAGCGCCGACCGGACGGTCTCCCGGAAGTCGTGCAGAGCCGGGAGGTCACCGGCCAGACCGGCCCAGAGAACCGACCCGAACCGCCCCGCGCCGGACAGCCGCAGGCGGAACGGGGCGGGCCGCGACAGTGCGCTCAGGGAGTCCACCACCGCCGCGTGATCCGGCACGTCACCGAGGAAGACCAGAGTGACGTGCCACTTCTCGGCCCGGTGCACGGACACCGTGGACAACCGGTGGTGCAGGTGCTCGCGGGCCTCCTCGGACGGGAAGATCGCGACGAACAGGCCGCTCAGGAGGACTCGCGGGCCGCGGGACCGCCGCCGAACAGCACGTCGTCCCAGCTCGGCAGGCGCTTACGGGGCTTGTTGTTCTCGTCGGGCTCGCCACCGGACGCCGGAGTCTGACCGACGGTGCGCCGCGGCCGGAGAACCGCCAGCGACGGGACGGCCGGGACCTCCTTGGGCAGGTCACTGTCGTCGTCGAAGGCCGAACCGGAACCGCCGCCGCCGAGCAGGCTCGCGGCACCACTGCCGGCCTGGCGCCGGGCCGGGTTCTCCAGACTGCGGCCGGACGAGCCGTCGAGCGGCCGGTCCAGCGAGGCGAGCAGGGCGTCCCGGCTGGCCCGGATCGAGTCGCGGGTGGCGCCCCGGGTGGCCGGGTCGGCGCTGGGCAGGCCGTGTCCACCACGGCTCGGCTCGGTGCTGCGGACCGGGCCGGGCAGGCCGTGGCCACCGCGCTCGGGAGCCGGCTCCTGGCCGAGGATCTGGGTGGGACGCTCGGCGCACAGGTACTGCGCCATGTCGTCGTGCGGGGCGACCACCTGGCGGCCCTTGTCGAGGTCCCAGATGGCCTGTGCGGTGGCCTTGCCGGACGGCCAGGTGGCGACGATGCGCCAGGTGCCGTCGTCGCGGCGGAAGGCGTCCCAGGAGATCTTCTCGGTGTCGATGCCGTGCTGCGCGAGCCGGCTGTCCACCACCTCGGCGAGCGGCTGGCCGGAATCGGACGTCTTCAGCCGGGTGCGGCGGGCGTGCTGCGCCAGCATGGCGCGCTCCTGCAGCACCGGGCCGGCGTAGCGGAGCACCCGGTCGACGGGGACACCGGCGACCCGGGCGACCTCTTCGGCGGAGTCACCGGACCGGATCCGGGCCTGGATGTCCCGCGGGGAGAGCGAGGGTGTCGCGTTCTCCGTCAGCACGGCGACGGCGGTGCCGGGGGCGGCGGGGCCCTCGGTCAGGACCCCGGAGACCCGATCGTCGATGGGTAGTGCGAGTAGGCGCCCGACCTCATCGGCGAGCACGAGAGCCTGTCCGTCCTCGGAGAGGGCGACGAAGCGTACCGGCCGCATGCGTTGCCTCCGTCTCGCCGCGTTGGCCTGTGCTCCCGAGAGTCGCCCCCGGGAACGCGTTTCGGAACACGGTACGCCGCCCGGTCACCCAATGGGGGTATGCCACGCCGTCAAAGTGCTGACCAGCGGAGATGATCTTCGCTGCCACCCGCCGTTTTCCCTACCAACCCTTCTAAGGTACGGATACCCCCAAGTCAACCGTGCTGAACCACCGGGATCAGAGCCGCTCGGCCACGTAGTCGATGCAGGTGGTGAGGGCGGTCACGTCGGACGGGTCGACTGTCGGGTAGAGCGCCACCCGGAGCTGGTTGCGGCCCAGCTTGCGGTACGGCTCGGTGTCCACCACGTCGTTGGCCCGCAGCACCTTGGCGACCGCCGCCGCGTCCACACCCTCGGCGAAGTCGATCGTGGCGACCGCCGCCGACCGCAGGGCCGGATCAGTCACGAACGGGGTCGCGAACTCGGACCGATCGGCCCAGCCGTAGATCGCCGCCGCACTCTCCGCGCTGCGCTTGACCGCCCAGGACAGACCGCCCTGCGCGTTCATCCAGTCCACCTGCTCGGCGGCGAGGAAGACGGTGGCCAGCGCCGGGGTGTTGTAGGTCTGCTCCAGACGGGACTGCTCGATCGCGGTGACCAGGTCGAGGAACTGCGGGATGTACCGCTTCGACGCCTTGATCTCGAAGGCCCGCTCGATCGCGGCCGGTGACAGCAGGGCCAGCCAGATGCCGCCGTCCGAGCCGAGCGCCTTCTGCGGGGCCAGGTAGTACACGTCGGTCTGCCGCAGGTCCACGTCGAGGCTGCCGCCGCCCGAGGTGGCGTCGGTGAGCACCAGCGCCCCCGGGTCGGCGCCCTCGACCCGGCGGACCGGCACCGCCACCCCGGTGGACGTCTCGTTCTGCACGGTGGCGTAGACGTCGACACCGGCCTCGGCGCTCAGGTACGCGGCCTGACCGGCCGGTGCGCGGTGCACCGTCGGCGCGGCCAGGAACGGGGCGTCGGTGACCGCCTGCACGAACTTGGCACCGAACTCACCGAACTCGGCGAACTGCGCCTTCTCCCGGACCAGGCCGAACGTCGCGATCTCCCAGAACGCGCTGGTGCCGCCGTTGGCCAGGACCACCTCGTAGCCGTCCGGGGCGGAGAAGAACTCGGCCAGCCCCCGGCGCAGACGGGCCACCTGGTCCTTCACCACCTTCTGCCGGTGGGACGTGCCCATGAACGTGCGGGACACCGCGGAGAGCGCCTCGACGCCTTCGGGCCGGACCTTGCTCGGCCCGGAGCCGAACCGTCCGTCGACGGGCTTGATCGCGTCAGGAATCCGGATGTCAGCAGTCACGGTCACACATTATGCGGGAGCTGATCCCAGCCTTCGACCTCCTGCGGCTTCCGCGGCTCGGGTCCCACATAGTGGAGCCCCGGTCGCAGGATCCGGTCCAGGCGCTTCTGCTCCAGGATGTGCGCGCTCCAGCCGGCCACCCGGGCACAGGTGAACATCGACGTGAACATGTGCGACGGGACCTCGGCGAAGTCGAGCACCACCGCGGACCAGAACTCCACGTTCGTCCACAGCTCGTGACCGGGTTTGCGTTCGCGCAACTCGGCCAGGGCCGCGGTCTCCAGCGCGGCGGCCACCTCGTACCGGGGGGCGCCCAGCTCCTTCGCGATCCGGCGCAGCACCCGGGCCCGCGGGTCCTCAGCCCGGTAGACCCGGTGCCCGAAACCCATCAGGCGGTCGCCCCGGTCCAGCAGATCCTTCACGTACGTCTCGGCGTCGCCGCTGCGCTCCACCGCCTCGATCATGTTCAGCACCCGGGTGGGTGCACCACCGTGCAGCGGGCCGGAGAGCGCGCCGATGCCGGAGGAGATGCAGGCGGCCGCGTCGGCACCGGTGGAGGCGACGATCCGGGCGGTGAAGGTGGACGCGTTCAGCCCGTGCTCGCAGGCCGAGATGAAGTAGGCGTCGACGGCCTTCACGTGCCGCGGGTCCGGCTCGCCACGCCACCGGCGCATGAACCGTTCCACGATGGTCCCGGCCTTGTCGATGTCCTTCTGCGGGACAGCCGGCAGACCGAGGCCGCGGGCCGCCTGGGCGACGAAGGAGAGTGCGGTCACCGACACCCGGGCCAGGTCCCGGCGAGCCTGCTGTTCGGTGATGTCGTACATCTGTGACAGGCCCCAGTACGGCGCCAGCATGGCCACCGCGGACTGCACGTCGACGCGGATGTCACCGGAGTGCACCGGCACCGGGAACGGCTCGGCCGGTGGCAGCCCCGGCCCGAATCTGCCGTCGACCAGTAGCCCCCAGACGTTGCCGAAGGAGACCTGCCCGATCAGATCCTCGATGTCGACGCCGCGGTACCGCAGCGCGCCACCGTCCCGGTCGGGTTCGGCTATCTCGGTCTCGAACGCGATGACGCCCTCGAGCCCCGGCTTGAAGTCGGTCACGGCACTCCCTGTGGAACCGAACTGCGGTGGGTGATTCATCTTGCCCGCCGAGTAACCGCACGGTCGACCCGTCGCGATTGTGCTCTGGATGACACCCATCCTGATTCACCGGACGTTTCGGGGCGGGAGACTTACCGTCGTTTCCGCCCCCATGGGCGGAACCGACCCGTGAGTGAAGGAGCTGGTGTGGTCTCCGAAACGCCGTCACCTGCTGGAATGCGCCGTGACTACACCGAGTGGCCGCCGCTGGCGGAAGCGGAGCTGGCCGCCACCTGGAGTGGTCAGTTCGCGAGCTGGTTCGCCGACGCGACAGCCTCCGGCCTGCCGGAGCCGAACGCGATGATCGTGGCGACCGCCGACGGTCAGGGGCGGCCGTCGGCTCGGACGGTGCTGCTCAAGGCGTACGACAGCAAGGGGTTTGTCTTCTTCACGAATTATCAGTCGCGTAAGGGCACGGAGGCGACGCTCAACCCGTACGCGAGCCTGGTCTTTCCGTGGTTTCCCATGCAGCGTCAGGTGATCGTGGCCGGGACGGTGGAGAAGGTCAGCCGGGCCGAGACCGAGGAGTATTTCGCGTCCCGGCCGCGGGGCTCCCAGCTCGGGGCGTGGGCGAGCGCGCAGTCGACGGTGCTGCCCGGCCCGGAGGCGCTGGACGAGGGCCTGGCGGCAGCCGTGACGAGGTTCGGTGACGGTCCGGTGGCGGCTCCGCCGCATTGGGGCGGATTTCTGGTACGCCCGGAGAGCGTCGAGTTCTGGCAGGGCCGCAGCAGCCGCCTGCACGACCGGCTGCGTTATCGATCCAGTGGTGTCTCCTGGATCGTCGAGAGACTGGCGCCTTGACCCGCTCCTGGATGATCGACACCCGTCCGCTGAGCCTGCCCACGTTCCGGCGGACCTGGATCGGGAACAGCACGTCCTACTTCGGGTTCCAGTTCACCGCGGTGGCCGTGCCGGTGCAGATGTTCGCGATCACCGGCTCGGCGTTCTGGGTCGGGCTGCTGGGCGTGGCCGGGCTCGTACCGCTGCTGATCTTCGGGCTCTGGGGTGGCGCCGCCGCGGACGTGGTCGATCGCCGCAGACTGCTGCTGTTCAGCTCGGTGGTGACCTGGGCGACCACGGTTCTGTTACTGGTGCAGGCGCTGCTCGGGATACGCAGCGGGTACCTGCTGCTGGCGCTGACCGCGATCCAGTCGGCCGGGTTCGCGGTGAGCTCCCCGGCCCGGAACTCGATCGTCCCGCGGATCGTGCCGGCGCCGATGGTGCCGTCGGCGAACACGCTGAACTACACCGCCAGCACCGCCGGTGGAGTGCTCGGGCCGCTGGCCGCCGGACTGATCATGGGTATCTGGTCGACAAGCGACGGGGTGATCGTCGCCTACGCGTTCGACGCGCTGCTGTTCACCGTGACGTTCTGGGCCACCTGGCGCCTTCCCGGCATCCCGCCCGTTCTGGCTTCTTCCACCGAGAAGCCCAGCGTCGGGCTGCGCGGCATCGCGGTCGGGCTGAAATTCCTGGTCACCCAGCCGGTGCTGCTGCTCTCCTTCGCCGTCGACCTGGTCGCCATGGTGTTCGCGATGCCCCGGGCGCTGTTCCCGGCGGTCGCCGAGGAACAGTTCGGCGGCGGCTCGGCGGTCGGCTGGCTGTACAGCGCGATCGCCATCGGCGCGATGATCGGCGGCCTCACCTCCGGCTGGATCGGCCGGGTCCGGCGGCAGGGGCTGGCGCTGATCGTCGCCGTGGTCGCCTGGGGGCTGGCGATCGGGCTGGCCGGGCTGGCGCACAGCCTGTGGCTGATGGTGTCGTTGCTGGCAGTGGCCGGAATGGCCGACCTGGTCAGCGCGGTCTACCGGCAGACGATCATGCAGACGTTCGCCCCCGACCACCTGCGCGGCCGGCTCCAGGGCGTGTTCACCGTGGTGGTGGCCGGTGGGCCCCGGCTCGGCGACCTGCGGGCCGGAGCCACCGCCGACCTGACCAGCGTGGGCACGTCCTGGGTGGGCGGCGGCCTGGTCGCCGCCGGGCTGGCCGTGGTGCTCGGTCTCGCCTCGCCGGCCCTGATCCGCTACCAGCCCGCGTCCGCACCCGTGGAGGACCGATAGTGTCGTGGGTATGAGCGCAGAGTCAGCCGCCAAGTCCGGCGTCCAGTGGACCATCGAGGCGGACGGTCACCGGGCCGTCCTGGCGGAGGTCGGCGGGACGCTCCGGTCGTACTCCGTCGACGGCGCCGACATCGTGGACGGGTTCGGCACCGACGAGTTCTCCCCCGGTTCGGCCGGGCAGATCCTCGCACCCTGGCCCAACCGGATCCGGGACGGGAAGTACGAGTTCGAGGGCACCGCCTACCAGCTCGCGCTCACCGAGGCGGCCCGCAGCAACGCCATCCACGGCCTGGTCAACTGGTCCCGCTGGCGGCTCGCGTCGCAGGCGGCCGACACGGTGACGCTGGAGTTCGACCTGCCGGCACAGCCCGGCTACCCGTGGTCGCTGACGCTGCGCACCCATTGGTCGGTCTCGGCCGACGGGCTGAAATGTGTGCAGGAGGTCGTCAACACCGCCGAGACGAACGCGCCGTGGGGCTACTCGGTGCACCCGTACTTGAAGGTGCCCGGCGTGACAGTGGACGAGACGGTGCTGCACGTGCCGGCCAAGTCCCGGGTCCTGGCGGACAGCCGGCTGCTGCCGATCGGCGCCACCAAGATCGCCGGCACCGAGTTCGACTTCTCCGAGCCGCGCCGCATCGGTGAGCTGGTGCTCGACACCACCTTCGGCGACATCGACTTCGACGCCGACGGAATCACCACACTCACCCTCTCCGGCGGCGAGCGGGACGTCACCGTGTGGGCCGACGACAAGTTCCGCTACTGGCAGGTCTTCACCGCCGACACCCTGCACGGCGAGCGGCACCGGCGGTCGATCGCGGTCGAGCCGATGACCTGCCCGCCGGATTCGTTCCGGACCGGCCGGGACCTGATCGTCCTGTCACCCGGCGACACCTGGACCACCACCTGGGGCATCCGCTTTTAATGGACTTCGATTTCTGATGGACTTCGATGAGGTTCTCCGCCGCCGGCGGATGGTGCGCGGGTACGACCCGGACCGGCCGATCCCGCCCGAACTGGTCGACAAGATCGTCCGGCACGGGCTGCGCGCGCCGTCGGCCGGTTTCTCCCAGGGCTGGAGTTTCCTGGTCCTGACCGAACCGGCCGACCGGGCCCGCTACTGGGAGAGCACCGCGCTCTCGGCCTCTCCCGACGGCTGGCTCACCCGGATGCGCACCGCGCCGCTGATCATCGTGGCGCTCTCCAACAAATCTGCTTATATTGATCGATACGCGGATTCCGACAAAGGCTGGACGGATCGGGACGAGTCGCGGTGGTCCGCCCCGTTCTGGGACATCGACACCGGTTTCGCCGCTCTGCTCATGCATCTGACCGCGGTCAACGAGGACCTCGGTTCCTGCTTCATCGGGCTGCCCACGACACGGGTGGCATCGTTCAAGGAGGCGTTCGGGGTCCCGGCCGAGTTCAGCCCGATCGGGGCACTCACGATCGGCTATCGGGGTACCGACAAGAGGTCACCGTCACTCCGCCGCGGTCACCGGCCGGTGGCCGATGTGGTGCATCATGGCCGGTGGGCCTCACCGGGCCGCGGGTAGGCTGACATACGGTTCTCACGGAAAGGGCAACCGCCGTGATCTTCAAAGCGGTCCGGGACGGAGCCCCGTACCCCGATCACCAGACGACGCTGAAAGCGTGGGCGGACATTCCACCACGCTCGATCCGGCTCGCTGATCTCATCACCACCAAGCGTGAGCTGGCATTGGACAAACTGCTCGCCGAGGACTCGACGTTCTACGGCGACCTCTTCCCTCATGTCGTGGAATATCAGGGCCATCTGTACCTGGAGGACGGTCTGCATCGAGCCCTCCGCGCGGCCCTGCAACAACGGAATCAGATCCACGCACGTGTATTGGTTGTGGAGGACTGAGGCCACACCCGTTAGCTTGGATCCATGGGTGTCAGTCCTCTTGACCTGCTGGATCTTGACGATTTGCTGAGTGAGCAGGAGCGCGGCACCCGCGCTCTGGCCCGCCGGGTGGCCGACGATCACATCCGGCCGGCGGTGGCCGGGTGGTACGAGAGCGGCGGAGCCCCGATCCGGGACCTGGCCGTCGAGTTCGGAAAAGCCGGACTCCTCGGGATGCATCTGAGCGGCTACGGACTCGGCGGATCCACCGCCGTCTCCCTCGGCCTGGCGTGCATGGAGTTGGAGGCCGCCGACTCCGGCGCCCGCTCACTGGTCTCGGTGCAGGGCTCCCTGGTGATGTACGCGATCTGGCGCTACGGCTCGGACGAACAGAAACACCACTGGCTGCCGGAGTTGGCGGCCGGCC
>DATMVU010000802.1:0-3501 GCA_035562875.1 Actinoplanes sp. | reverse complement strand
TCTGGCAGCGGCGGCGGTCGGGGACGTGCGGCGGATACGCACTCCCCTGGCCGGGCCGGTCCTGGTGAAGCTGGGCGAGCTCTCCTTCGCCTTCTACCTGGTCCATCTCCTGGTGATCCGGGTCGTGGAGCTGGTGGCCGGCTATCACCCGCGGTGGGACGCCCCGGCGGCTGCCGGCCTGGCCGCCCTCACCGTGGTCGTCTCGCTGGGATGTTCCTGGCTCCTGCACACCGCTGTGGAGAACCCGGCCCGCCGGACGCTCATCGCCCGCCGGTAGGCGGTTTCCGCATCATCTCTACTGCCACGCCCGCTGGAAGGTGACCGACGCCTCCAGCTCCAGCAGGATGCGTTTGCGGTCGAGACCACCGCCGAAGCCGACCATCTTGTTGCCGGCGCCGACCACCCGATGGCAGGGCACGATCACCGGAACCGGATTGTGATTGCAGGCGGTGCCGACCGCGCGGGCCGCACCCGGATCACCCAGGGCGGTGGCGATCGCGCCGTAAGTGATCGTCTCGCCATAGGGGATCTTCGCGATCTCGGCCCAGACCGCCCGCTCGAACTCCGAGCCGCCGCGCATCTCGAACGGCACCGTGAAGTCGGTCAGGTCGCCGGCGAAGTAGGCGGCGACCTGGTCGAGTGCCGGATGGCTTGCGGACGGCTCCGGCCGGGTGGCGAACGCGGCGAACCGCACACTCACCACGGCCGGGCCGTCGACAACGACTCCGAGCGGGCCGATCGGCGTCGGTATGACGAACATGTGGTGCAGTGTGCCTACTTCACCTTGACGGCGTCGACCGCGGAGGCGGCGTTACGCGCGTTTCCACCCACGTAGACGGCCTTCCAGACGCCGCTCTTGGTGGCGGTGAACGCCTTGGTGTAGACGCCCTTGGCGTTGGTCTTGGCAGCACCCTTGTAGGTGTAGGTGGAGACACCGGTGGCCTTGAAGTAGATCTTGACGGCCGTACCGGAGAGGGCCTTGCCGTTGACCTTGAGAACACCCTTGGCGGTGAGCTTCTTGCCCTTCACCACCGGCTCGGGGGTGGCGTTGAGGGTCAGCGTCGACGGCCGCTTGAGGTAGATCGACTTGCTGACGGTATTGGTGGTCTGGTAGTCCCCGGTCTTCGGCGCCACCACCCCGTAGACATCGGCCCGGTAACGGCCGGCGGTGTACTGGCCGCAGATCTTCACCGCGCCCTTGTACGTAGCCGTCGAGCCGACCTGGGTGAACTGCTCACCCGCGATGACGTCGCCGGTGCCGGGCTCGTGCACGTCGACGCCGACACCGGCGAATTCGGTACCGGTGGAGGGCAGCGGTGCACTCAGCACAGCGGTGAAGTTGACGATCCCGCAGCCCGCCTTGGAGCCGAGTACCAGGGTGCTCTTGCTGAGCGTGACCGACTTGACGGTGATGTCTAGATCTGCGGCTTGCGCGGGCGCGCCGAGGAGGAGCCCGGCAGCGGGGACGAGAGCGAGAAGGGCAGCAAAGGCCCGCTTGCGTACGGCGATCACTGAGCCAACGTAGAACGCTACCGTTTCGGCGTCACCAGCCGTTCGGCCGATGTATCCATCTCAGGCGATGTGGCCCTGCTCCCGGGCCCACTTGAGCAACTCCGCCTCGGCCTCGTCCCGGTCCAGCGGCCCGCGGTCGAGCCGGAGCTCCTTCAGGTGCCGCCACGCCTGCCCGACGATCGGGCCCGGTGGCACCCCGAGCAGCTCCATGATCGCGTTGCCGTCCAGGTCGGGGCGGACCTTCGCCAGGTCCTCCTCGGCCGCGATCCGGTCGATCCGGTCTTCCAGGGCGTCGTAGTCGGCGGCCAGCCCGGCAGCCTTGCGCCGATTGCGAGTGGTGACGTCGGAGCGGGTCAGTTTGTGCAGCCGGGAGAGCAGCGGCCCGGCGTCGGTCACGTAGCGGCGCACCGCCGAGTCGGTCCACTCGCCCCGGCCGTACCCATAGAACCGCAGGTGAAGGGCGACCAGTCCGACAACCTCGGAGGTCACGTCCTTGGGGTATTTGAGGGCTTTCATCCGCTGCTTGGTGAGCCGCGCGCCGACCACCTCGTGGTGGTGGAAACTGACCCGGCCGTCCCGCCCGACCGCCTTGGTGGCCGGCTTGCCGACGTCGTGCATCAGCGCGGCCATCCGCAGCACGAAGTCCGGGCCGGTGTCACCCTCCAGCCGCATCGCGTTGCTGACCACGATCAGCGTGTGCTCGTAGACGTCCTTGTGCTGGGCGTGCTCGTCGATCTCCAGCTTGAGCCCGGCGATCTCCGGCAGGAACCGGTCGGCCAGCCCGGTGTCGACGAGCAGCCGCAGGCCGGTGAGCGGATCGGCCGCGCACATCAGCTTGGTGAACTCGTCCCGGATCCGCTCGGCGGTGATCCGGTCCAGGTCGTCGGCCATGTCCCGCATCGCGGTGACGACCGGCTCGGCCACCTCGAACCCCAGTTTCGCGGCGAACCGGGCGGCCCGCAGCATCCGCAGCGGGTCGTCACCGAACGACTGCGCAGGTGCGGCCGGGGTCCGGATCACCCGGGCGGCGAGGTCGTCGAGCCCGCCGAACGGATCGGTGAACTCGTGCCCCGGCACCGAGACGGCCATCGCGTTGATGGTGAAGTCCCGCCGCGACAGGTCGTCGTGCAGCGACGTGCCGTAGGAGACCACCGGGTTCCGGGTCACCCCGTCGTAGGCCTCGGCCCGGTACGTGGTGATCTCGATCCGCAACCCGTCCTTCTGGATGCCGATCGTGCCGAACTCACGCCCGGTCTCCCAGATCGCGTCGGCCCAGCCGTTGACCACGTCGAGGGTCTGCTCGGGCCGAGCGTCGGTGCAGAAGTCCAGGTCGTCACCCAAACCAAAAAGCAACGCGTCCCGGACCGAGCCGCCGACCAGGTGCAACTCGTGTCCGGCGTCGGCGAACCTCCGCCCGAGCTCATCGGCGACGGGGGACACGCGGAGCAACTCGGCTACCGCTTTCTGCTGGGCGGAGTTCAGAACAGACATGGGATTACCAGGGTATCGGGTTTAGCACCGCGAACTTGCGCCGGGCAGGATGGCGGCATGCCCGTTTCCGAGGTGATGCAGCGCCTGATCATGGATCCCGACTTCTGGACCGGCGGGCTGACCGGCAGCGACGACCTCCCCGCCCAGGTGCGCGTGACGTTCCCGGTGGTCGCCGGCTACGCCCTGACCCTGGACATCGACCTGCCGTCCGGCGACCGGACCCTCGGTCTGCGCGTGCCGTCGACAAGCGAGCCGGTGCAGTTGGGCTGGGCGCCGGCCGGTGGTCCGTACCCCGCCGCGCTGCGCTGGTGGGAGCTGGACTCCTTCGCCCGGGTGATCGCCCTCGACGATCCGACACTGCCGCATCCGGGTCTGGTCGTGGCACTGCTCTCGCCGTTCGCCCCGCCGATCACCGACGACGAGCCGGAACCGATCGCCGCGGTGCGGGAGGCGGCGTACCGGTCGCTGCGCCGGGAGGTCCCGGTGGTGGCCCCGTCC
>DATMVU010000801.1:0-12937 GCA_035562875.1 Actinoplanes sp. | reverse complement strand
CAGGCTGATCGCGGCGGCCGACCGGTCGTCCAGGGTGTCCCGGCGCTTGTGCAGCACACTCGCCGCGGCCTCCAGGGTCTGCAACGGCGACCGCAGCTCGTGACTGACGTCGGCGGCGAACCGGCGATCCCGTTCCAGCCGCCGGCTGAGCTGGTCGGCCATCTCGTTGAACGCGGCCGACAGCGGGGCCAGGTCGGGTTCGGCGTCCGGATCCAGGCGGGTGGTCAGATCACCGCCGGCTATCCCCCGGGCCGCCTCGGCGACGGCGGTCAGCGGATGCAGGGCGTGCCGGGTCACGTACCAGCCGACCGCCGCCCCGGCCGCCGCGACCATGATGGCGACGGCGGTCAGCACCAGCGCCAGCGTCTGCAGGGTGCGCTGCAACTCGGCGAGCGAGAAGATCTCGTAGAAGACCGCGCCGGACCCGATCGGGATACCCACTATCAAAGCCGGCTGGCCATCGCGGCGGATGCGTTGTGCGCCCGCCTCACCGCCCGCCGTCAATTGCTGCAACTTCTCGGGTACGGCGATGTCGGCAGCCGGATCAGCACTCCGGGAATGCCACTGCCCCTCCAGGAAGAGCAGCACGTAACGGTCCGAACCGGTGTCCAGCGCGCGCAACACGTCGAGAACGTTCGGGTCGGCGATGGTCACCCCCGCGTTCACCACCGCGGCGTCGTAATAGGTGGCCCGGATCGCGGCCCGCTCCCGCTCCCCGAACAGGGTGTTACGGGTCGACTCGTACGACACCAGGCTCACGCACGCCGACAGGATCAGCGCACCCAGGGCGAACGCGGCGCTCACCCGGGCACGCAGGCCGATCGGTCTCACGGCTGGAGCTTGTAGCCCAGACCACGGACAGTCACCAGATGTCGTGGGTTGCCGGTCTCGTCCTCGATCTTCTGGCGCAGGCGGCCCACGTGCACGTCCACCACCCGCTCGTCACCGAACTCGTGACCCCACACCCGCTGCAGCAGCTGCTGCCGGGACAGCACCAGGCCCGGATGGTCGGCCAGCTCGCAGACCAGACGGAACTCGGTGCGGGTGACGGCCACCGGCTCACCGCGGAGACGGACTTCACCGGCCTCCGGTCGTACCTCCAGGTCACCGAAGGTCAACACCGACGTCGTCGGAGCCGCGGGCTGCGCGGTGACCGCCCGCGCACGCCGGCGCAAGGCCCGCAGACGGGCGGCCAGCTCCTTCACGGCGACCGGTTTGACCACGTAGTCGTCGGCGCCCGCCTCCAGCGCGGCGACGATGTCGTGGGTGTCGTCGCGGGCACTGACCACCACGATAGGCACGTCGTCGTCGCGGCGCATCTGCCGGATGCACTCGTAGCCGTCCATACCGGGCAGCATCAGGTCGATCAGCACCGTGTCGGCCCGGTGCGCGCGCTGCGCCGCCAGCCCCTCCTCCGCGGTGGCGACCGCATGGGCGGTGTACCCCTCGTCCTCCAGGGCCATGGCCAGGGACAGGCGGATCCGGTCGTCGTCCTCGATCAGCAGTACGGCACTCATGTCCCCATGATTGTCCCGCCGGCGTGGTGCGGATCGGGTGGAACCGGCCGGAGAACCGTTTGTCACGCGATTGTCATGGGTGCGGGAAAGGTTCGCAGATGACGGCGGGCAGTCTGGCGGATGTCAACAGCATGCCCGTCGGTAAAGGAGGTCCGCCGTGACCGGGTTCAGTCTGATCACCGCAGTGGCCGTCGGAGCCGTCGTCGGCATCGCCGGCCGGGTCCTGACCCGCCGGGGCCGCAACGTGCCGTTGTGGCTGCCGGTGGCCGCCGGGGTGGCCGCCGCGGTGCTGGCCACGGTGATCGCCCGGATGGCCAACTCGGACCGGCCGGGCCCGACCACGCTGGAGATCGTGCTGCAGGTGCTGTTCGCGGCCGCCGGGGTGGCGGTGGTCGCGATGACCGCCGACCGGCCGTCGTCCCGTCCTTCGAGCGGTTCACCGGCTTCCGGTTCTGCGGCCTCCGGCTCGCCAGCCCCGGATTCGCCGGCCTCCGGTTCACCGGCCTCTCGTTCGCCGGCCTCTCGTTCGCCGGGCCTCGGTTCGCCTTCCGCGCCGGGCCGGATCAGCCGGGGGGAGACCCGATGACCGCGATCATCGGGGACGGTGAGGGTCTGGTCACGGTGATCTGTGACAGCTGCGGGGAGAGCCGGCAGACCACCGACGTGGTCCGGGATGAGGACGTGGTGTGGCCGTCGATCACCACGCTCGGGTGGACCGGGTCACCGTTCGCCACCGGCTCCCACCGGTGCCCGCAATGCGCCGAGCCCGCCCCGGTGCCGTCACCCGCGCCCGGCCCCGAGACCGGCACTCCCACAACCGCCGAGGTCTACACGGTGCGTGATGCGGAGGACGGCGCCCGGATCGTGGTCCTGCACACCGACCTGGACCTGCACCGGGTCGACCAGGTGCGGCCGGCGTTGATGGACGCCGCCGAATCCGGCCGGGACGTGGTGGTCGACATGCGCGACGCCGCGGTGATCGATTCGGCCGGACTGGGACTCCTGGTCCGCGCCTACCGGTGCACCAAGCGCCGTGGCGGCGGCCTTTCCTTGGTGGCACCGTCCCGTTTTGTCATGACAGTGCTGCACACCATGCATCTGGACGGGATGTTCCCGATATTCCCGGACGAGCCGACCGCACTGACCTTCAACGAACCCAGCTTCAGTAATCCCCACGAATCCTTCCGAAGCGGTGCGATTCCGATGCAACAATCTCCGTAGGTCTCTACGGGGAGGACGACTTTCGATGAACGCACATGTCCATTCGGCAGCACAGGGCACCCGCCGCCTCGTCGACGAGATGGCCCACACGCCGGGCGAGGTACTCGTGCTCGTCGGACTGTGGCTGACCAGCTCACCGCTGATACTCGACCACGCCAAAGCCGGACTGGCGTACCCCGGCCTCAACGACGTGGCGGTCGGGCTCACCATCGTCGCGCTCGCCTTCATCCGGGTCCTCAGCCCACGGCACCACACCGACCGGCTCGCCCTGGTCAGCATCCTCCTCGGCGGCTGGCTGCTGGCGGCACCGTTCGTTCGCGGCTACAACGCCCTGGCACCGGCCGCCACCATCAACGACATCGTCGTCGGGCTGCTCGTCATCGGGTTCGCCGTGGCGAGCTGGCGCGGCCACGACAGACACGCCTGACCCGGGAAGAACACGACGCCCGGCTGGTGACCAGCCGGGCATTCCCGTTTCTGACGTCCTCAACACCGCGGACTTCCCTGCACCGCGGCCTTCCCGCGGTCGCGTCTCAGACCCGGGTGCCGTCACGCAGTCGGCGCAGCGCCGAATCGCAGTCCCCGGCCATCAGGAACATCGCATCGGCTTGGAGCAGTCTCAGCGACTGCAGCAGCGACGGCGACGGCTGCGCGAAACAGACCTCGCTGTGCCGCAGGAAGGCACGATCCTGACTCTGCAGGAGAAGTGCCAGACCATCCCGGTCGATACCGGAGGCCCCGGCCAGATCGACGACCACGCCGGCGTGATTGTCCACCGCCCAGGACAGAACGTCCCGCAACCCCGGCACCATCCGCCGGCTGATGTCCCCGCGAACCGTCACGACAGCGAACCCGTCACGCTCGCTCACCCGAACACCGCTCGACCCCAGCAGTCCCGTCACCGGCACTCACCTCTTCCCGCTAGGCCTCCGACGGTCGCCGACCGGTGAAACGGATCCCGCACGGGAACGTGACAGTTCCTTGACGGTTTCCCACCTCGAGTTTTGTCACGCCGTCGTCATCCGACCGCGCGGTAACCGCCACGCCTCCGGCCGATACTTCCCACCAAGACCATGAGGAGGTCTTGACACCATCGGGGTGGGGTCGCACCGGTTCGGGCACCCCACCCGGATGTCCGTCACCACCCGGAATGCCTACTAGAATCCGGATGTCCGTCATAACCCGGAATACCGGCTCGCACCCGGATGTCCTCGCCGTGTGGAGTCCGCCTTCCCCGGGAATGTAACTTCGCACCCGGACCGGCCGCCTTCCCCCGCCTGGGTCCCCGCCCTCTGCCGAGGCAAGGACGACTCCGGCGGTCAGCGGCGGCGAACCCGCAGACCGATCCCGGCCACATCGCCCGTCCAGGCTCCCGACGGTTGCGATGGCCGCCATGGCGGGGCCCGCTGAACCCGACGTCATCGATACCGGTGGCCGAGTCATAGAGCGCAGACCCCCAAGTCCCGGACCACGGCTCGCCCCGCGCCGAAACTCACCCCGTCATCGCCGCCCCACCACCGTTGCCGAGTCGAGGCTCGAACCGCACCGCAACTCGGCACACCGGCAGGACGGAGGATGACTCCGAGGCGGCCAAGCGGGCGAGGCTGGCAGCCGACCGGCAAGGGAGCGAGCGGACGGGCGGACGGGCGAGCGGGCGGGCGGACGGACGGACGGACGGACGAGCGAGCGAGCGGGAACGGAACGTGGCGGGGTGCAGCGCATTCGACCGGTCGGCGGTTTGCGTACTGAGAGTATTTGCCTTACGCACCTTCCGTCAGGTTTCTCGATCCGAATAGGATCCGGACGGGCCCGCATCGGGGGCGGGCTTCGCTTTAACGGAGCGTGGCGAGCGACACGGCCCGGCATTGACGGTCAGGTGATCGGCGGGTGGAAATTCGGCGATGCGATTACGTTCTGGGTGCTTTTCGGATACTCGGTGTTGACATTGAAAGTGTGGTCGCGTTCACTTCGTGACGACGTGCTTCCTGCGTGTGTGCGGGGGCACGGGATGGGTTTCTGACGGTTTTCGGAGGCATGCGTGACCGCGATATCGCGATCGGCCGGTCGGTCGGCTCGGTAGGTGGTGCCTATCTCGCTCGGGCAGCAGTTCGCAGCGGTATGGGAACGTGCACAGCCATTTACATACGTCAGGAAAGGCAGGACTCGTCGGTGTCGATCTCTCCCTCCGACGTCAGCGGCGTCGAGTTCACCCCACCGGCGCCGGGTGCCCGTGGTTACCACGAGGCCGAGGTGGACACGTTCCTCGACGACGTGGCACTGGAGATGCGGCGGCTGAGGGACGAGAACGAGGCGCTCGCGCAGCAGCTGCAACGTGACGACCTGGTGGGGCATCTGCGCCGGCTGGAACGGGATCGGGACCGGGCCGAGGATCACGCCCGGGCCGTGCTGGCCGAGCTGGAGGAGGCCCGGTCGGAGGCGGCACGCGCGCAGAGTGAGGGCGCCCGGCCGAACGGGCTGGAGTTCGCGTGGAACTCCGGGCGGCCCGGTGAGCTGGAGATCGCCTGGACCGCGGGCCGGGCCGGCTTCCCGGGGCAGGGCCTGCCCGACGACTCCGCCGCGGTGAACCCGCACATCTTCGATCTGGCCCGTCGTACCGCCGAGGAGCATCTCGCCGAAGCCCACCGGGAGGCGGCGGCGGTGCTGCGGAAGGCGGCGACCGAGTCCGCCCGGGTGATCAGCGACGCCGAGCTGCGGGCGTCGACGATCATCGCCGACGCCCGGCACGCTCATGCGGAGAGGATCGCCGGCCTCGACGCGAAACGCGCCGAGGCCCTGGATCTGATCGACGAGTTGAAGGAGAAGGCCCGCCGCTGGCGTGCGGTGATCTCCGATGAGGTGGATCTGCGCCTGCGCGGCATGGACGGCGGGGCCCCGGCGGTCAGCCGGCCTCGGGGTGCTCCGTGACGTTCTGCAGGTAGAGGGCCTCACCCAGCTTCTCGATCAGGCCGAGCTGGGTCTCCAGGTAGTCGACGTGGTGCTCCTCGTCGGAGAGGATGTCCTCGAAGATGCGCGCGGACGTGACGTCCCCGATCGAGCGCATGTACTCCAGGCCCCGGCGGAGCCGGTCGACGGCCTCGACTTCGACCTTCATGTCGCACTCGAACTGCTCCTTGACCGTCTCGCCGATTCGTAGCGAGAACAGCTTCTGGTAATTCGGGAGCCCTTCGAGGAACAGGATGCGGTCGGTGAGGACCTCCGCATGCCGCATTTCGTCGATGGACTCGTGCTTGGTGTGTTTCGCCAGCACGGTGTAGCCCCAGTTCTCCTGCATCTTGGCGTGCAGGAAGTACTGGTTGATAGCGGTCAGTTCCGCAGTGAGCTGTTCGTTGAGAAACTCGAGAACACGGGCGTCGCCTTGCATGCCAAATACCCCCAGTTATGGCTCAAACTGGGGTTAGCGTAACCAATCGGTGACGCTAAGCGACTAGCGGTAGGCGCGTGTCTGCGGTCTCCTCCTCGATCAGGTCACAGATCCGGTCCAGGCAGCTGCCACAGCCGGTGCCCGCGCCGCATGCGTCACCGACGGACTCCTCGGTGTGCGCACCGGCTCGGATGACGAGCCGGACCTCACGCTCGCGAACGTGGTGACAGATGCAGACGAACATCGAGCGTGGATCCTTCGGTAGCTTAGCCTTGCCTTCGTTAGGCTGCCCTAAAGATCGCCGATCCCGCAAGAGCCCCTCGGGGCCGATCTTGCTGATCGGCCGTGCTCGAACTGTGCGCGACCTGCGATGATCATGGGTAACGGGGGAACACGAACCCGTATCGCCGACAGTGGTCTCTCGGTTTTCCCAATGTCTGAACAATCAATTCGGGCTTGGATTCGGAGAGTGCCGCGTCGACGGAGTCCCGCCAGTACGTCACCATTCTCGGAGTGCGGCTCACCCGACCCACTGGATGACGTCTTAGCAGGTCAAGGACGCTGACGAGACGGCCTGGGGACTCAAGTTCGACGGTGGCGGACTGGACGAGGAATTCGAGTACGACGACGTCTACGATCATTTCCCGTGCCCGTGAATCAACCGCAAATGGCGATCGAAACGCGCACCCGCGTCACCGGTGGCGACAGCCCGTCGTTTGACCGGCCATGAACCGGGTCAAGAAGGTGGCGGGGATGCTGGCCGCCGTGCTGCTGTCCGCATCACAGGTGTCGTGCGGCGCACAGTCCGAGACCGCCCCCGAGCCGGCGGCCACCGCGGCGCTGCTCGACAAGCTGGTCGTCGACATCACCGGGGACCTCGAAGAGCTGAAGTCGGCCGAACTGCTCAACTATCAGCGGGTCGAGGGCGGGATCGAGGCCTGCATGCGGGAGGCCGGTCACACGTACACCCCGCTGCCGTTCGTCAGTTTTTATGACATCTTCACCGAGGCTGATCTCGGCTACGGCGACGGCCGGGCGACAGTCGCGGACTCGCTGACCACTCTCGGACGCCGGATCGTGCTGAATGAACTCGCGGTGGCCCGCCTGAAACGGGCCGGAGCACTGGAGCGGCGGGTCGCCCCGGCCGATCTGCCGGTCCTGAACAAGTGTTCGGCGGTGTTCCAGTCGCGTGGTTATCACGACTTCGCCCCACCGGCCGGCGTCGCCGAACTCGCCGGCTTGACCGACCTGCTGGATCCGGTACAACGTGACCCGGCGGTGGTCAGCGCGATGGCCGGCTATCCGGGCTGCATGAAGCAGCGATACGGATTCACCGTCACCGATCGCAGCGATTTCCTGGCCACCCCGCGGATCAACGGTGATCAGGCACCCCGCCCCGGCCAGCCCGCGAGCCCGAAATGGCGCAAGGGCCTGCTTGCGGTCAACAAGGCGTTCAAGGCCGACGCGGACTGCCGCCGGCCCGCCTACCTGGCCGCGATGCCGCTGCTCGCCGAGCGGATCGGGCCCTGGCGCAACGACAACCGGGACAAGATGTTCGCGGTCCGGGCCGGCTGGCGCAAGGTGGTCGCCGACGCCCGCCGGTTGCGGTCCTGACCACCCCGGAAGATCAAGATCAAACTCTGCGGGTACGGACCACGGAACGGTCCCGCCGCCGCCCGCAAGCGATGCGGCACACCGGGCCGACCCGCGACCGCCGGGCCGAATGCGGTGGCCAGAACCGGTCACGCCCGGTGTGCAACCCCGTCGGCCTCAGCCCTGAGGACATCCCGGTCCGGCGTTGTCCCCCGGTGGATGACCCGGGTGGCCTGATCGGGGACTCCGGCTAGCATCGGGCCGCATGAGAGACCTGGACCTGCTGGTTCGTCTCGGTGAGCGGCTCGACCGGCCCGGAGCCGACAGCGCCGCGATCGCGGAGCAGATCCCGTCCACACTGACCGGCGTGCCGGAGGCGGACCTGCTGCTTGCCGGGCTGCACCAGCGGCTCTGGCGGTTCGTCCCACCGGATCGGCGGCCCCGGTGGCGTAGCGCCGACCTGCCGGTGGTGGTCCGGGTCGCCTGGCTGCGGGCGGAGATCGTCAACGAGCCGGCCACCGTCCGGGCGGAACCCGCCGGTGAGATGCTCTACCAGGCCGTCGCCGGGATCGTGGCGGCCGGCTTGGAGCGGGCCGACGAGCTGATCGGTGTCCTGGCCGGCGGCGATGATCCGGTGCTGCACAGCGCTGCTCTACAGCTGGTGCGCACGGCGCTGCTGTCTCCGGCCCGGGCCTGCGCTCATCTGGAGCGGCTGCTCGACACACCGAGTCCGGCGGTGGCCGTCGAGGTGCTGCGGGAACTCGCTGAACCGTGGGCCGCGCTGAGTCCTCTCCCCCGGCTGCGCCTGCACCGGTTCCTCGCCGACCCTGCCACGGTCGAGGCCGCGATCACGGTCGCCGGCCGGCACGGGCACGGTGAGCTGCTCTGGACGGTCGTCACGGAGGCCGGCGCACCACCGCGGGCCCGGCAGAAGGCGCTGCGGGCCCTGGGTGAGCTGGCCGGGCGAGCCGAGATCCCCCGGATGGTCGCGGTCGCCGGGGAGGATCCGCTGCTGTTCGGTGCGGCGTCGGTCGGTGGGCTGCGGGCACTGCACCGGCGTGGGATCTTCCCGGGTGATGACGATGCGGCGGCCGTTGTGGATCTGGCGCTGGCCGACCACCGGATCTCCGCCGCCGAGGTGACGGCGATCCTGTTCACCTGCCGGCACGCGGCGTTCCGTGCCCTGATCGGCGCGGGACCGCTCAGCGCGCGACGGCTGGAACTGCTTGTCGAACTGGACCGGCACGGCAGCGGTGACCTTCCGGTGGGTGCCGCGGTGACCGCGCTGCTGCCCGGGGCCACCCGGCCGGAACCGATCCTGGACGCGATCCGGGAGCTGCGCCACGAAGCGGCCGAGGAGGCGGTTCTCGACGTGCTGCCACGAGCGCCGGGCGCCGCACTCAGCACGCTGGAAGCCATCGGCGGCTCGCGGACCGTCGCCGTGCTGGCCGGCGCCCTCGGACTGGACGGTCCGGACGGTGCGCTCGATCCGGACGGTGCCATCGCGCCGTACCTGGACACGGTCCAGCACCGGGCCACCGAACTGCTCTGGCACCTCACCGAGGATCCCGGGCAACGGCGCCGGATCCTGGAACGGCTCAACCCGCACGACCTGCCCCGGCGAATCATCACCGATCTCGGTGGCGCCGACTCGCGGGAGCTCACGCTGCTCACCGCCGGGGTGGACGCCGACGATCCGCAGCATTCACTGCTGGTCCTGGCCCGCAACGGCGACGCCTCGACCCTGCCCGCCGTCAGCGACGTCCTGCTCCGGCTGGTGGCGGATCTCGCCGCGCCACCGGACGCTGTTCCGGCCTCCCCCGATTCGGCGGCGTCGCCCGGTTCCCCCGGCGACGGCTACCACCGGCCCGCGGCCGAACCGGTCGTCCATCACGAGGTCGTCACCGCGATCCGGGACCTCGGCGCGCGTCTGCACGAGCGGGGGAAACTCAGGCCCTACTGCCTGCGGACGGCCGGCGATCCGAGAGAAGCCGGGAACGCCCTGGTCGCGACCCTCGCACTGGACCTGCTCGACCGGCCCGATCTGTCCGCCGGGGAACAGGTCGTGCTACTCGCCCTGCTACGGGAGGCGCCCTATCCGGGGACACACTCCCGCGTGCACCGGTTGCTCCGGAGCCGGGACCGGCACGTACGCAAGCAGGTGATCGCCCTGCTCGCCACCGGCGACACCGGTGGCGACGCGGAGGCGATGTCGGCCGGCCTGATCCGGGCGGCAGCCGCCGGAGACGCGCAGACCGTCCGGCAGGTGCTGTCGGCGCTCGGGCAGCTCGGGGCCCGATGGGCGGCGCCGGTGATCGCAACCGGACTCGACCACCCCACCATGAACGTCAAGAAGACCGCGGCGGAAGCCCTGATCCGGGCCGGTGCGCCGGAAGCAGTACCGAAGATGCTGTTCTGGCTCGGCCGGCACGACAATCCGGGGTTGCGGGCCACCCTCGTGGAAGCGCTCCGGGCGACTCTCGGGGACGCCTACCCCGCGACCGTTCTGGCGGCAGCCGAGCAGGCCACCGACGATCGGAGCCGTGATCTGCTGCTGAGCGGGCTCGATCGACTGCTGCCGGCACAGGCGGTCGGCACCCTGACCCGGCAGGGATCACCGATCGCCGCGGCGCTGCTCGGCCTGATCGCGACGGACCGGATCCGGCTCCATTCCGGAACCGTCGCCGACCTGTCGGAACAACTGGCGGCCCACGGGATCACGGCTCCGGCCGTCCCGTCGCCTGATCTCACACTGCTGACGAGTGGAGTCTGGGATACCGAGGCGGCTCTACGGCTCGTGCACCGCCCGCCGGGGAATCCCACCGGTCTGCGCCCGTTGCTCACCGACTGGCTGCGGCTGGCCGCCACCGATCCGGCAACGTTCCCGCTCCTCGTCCAGATCTGCCCCGCACCGTGGTCGGCCGCGGAGGTCGCGGTGTTCGCGGGCGCCGTCGACACCCTGGTATCCGGGCTGTCCCACGCGGACGTCCTGCCGATCCTCGAAGCCGTGGCACCCACCCTGCCCCCGGCCCGGGCCCTGAACCTGGCGGCCGAGCTGCGAAGACTCCCGCCGGCCGGAAGCCGTTCCGTGCTGCCGCTGCTCCGGTTGTGCGGCGCGATCCCCACCCGGGCCGACGTCGACAAGGCTCTCGCAACAGCCCCCTGGCCGACGGCGACCACCGTGCTCCGCGACGCCTTCGCCATCACCGCACCCCAGGCGCCCGCCTCACCGTCAAGCCCTCAGTCCCGGCTCTCCCCTGCGGGTGGTTCCTCCCCACGGACCTCCTCGGCAGAAGCCGCAGACGCATGGCGGATCGCGCTCGACAGTGCCGTGCGTTCCCCGGCCACGCTCGCTGCGTTCCGGGGCCGTGGCGAAACCGGGGTACCGTCCCGAAGCCGCCTCTCCGCTCTCGCGGACGTGTATCCCTCGGCGGGCCGGGAGGTTCGCACCGCGATTCTGGACTGGATGGAGGAACTCCAGCCGCTCGGGGCCGCCCCCTGGACCCTCGCCGAACTGCGCAGCGCCGACTCCCGCAATCCCCGGGACGGCGATCTCGACCAGCCGCGATCGGCCGCCCAGCGTGCCCGTCTCCTCGCCGGCCTCGCGTCACCGGACCCGAACCGGCGCGACGCCGCAGCCACGGCACTACGGGACTGGCCGGAGCCGGAGATCAGGCTGGCGGTCCTCCGATCGTTCCTGAGTGGACGAGCCGACGTGGAGATCACCACCGAGCTGGCGCAATCCCTGGCCACCTTCGGCCCTGCTCCCGGCCCCGCCCCCGACCTTGCGCCTGGTCTGGCTCTTCTCGGCGCGGAGCTACGCAGCTTCTCGCCGGAGCGGGTCGTGCGGGTTGTGACTCTGCTTCGGGGGACGGAACTGGAGTGGCTGCTTCCGCTGATGCTGGAGTGGTGGGTGGATGAGGATGCAGCGGTCCGCGCGGCGGGCGGCGCCGTTCTGTCGCGGATTCCCGCCGACACGATCGCCGACGGGCTCCGCAGCCGGCTGGCCGCTGGTTCGTGGGGTTTCCTCGACCTGATCGCGGACCGGCCGCTGGTGCGTACCGCAGCGCTGACCGAAACCGTCCGGCGGCTGCGGGCTGACGGGCACGGCGAGCTCGCGGACCGGCTGCTGATCACCGAGGGGCCGATCCGTCGTACCGGCGCGGCAGTTGCGGATGCCGACGCCCTCGTGGCGCTCCGACAGCGACCGGAAGCCACCGCGGGCCGGGCCGGACCGTCCCGCAGCGAACTGTTCGAGCTGGTCAGAGACGGTCGCGCTGACCAGGTCCGGCGGGCGCTCACCCAGCTCGCCGAAGCCGCCGAGGACTCCGGGAAGGCCGATCCGGAACTGCAGGAACTGCTGGGTGAACTGATCCGGCATCCGGAGTCGCGGGTGCGGGCGCATGCTCACCGGCTGGGCCGCCGGCTGCTTGATCGGGACACCTACCTGCGGAACACGACGGTTCTGCTGGAGGACACGGCACCGGAGGTGGTCCGGTCGGCGATCGGCACGCTCGGGCACGGCCGGTACGAGCCGGCGATCCCGGCGATCGTCGGCCTGCTGGTGCACCCGCATACCGCGGTCCGGCGGGCGGCCGCCGAGGCTCTGACCGGATTCGGTCAGGCAGCGGTGCCCGCCCTGCGGTACGCGTCGGGCCACGCCCGCCCGGACCGGCGACACCACTACACCGATGTGCTCGACCGCATCACGTCGGTGATGGACTGATCCAGGATTTCCAGGCCGAGGTCCAGTTCGGTGGTCGTCGAGGTCAGTGCGGGGGCGATCCGGAAGACGCCGCCCATCGCGGGGAGCTGGACCACGTTCATGTGCAGGCCCAGCTCCAGGCAGCGGTGGGTGACTGCGGTGCCCAGTTCGTTCGCCGGGCGCCGGGACTCGCGGTCGAGGACCAGTTCCAGGCCGACGAGCAGCCCGCGGCCGCGTACGTCGCCGATGATCTGATGCTTCTCGGCCAGATCGTGCAAGCCGTTGCGGAGGTACGCGCCGAGTTCCGCCGCCCGGGTGTCCAGTCTCTCCGTCTCCAAGACGTCCAGGACGGTGTTGCCGACCGCGGCGACCAGCGGATCCGACACGTGTGTGGTGAAGAAGAGGAATCCGCGGTCGTGGGCGGTCTGCTCGATCTCGGTGCTGGTGATCACCGCGGCCAGGGGCAGGCCGGCCCCGAGTGTCTTGGACAGGGTCAGGATGTCGGGGGTGACACCGTCG